>JAWKIQ010000002.1:619791-929686 GCA_041394185.1 Acidimicrobiales bacterium
GTACGAGGTTCGGCGGAGCAGGAACAGGCCGGGGAACACCAGCAAGATGATGACCGCCTGGCCGAACTCGATGCCCACGTTGCGGCCCAGGAGCGATACGAGCTGGGTCGAGCGACTGACGTCGAGGCCAGAAACGAGACCCGCGAAGCCCATGCCGTGGAAGAGCCCGAACGCAAAGGCGATCAACCATTCGCGGTTTGCTGCGATCGGATGGAGGTTGTGCAGCGCCGCCACAGCGATCGACAGCGCGATCAGGGACTCCACAAAGCGAGAAGGAGGCAAGGGCAAGATATCGAGACCCGCCAAAGTGAAGGTGATCGAGTGGGCGATCGTGAACATGGTGGCGATCTTCAGAACTCGCCACAGGGCAGACCCAAAGCCGTGCCCAGGCTGCCACGTTGCGCCGAACACCAGGACCGAGGGCAGCAGCAACACGAGAATGAAGAAGATGTGGTCTGGACCCGTGCGGATGTGATCGAGCCCCAGTTGGGTGCTCGCCGTGAAGTTCGACCAGTTGCTGGTGTCGCCGAGGTCGACATCTCGACTGCGGTTCGACCTGTCGAAGGCGACCAGGGCCTCGGACTCGTTGTCGAAGGTTCCAGCGGCCCAGTCGTTCTCGATCAGGAGCAATCCGACCCTGTCGGGTACCTCATCGAAGAAGGGGTCGAAGGTGACTTCGAGGTCGCGAGGCACCGACGCTTCGGGGACCACGACCTCGAAGGCCAACTGGACGTAGTTGAAGTCTGGGGTGTTGTTGGGGAACAGCAGCGAGGCCTCGCCGAACTCGATCTGCCACTGCCGCCCCTCAGCACCGATCTGGAGATGCTGATCTGTGTAGGCGATGAGTTCTTCGAGACTTTCGTTGACTCGTTCGAGAACCACATCGCCGCGGCCCTCGAGATCGATCCCGAACACCTGCTCCACGTCGACGAACGCGAGCTCGACTCGACCAGACAGGCTCGACTCGGACACGCTCAGGTACACGTAGGCCTCGTCGGCGTCGTGAGCGCCCGCTGCCGGTGCAAACACCAGCACCGAGACAGCGGTCATCAACAGACCCAGTAGGGCCAGAGCTTGACGCTTAACCATTGCAGATTTCTCCTGTCGGTTCGGCCGACGCGAGTGACTACTCACCTCGACTGGCTCGGCGGACGGGTCGGCCTATGGCAGCAAGCCCGGCAACGATGTTCTTTTGGATTTCTGAGGTACCCGAGTAGGCGAGACCTGCAAGAGCGTCGCGGATCTCGGACTCAATTCCGACCTCGGTCACGTAGCCCTCGGCGCCGAAGACCCGCATCGCCGATACGGCGACCTCCACGGCCTTCTCGCTGACCCTGAGCTTCGCGAGTGCGCTGGCCATGCCGATCGGACGACGCCGCTCGTACAGTGCCGCCGCCTTGTAGACCAACAGCCGAGCGGCTTCGAGCTCGGCCATGGCATCGACGATCCGGTGCGATACCCCCTGATACTGGCCAATGGGCTTTCCGAATTGTTCGCGTTGACGCGACCGCTCGATCATGAGGTCCACGAGCCTTCTCATCCGGCCCAGCTGAGCGGCGTACAAGAAGGCGCGCTCGATCTCGACGGCGGCCGCGAAGATTCTCTGACCAGCGCCCACGGCACCAAGAACTGCTTCGGGGCCCACTTCGACGTCGTCGAAGTGGATCTCGCCAAAGGGGCACGAGCCCATTCCCATCTTCTCGATGGGCTTGCCTACGACGACACCCGGCAGATCGAGTGGAACTCGGAACGCGGTGATACCCCAGCGACCCTTGGACGGGTCGGTGTTGGCGAAGACGAGCGCCTCGTCGGCCACGGGCGCCAGGGTCGTCCAGGTCTTGGTGCCTGCGATTCTGTAGCGGTCGCCGTGCGGCAACGCGGTTGTGGTGATCGAACCGGTGTCGCTGCCGGCGTCGGGTTCGCTCATGGCGAAGGCCATGATCTTGTCGCCGGACACGAGCGGAGGCAGCCACTGCGATATCTGCTCTGGAGTGCCACCCTCGACGATCGCCGACTGGGTTGCGAACAGCTGCGAGGCGAGCGAGAAGACCATGCCGAAGTCATCGGCGCCGCGGCCCAACCCCTCGAAGGCCATCAACGCACGGACCGGGCTGGCCCCCGAGCCACCAACGTGCAACGGCATGTGGATGCCGAGGTATCCACCTTCGGCGGCCGTCGACCACACGGAGCGGTCGAAGCTGTCGCGCCGCACCAGATACTTCGCAGCCCAATCTGCAGCAGCGATGATCTCGGAGTGGTCGGGGTCGAGGAACGCCGCGACAAACAGGTCGTCGTCGTCTTGATCGTCAACCATCGGCAATCTCTCGTTCCCCGTGCGTGCGGGATTACACGTGGAAAGCTCAGACTAACCCGATATCACCCATCGTGGCAATGAACCCACCAAGCGCGTGCATTTGGCCACTCTTCGTGCGACACTTGTTCCTGTGGCGGAACACGGCACCATTGCAGGCCTGCTGAGGCGCGCGGCTGACAAGATGCCAGCTGGCGCCGCCTACACAGCACAAGGCGTCGATCTGACGTGGGAACAAGCGAATCGGGCCGCGACCAGCCTCGCCGCCCAACTCTGCGCCGCGGGTGTCTCGCCCGGCGACCGCGTGGTCTTGGCTTCACCGAAGACCATCGAATCACACCTGACCATCCATGCACTTCTGGACCTCGGCGCGTCCGTTGTGCCCGTCGACCCCCGCTCGCCTGCGTCACATGTCGCGGACATCGTGAGGGCCAGCCAGGCATCGACCGTCGTCGCCAGTGCCAAGGTGCTGCAAAAACTCGACCGTGTCGCGCCCTCCCCAAGGTGTGTCGCTGCACCCGAGTTCGGAAGCGACGACGCGGAGCTGACGATCGACACGGCCGGCGAGACCACAGCGCATCGGCTCCCGCACAGAGCGAGGCCCAGCGACGAGGCCTACATCATCTTCACGTCGGGCTCGACCGGCGTCCCGAAGGGCATCGTGCACACCCACAGAAGCGCACGGGCCTACGCCGACGCGGCGGTGGTTGCACACTCGCTCGGGGACGGCGACACCATCGCCGGCATCGCACCGCTGCATTTCGACATGTCGACCCTCGAGCTGTACGCGGCTCCGCTGGCAATGTGTTGCATAGCGCCGGTGCCGGACAAGGTTCTGCGGTTTCCGGCCAGCGTCATCGACCACAGCAGACGCCACGGCTGCACGGTCTGGTACCTGGTACCAACGCTGTTGCGGGCGCTGCTCGACCAAGGCGCTCTCTCCGCCGCCGACGTACCCTCCCTACGCTTGATCGCCTACGCCGGCGAGCCGTGCCCGCCTTCTACGGTGGCGAGGTTGATGCAGATCCTGCCCGAGGTCGATATCCAGAATGCCTACGGCCCGGCCGAAACGAACGTCGTGTCGGTGCTGGACGTCGCCCCCGAGCACGCACGACTAGACGCCATTCCCATAGGTGAACCTTGGCCGGGGGCGTTGTTTGACATCCGCGACGTGCAGACGATGCAGACCACCAACACATCCGTCGGTGAGCTGTGGCTGAGCGCAGACACGATGATGGACGGCTATCTCGCCCGGCCCGACCTGACCCGAGACCGGACCCAGACAGACGACGCTGGAAGGGTCTGGTATCGCACAGGCGACCTGGTGCGCACTACCGAACACGGGGTCGTGTTCGAGGGCCGGGTCGACAACCAGGTGAAGATCAGAGGCGTGAGGCTCGAACTCGATGCGATCGAATCCACTCTGGAGTCATTCCCTGGGGTTGCGACGGTGGTCGTGGCGCCTCACCCGGCCGATTCGCCGACAGAGCTGCTGGCGGCCGTGGGGTGTTCAGCCCCTGTGCAGCTATCGGACCTGCGCAAACACGCAACGTCTTTGTTGACCCCGCCCGCCATTCCCACATCTTGGATGATCACCGGTTCCGCCGACATGCCAAAGACGTCCAGCGGCAAGACGGATCGCAAGAAGATTCGAGCGGATCTGGCGGCGATGCGAAACGAAACGAAACGAACATGACACCTCTCCAGCTCCAAGCAGAACTCTGCGCCCTCATCAACGACGAACTGTCGCTGGATCCCGACGTCGAGGTCGCTTCTGATACCGACCTGCTGGAGACAGAAGCCCTCGACTCGCTCGGGGTGGTTCAAATCGTCGACTGGTTGAGCGATCGACTGGGCGTCGAGGTACCGCCCTCGGAGGTGACCGTGGACAACTTCGGGACCGTGGCTCGTATGGTCGACCTCGCCACGCGACTCCAACGGTGAGCTCGCGAACCGGCATCCCTCTTTCGCCGGTACAGCGAGCCATGTTGGCGGGCCAGCGGCGCCGTCCCGACTCGGCCGCGCACAACATGGCCCTGCTCGCCCACATCGACGGGCCAGTCGTCGCAGCCAGGCTGGCGGATGCCTTCGACGAGCTGGTCGCCCGCACGAGGGTGTTGAGCGACGTTCTCGTCGAAGGCCCCGACGGCGCCGTCTGGACGCAAAGACGGGGAGAGGCGCCCACTTCTCGCATCGCAACAGCGACCAGAGATGAAGCTCTCAGCTGGTGCGCGACCCGCGCACGTGTTGCTCTGAGGCCCGAGGAGTGCCTGTACGACAGTGCCATCTTCACCCACCCCGACGGCTCTGCCAGCTGGTACCTGAACCTCCACCACCTCGCGACCGATGCCACCTCTTCGGCGCTGGTCTTCGAGGCAACCGCTGAGATCTACGAAGGCGGCGAGGTCCGTCCTCGGGCCGACTACCACCAGTGGATCAGCGACCAGGCGGTGGGCACATCGACCAGACACGAGCGCGCGGCGCTGTACTGGCAGGCGAACCCGACTCCCCCGCCGCTGACCAACCTCTACGGATCGGGGGCAGAGACAGGCACGACATCACCGGCGCATCGGGTCGTCGTCGCCGACGCAAGCGAACTGCGGCTGCCCGAAGGGCTGACGAGCCTGTCCGAACAGCTCGGCTGGACCACAGTGATGACAACCGTCGCTGCCGTATTGATGGCCCGACTCAGCGGTGAGACAAAGGTGTCGGTCGGCATTCCGGTGCATCACCGTCGGGGCAAGGTCGCGAAGTCGGTGATCGGACCGGTGCTCGAGGTTGTGCCGATAACCGTGGAGCCCGACCTCACCCTGCCGATGCGCTCGATCCACGACGGCGTGGCAGCCATCGTGTTCGACGCCCTCGCTCATTCGGCCCCGGGCCGCACGCCACCCGCCGACGTCGATGCGCTGGTCAACGTCATCTCGCACGCCGCGTTCCCAGCGTTCGGTTCGCGCAAGGTGTCCGTCGAGTGGATTCACAACGGCTCGATCGATGCTCGGAACCTGCTGCAGCTTCAACTGACGCCATACGGGTCGCCCGAAGGTCAGTTCATTGCCGACATCGCTCGGTCGGTAGCGCCACCTGACCCTCGATCGGTCGCCTCACATGTGCTGACGCTGACCCGTGCCCTATTGGACGACGACCGCACCGCTGCTGCACAACTGAACCTGTGCACGGACGCCGAGATGGCCGCCCAACGCCGCTGGGGCACCGGGACGGCACTTCGTAGCGACGACCTGTTGCTCGGCCGCCTGCGCGACGCCCTCGCCGAGCGCCACACGGTGGCCGTCGACGACACACAAGCTGCGCTCACCGGCCAAGAGCTATGGAACACAGCGGGGCGATGGGCCTTGGCGCTGCACGAAATGGGGGTAACCCCCGGCTCGCGAGTCGCGATCGAATTGCCGCGGTCCACCACGGCGGTGATTGCGGTGCTCGCTGTTTTGAGGGCGGGGGCCTCGTACGTGCCGGTCGATCCGTCGGCACCGCCGCAACGAAGGCGGTCGCTGATCGAGCGATCTGGGTCGGTGCTCTCGATCGACCCAGAGATGCTGGGAACACTGAAGAGGGCTCCAGCGCCCGACCCGCGAACCCTCGAACGACTCGACCGGGCGCGCCCTGAGGACGAGGCGTACCTGCTGTTCACCTCCGGCTCGACCGGCACGCCCAAGGGGGTGCCGATCTCGCATCGCGGCCTGGCCGACTACATCAACAACGCCACCGAGCTCTACTTCGAGGGCACCAAGCCAGTTGTTGCCCCACTGTTTTCTGCCCTGACTTTCGACCTGACCGTTACAACGATGTTCGCCCCATTGCTGGTTGGGGGCAAGATCGTTCCGATAACCGAAGATGGGGTCGACGGGCTCAGATCCATCAGCCAGATGACCGAGCTGACCTGGATCAAGGCAACCCCTACACACCTGGATGTTCTTCGACGCTTGGAGCCCAGGTGCCGCCTCGAGACCATCGTTGTGGGCGGCGAGCGCTTCACCTCCAAGCTGGCAGAGGCGATCCGCGAGGTGTTCGGCAACGAAGTAAGGCAGTTCAACGAGTACGGACCCACAGAGTGCGTAGTCGGCTGCATGATCCACGAGGCCGAACCTTTCGCTACCGGACCCGACGTCCCGATAGGCACGCCTCATCCGGGAACTTCACTTCGCATCGTCGATGATTCCGACAGACCCGTTCCCGTCGGCGCCACCGGACAGCTGCTCGTCAGCCACCGCGGGATAACGCCCGGCTACCTCGATCGCCGCGACGACGCTGGGCGCTTCGTCGACCTGGAAGGGCGACGCTGGTATCGAACCGGCGATCTGGTTCGACTGGTCGACGAGCGAACCGCGGTGTTCGTCGGGCGAGCGGACGATCAGATCAAGGTGGGAGGTATCCGCCTCGAGCCGGCCGAGATCGAAGCCGCCATAGCAAAGCAACCAGGCGTGAGCGCGGTGGCCGTGCGCTTGTGGTCACCCCCCGACGAACAAGACGTTCGCCCGATGCTCGTCGCGTGGGTGGTTCCCGAGATCGGCGCACACCTTGACATCGCTGTTCTGCGCCGGGCTGCCACCACGATGCTGCCGTCGGCGGCGGTCCCGTCGGCCTACGTCGAGATCGAATCTCTCCCACTGACCCCCAACGGCAAGCTGGACCACGAGCGTCTCAGACCGCCAGACAGAGCCGACAGACCTCGTGCTGGCCGAGCCGAGCCCCGTTCGCAATCAGAGGCGCTGGTGGTCGAGCTCTACGAGCAACTGCTCGGCATGTCCGGGGTCTCGATCGATGACGACTTCTTCGAGCTCGGAGGCGACTCGCTGGGGGCGCTCCGCCTCGCTGCCCGCCTTCGCTCAGGCGGATTCGAGACGAGCGACGAGTGGGTGTTCAAGGCCACAACACCTCGCGACCTCGCATCCCTGATAGGAGAGCGCACCGATATCGAGGGCCCGGTCAAGAGATCTGACGCGACCGCTCCCGAGTTGACGCCAGGCGAGGCCGCGATCCTGTTCGAACAGGCAGCCGACCCGCGAAACGTTCGATACAACGTCGCGCGCGACTACCACATCGAGACAAGTCAGCCCCAAGCGATCGACCTGGCACAACTGGCCAGGTCGGTCGAAGAGGTTGCGGCTCGTCACGCTCCCTTTACCTGGACCTACTCCGCGCCGCGCCGAAAGCTGAAACCCTCGTCGATCGTCGAGGTCGACATCGAACAGGCAACCACCAGCAAAGAGGATTTCGACCAGCTGGCCCAACGAGCCCAGCGACGTCCGTTCGATCTGGACAACGGGCCGATGCTGCGATTGACGGCAAGGCATCTCGACGATGGAACAACGGCGGTCAGTATCGCCACGCACCATGTCACGATCGATGCGGGCACCTTCGATGTGCTGTGGCATCAGATCGACGACAGGTACCGCGGCGGCCCGTTGCGCGCCGGCGATGACGCGCCCGACAACGCCGACGTCTTCTCCTGGCAGATAGGTCGGTTGTCTGACGCCGCCCTCGACCGTTGGATCGAGCGCCTGCAGCCCTCACCTGCGGAGATCGACCTCGGCCGTCACGACGGGGCCGACGGGCTCGCGCGCAGAGTTCTGGGGCTGAGCGAGCACCAGCTGGGCACGGGCCTGAGCACCTTCACGACCCTCTTGGCCGCCTGGGTGATGGCACTGCGCCGCCGCTCCGATGGAAACGAGATCCTCACCGGAGTCGTCACATCGGTACGCACCCACCAGGCGATGGACGATCTAGTCGGTTACCACCTGAACACGCTGCCGATGATGATCGACACCGGGGACGAGACGACCTCGATGTCCGAGGTCGTCTCGCGCCTGAAGGCATCAACCACGGCGGCCCTGGCCGACAGAACCGTCCCGCTGGCCTCGATCGTCTCGGAGCTGAGGCGTCGGACCTCACGAGAGCTGGAACTGTCCAATCTGTTCGTCCTCGAACGGCTGAACTCGGTAGAACTCGGCGGCCATCGAGCCCGGCCAGAGGTCAGGTGGTCTGGCCAAACCGTCGCCGACGCAACCCTGTTCGTCCAGGTGACCGATGGATTGATAGAGCTGCTCCTCGAGTACCGCGGCTCGAAGCTGAGCGAATCGAACGCACTGCTCCTGCTCGACGATGTGGCAGCCTTCGCCGAAAGCATCGTGAACCTCGGCCCGCTGTCGCACCTGAGCGTTCCGTTGCCCTCGGATGTGCCACCCGCAAGCCTGCTCGAAGAGCCCGCGGCTACATCGCTCGTAGAGATACTGGCCAAGGCGGCTGCCACGACCACAGCGACCTCTGTCATCGATGCCGGCGGCAGGTTGTCGTGGCCCGACCTCTGGCAGGGCGCTCAGAGACTGGCGGGCTATCTGGACGCCACGGGCTTGTCATCGTCGACGGTGGCGGTCGAGGCCAGGCGCAGCTCGGCCACAGTTATGGCGATGTTGGGCATTCAGCTGGCCCAAGGCGCCTACCAACCCATCGACCCCGCCTACCCGGCCGACTATCTGGTGCAGGTGCTCAAAGACAGCGAAAGCCGCGCGGTGCTGGTAGACGGACACCCCACAGGCAACGCCGCCGATGCCTACCGGGCTCTGGGCACGGAGATCATCGACATTCGCTCGGCCCTGACGTCAGGGTTCTCGCCGATCGAGCGCACGATAGGTCCGGCCGATCCGGCCTACGTGATCCACACGAGCGGATCGACAGGTCTGCCCAAGGGTGTTCTGATACGCCAATCGCACATCGCTTACTCGACGATGGCCAGGTCGCTCAGCTACCCCCAGAGTCCCGAGCGGTTCCTCATGATCTCGTCGATGGCCTTCGACTCGTCGATGGTCGGGCTGTGGTGGCCGCTGTCGTTCGGGGGCACCGTGGTACTGCCACAAGACGGCCGCAGCGACGACGTGGCACACATCATCGACCTGATCGAGCAGCACCGGATCACCCACACACTGATGTTGCCGACCCTCTGGGAGATCGTGCTGCGTACCGCCGGCGCGAGCCGGCTCGGCTCGCTGAAGGTCGTCATCGTCGCCGGTGAGGCGTGCAGCGCTGCGCTGGTGCGGCTGCACCACAGCTCTTTGCCAGGCTGCTTGCTGGCGAACGAGTACGGGCCGACCGAAGGCACCGTCTGGTCGCACCGCTTGATCACCCAGGGCGACGAATCGGACCCGGTGCCGATAGGCCAGGTGGCACCGGGTAGCCGGTCGATCGTCGTAGGCCCCGGGCCGGTCAAGCGTCCTGTCGGCGTGCCCGGCGAGCTCCTGATCTCGGGCCCCGGCGTCGCCGATGGCTACCTGGGTAGGCCCGAGCTCTCCGCCGAGAGCTTTGTCGAGTTCGAGTCGACCCGTTGGTACCGCACCGGTGACCTGGTCGATGTCCACGCCTCGGGAGGGTTTCGATTCCTTGGACGGGTGGACGACCAGGTAAAGGTCAGAGGCCACCGAATAGAACTCGCGGCTGTCGACGCGCTGGTCACCGAACGAGCCGGCGCACCAGCGGCTGCGACGGTTGCAGCCGCTGCCAACGGCACCCAACAGTTGGTGGTCTTCGTCGAAGGAACCGTCGACGCACCAGCTCTGCGGGAGTCTTTGAAGGCTTCGCTGCCGCCGGCGATGGTCCCATCGCGCATCGACCGGATCGACCGGCTGCCCCGACGACCGAACGGCAAGCTCGACCGTAAAGCACTGGCCGACCTGGACCACCAGAGGCGCTCTGAGGAGAGCGAGCCCAACGTCCCCCAACACGATCGCGATGGCGCTACGAACGAGGTCGAAGCGCACCTCTTGGATGCCTGGCGCAGTGCCCTGGGGATCGAGACAATCGGCCCCGACGACGACTTCTTCGACCTGGGCGGTGACTCGATCGTTGCCATCAGGATTGCCGCTGCTCTGTCGAAGCATGGGCTCACGTTCTCGCCGCGAACGATCTTCGAACACGCGACAGTGCGCTCCCTGGCGGCCGAGGTCGAGCAGAGTTCTGTCGGTGACCCACCATTGAGCGGTCACACCGACCTGCTTCCGATACAGCGCTGGTTCTTCGAGCGAGGATTCGCGGAACCCGATCGATGGTCGCAGGGGATAGTGCTGAACCTGGCCGCTGCGATCGACACACAAGAACTCGAGGCCGCCATCGGTTGGCTCGTCAACCGGCACGAATCGCTGCGAGCGACGTTCGAGGTCGGTGAGTCGGGCCCGACCCAGACGATCCACCCATCACCGCTCGGCCCACCTCTGATCGGGATCTGGCCCGACGACGAAAGCGCAAAGACCGCCACGACCGACTGGCTCGATATCGGCACGGGACGTCTGCTCGCCGCCGGCTTGATCGGGACCGAGCCATCCAGACGAGTGGTGATCAACGCTCACCACCTGGTTGTCGATGCCGTGTCGTGGGCAATATTGACCGAGGACCTCGAGTGGTTCTTGTCATCGCGCCGAGAGCCCACCAGCGACAGCCCTCCGATGCGCCACACATCCACCCAGAGCTGGGTCGAGCGGCTGAGAGACATGCCCCCCGTAGCCGCATCGGGCCCGCAGGTAAGCACACGTCCGACAGCCCTTGAACACGAGACCGTGCACGTGTCGCGCCAGTTGTCGCCCCAGGCCGCCCAGCGCATGCTGTCCGAACCCAGGAGCATTGCCGACACGGTTGCCGGTGCTGCCGTCGCTGCCGCCAAGGCTTCGGACAGCCCTCTCATCCACGACGGTCGGCTGGCGGTGACTTTCGAACGACACGGCCGCGAAGCGTCGAGACCGCTGGACTTGACTCGCACCGTCGGGTGGTTCACGACCACCGAGACCATCCACGCAACGGCCACCGATGACCCCGAGCTTGCATTGGCCGAGGTTCGTTCGTGCCTGGAAGGTCTCGGCGCAACCGACCTGGTCAGCGCCCGCCGGGCGATCCAACACGGCGACACCGGCCCCGATGACGTCGTGCGCATCAACCAGTTGGGTTCGGTGCCTGGCCCAACCGGCACCGGACGAGTCATCGAGCTGGTCGAGGGACCGTTTGCGATCGTTGGCGACAAGAACCGCAGGACCCACCTTCTCGGGATCCTGATCCGCACCGGTGCCGACCAGGTCGAGTTGTTCTTTGACTACGCCCCCTCAGATCTGCCCGACGCCCAAGCGATTGCCCTGATCGACCGTTTGGTGGCCACGCTGGAGGCGCAGTCCGACCGCGGCAGCCACAATGCCGACAGCCTCCAGCAGAGGTTTGCGCTGTCAGGGTTGAACGAACAGCAGTTGACCAGGCTTGGCGCTCTACTCGACGGGCTCGACTGATCAGCGCTGTTCGAGTTGGCGCAGGGCTTGTTCGATGACAGCCGCCGTTTCGCCGGCGAGACTGCCCGACAACAAGTTGTGGTGGTCGCCGGCGACCTCCAGCAACTCGATCTGGTCGCTGACCGACTCCCACCCCCTGAAGTTCGACGCGTGAGCGAGATTCCTAGGCACTGAAGTGGCGCCTATGACGACCAGCGGCACCGGGATCGGCGCAGGTACATAGTCCCTGTAAGCCGTTCGTATCGCTTCGGTAAGACGCGCAAACCGAAGCGTCTCTGGCACTGCTTCGCCTGCCGTCTCCCGGGCCTGACTCCATTCCTCCCGGCGTTGTGTCCAGCGGCGGTGTTCGCGAATCTTCTCTATTGCGCCCACGGGCCCGGCCGCCACGAGATCACCGAGACGCTCCCTGGTGTTCTTCGACCGAGGGCCTACCTGTGGGTGATAGGTGTCGATCAGCACAACACCCAACAGTCGACGTCCGCGGCCTTCCAGCAGTCGCGCCATCTCGTACGCGATAGCGCCACCAGCCGAATACCCGCCAACGATCACCGGTCCCGTTGGCGCCGCAGCCTCCAGTTCGGACACATATGACTCGGCCATCTCTGCAAGTGATTCGTGGGGCTTCTGGGTGCCGTCGGCCCCAAGTGCCTGCACCCCGTAAAAGGGACGCGACCTCGAGATGTCACGAGCGATGCCCGTGAAACGCATGATGTTCCCTCCTGCGCCATGGACGCAGAAGAAGGGCGGTCTGGCGAGTTCCTGGCCTCCCATCGCCACCACGTGAAGAGCCTTGGGCTGCTCGGACGCGCTGCGCATGTGACCCAACAACAGGCGCGGAGTTGGGTTCTCGAGCAGCGAGCGAAGGGTGATCTCAGAGCCAAACTCGGCTGCAAGTCGTGAGCTCAGCCGCAGCGCAAGCAGCGAGTGACCGCCACAGTCGAAGAAGTCCGAGTTCGGGCCCACCGCGACATCGAGGACGGTCGCCCAGGCCTCGACCATGCGTTGTTCGTCGTCGTCGGCCGGGGCCTCGTCGTCGGGAGTCGAGGGCACTATCGAGTCCCAGCGGGCGCTGAGCGCATTGCGGTCGGTCTTGCCGTTGGGCGTTACTGGGATTGTCTCGATCGGATGGATCGAACCGGGCACCATGTAGCTCGGAAGCACCTTCAGCGCGTGGTCTCGAACAGCGGCAACGACCGAATTGGGGTCGTATCCTTCGGCCGGCCTAACAAAGGCCACCAGCACCCGGTCGGCGATATTCGACCTCTCAACCGTCGTTGCCACGATGGCCGCCACGCCATCGACTGCAGCCAATGTCGCCTCCACATCACCCAACTCAACCCGGTTGCCACGAATCTTGACCTGGTCGTCAGAGCGGCCGTGAAACTCGAGAACACCTTCGGGCAGCCACCGCCCGAGGTCTCCGGTGTCGTACACGAGGTCGCCGCCGGCGACTGGATGCGGGAAGAACTTCTCAGCTGTCAGATCGGGGCGGCCCCAGTAACCGAGGCTGAGCCCCACGCCCGACACGTGGATCCTCCCGATTACTCCGTCCGGGGCCAACCGACCCAACCGGTCGAGTACGTACACCCGCTGATTTCTGATCGGACGGCCGATGGGGAACGATGATGCCGCCACCTCTTCGCGGCCGTCGTGGGTGGCTGCGTCGATGGTGACCTCGGACATTCCGTAGAAGTTGAGCGGAACGACGTGAGGCACCGCGGCGCGCAACCTCTCGACGAGTTCGGTGGGAACTCCTTCGCCGCTGAGCGTCAGTGTTTCGAGGCTGGCAAGACGCTCGGCCAGGTCCGCAATACTGTCGACCATCGTCTCGACGAACGATGGTGTCAACACAAGTCGTCTGATCGAATGGCGCGAAACCAGGTCCAGCAGGGCGTGGGCATCGCGCGCTGCTTCCTCGGATACGAGCACCAAGGGAGTTGCGCTCAGCAGCGCACCCCACAGCTCCCAGAGGTGATCGGCAAAGTTGAACGTGACCTTCTGCAGCAGCCGCTCGCCTGGCGCTATCGGGTAGGCCTCCCACTGCCACCGACAGCGCGACAAGACGCCAAGATGGTGTCCGACCACGCCCTTCGGCATTCCCGTCGAGCCCGAGGTGTAGGTGATGTAGAGCGGACTCGTCGGCGCCAGGTCGGCAGACTCGGCCAACGGGTCGGCCAATGCGAGGTCGGCCATGTCGAGCTCGACAACACCTGAAAGCAGGCCTCGCGTCTCGGCGTGGACGATTGCCATGTCGACTCGACTGTCGTCGACGATCAGATCCAGACGACCTTGGGGATAGGTCGGATCGAGTGGAACGTAAACACCTCCCACCAACACCACGCCCAACAAGCCAGCTATGGCGTCGATGCCGCGACGCATGCAAAAGCCGATGGGCATGCCGGGCTTCAAACCTCGAGCGCTAAGCCCCGACGCCACCCTTCGAGCCAGTTCGTCGAGTTCGGACACGGTGACCTGGCGGTCACCGTCGATCAGCGCCACAGCATCACCGTTGGTCGCCACGACCTCGGCCCACAGTTCGATGATCGACGAGTCGCCCTCGTCGACAGAGGTGCTATTCCATTCTTCGAGCTGTCTACGTCTGCTGGCTGCGGTGGTCGGCTCGATCGAAGCGGGCGTGCGGTCGACGTCGGCGACCAACTCGCCGATCATTGCCAGGAAGTGTTGGGCGACACGTCGGGCAGAGGGCTCGGCGATGGAGGCTCCCTCATACAGCATCGTCACATGGATCTGGTCTTCGACCGACACCATCAGGGTCAGGGGGTAGTGGCTCTGCTCGACGGCTCGACGTCCCTCGAGGCCAACGGGCCGGTCCGTGTTGCGTTCCGGCCAATTCTCGAAGACCAGTATCGAGTCGAACAACTCGGTGCCCGGGGCGAGGCCCGTACACCTCTGCACCTCGGCCAAGGAGACATGCTGCGACGCCAGCAGATCGAGTTGTTGGCTCTGTAGATCCTTGAGCCACTCACCGACCGATGCCGTGTCGGGTACCGACGAACGCATCGGAAGGGTCGACAAGAACATTCCGACCATGTCGTCGACACCGTCGACATCGGGCGACCGGCCCGACATCGTGACCCCAAAAATCGCGTCGTGCGAGTCGGTGTGGTGCGCCACCGTAAGTGCCCAGGCGCCCTGAACGACGGTGTTGGGCGTGATCCGGAGCCGACGGGCAACCTCCTTGACGGCGTCCGCCAGCCCTTCACCGACCTCGACGTCGATGCGACGCCGGTCGAATCGCTGGGGCGAAGCCTGTGATCGGGCCCGGGCCCCGGGCAGGTCAAATCTGCGAACCTCGTCGACGTCGCCAAATCGATCCCGCCACACATCGAGCGAGGCCGGCTGAGACAAGAGATGTTCGATGTGGCGGCGAAAGGGTGGTGCATCATGCTCGAGTTGCTCGCCCGAGGCCAGTGCGAGGAACTCGTCGACGATCACACCGACCGACCAACCGTCGACAGTGATGTGGTGGAAGTTCCAGATCATGTGCCAGCGGTCCTCGGCCAACCTGGCAAACACGACGTGGGTCGGTGGGGCTCGCCGCAGATCGATGCCCTCGGCACGATGCGATGCCGCTAGTTCGTCGAGCACCTCATCGGGATCGTCGGCGTCGCGGAGGTCGATGACCTGAACCCTGGGCTCGACCTTGGCTCTGACGACCTGCACAGGATCGTCGAGCCCCTCCCAGACGAACAACGTCCGAAGAGCCGGGTGCCTGGCAACGATGTCGGTCCACGCAGAGACCAGAACGGCCTCGTCGACCGCACCCACCACATCGGCTCGATACTGCTCGAAATACAGCTCGGGGTCGTCGGCGCTGAGGACGTGGAACAGGATCCCTGCCTGCGCGGGGGTGAGCGGGTATATGTCCTCCACGTTCTCCATTACGGATGCACCCCGATTGCGACCTCTGCGATGACAACGATTCTCACACACAGTGACCAAATGTCGCAATAAGTCGTCTGCGGGCCGGCGGCCTCGGCCCCGTCGGTGAGACCGCCGAAGAATCGTTACGTTCGCGTGACGGATGTGATTAGGATGACGCCTCGCCGCCGGCCCAGACCCGGCCGCATCTTTGAACCACCGTGCGACACCGACCGACCGCTCTCTTCGCTTGCGCCATCTGCGCCCTATCGGCTCTCGTGTTCGTTGCGCCGCTAGTCGACGCACAAGAAGCGCCGGAACAAACCATCCGCGAGGCCCGCGAGCAGCAGGAGCAGGTGAGACGCGAGAAGGCCGAGCTGGCCAAACAACTCGACCTGCTGGAGGCATCAGACGCCGAGCTGCTCGAAGCGTTGGCCACCCTGAACGAGGAGATAGCGGCTCAAGAACTGCGCGTCGAAGGGGCGCGAATCGAAGTCGAGCAAGCCCAGGGCGAACAGGCTCGTCTCGATCTCGAGATCGCAGAGCTGGCGGCCGAGGTTGCAGAGCTTCGCGAGATGACCATCGAACGTGCAGTCGCTGCCTACGTAGCCCCCAGAGGCAACGAAACGGTGGCGGGCGACCCCACCGAGGCCGCGCGCCGCGACGCACTGTTCAGGCAGGTCGACCTCGACGGCCGCGACCTCATCGACCAGTTGCGTGCCGCCACCGACGACCTCGACCTGCTGGAGACCCAAGCCTCCGCTGCTGCTCAGGCTGCAGCCGAACGCCAGGCCGACTACGAGGCCCAGATCGCTCTGTTGGAAGAAGACGTCGCCGCCCAAGAGCGCCTGCGAACGGCACTGGCAGAAGAGATCGCACACCTCGAGGAAGAGATCGAGGCGATGGCGGCAGCCGAGTCCGAGATCCAGGCCATCATCCGCGACAGCCAGCGCGAGATAGCCCGACGTGAAGCCCTGGCCCGTGCGGCCACATCGACGACCACCACCACGACGTCGACCACGACCACCACGATCGCCGAGCAGCCATCGGGCGGCGAATCGACCACCACGACGACGGCCGACAGCCCAGACGCGGCGACCACCACGACCACCACCGCGCCGGTCGTGTTGCAGCCCGCCGGCGACCCAGATGTCATCTGGCCATCTCGAGGCGCGGTCACATCCCCGTACGGGAACCGCGTTCACCCCATAACGGGCGGCCAGAGATTCCACGCAGGCATCGACATCGACGGCGACACGGGCGACCCCATCTGGGCCGCCCAATCCGGCACGGTCATCTATTCGGGGTGGATGAGCGGCTACGGCGAGACGATCATGATCGATCACAACGGATACGTGACCCTCTACGGGCATATGTCGCAGCGCCAGATCAGCAAGGGTTCCGCGGTGAGTCAGGGCCAGCAGATCGGGCTCATGGGCAGCACGGGCAACTCGACGGGGTCACATCTCCACTTCGAGATCCGTATCGATGGCAGCACCGTCAATCCCATGGCGTACCTGCCCTGAGACTCTCCACCCACGCTTTGAGCCAGATCCACGCGTGGCATGACATGATTGCTGGCGCATGAAAGCCCTTTTGTTCGAGCGCAAGGAAGCACGGTTCGTTGCAGCAGCGGCCGCCAGCCGGTTTCGGCCTGGAGTTGGGGCGCGGGTGGGCCCGCTGAGGCTGGCAGACATCTCAGAACCCGAGCTTCCGAGCCCAGATTGGGTGAGGGTGTCGCCTACGCTCAGCGGCATCTGCGGCAGCGATCTGTCCACGATCGATGGCCACTCGTCTCGCTACTTCGAACCCCTCATCACGTTCCCGTTCGTCCTCGGGCACGAGGTGGTCGGCAGAACCGACGACGGACGCCGCGTGCTGATCGAACCCGTTCTCGGGCATGCAGCCCACGGCTTCGACCCGCCCTTCGAGGGCGCGGCCCAGGCCGACGGCCACGACTATGGCCACCTGCTCGGTGGAGACATCGAGCCTGGCATCCAGATCGGCTCGTGCAAGTCGACGGGTGGAGGTTGGGGCGAGGTGCTGGTGGCACACACCAGCCAACTCCACGATGTTCCCGACGATTTGGACGACGCCTCAGCCGTGGTGGTCGAGCCCGTCGCCGCCGGAATCCACGCCGCTCTGAAGGCCGACGTCCCCGACGGTGGCCTGGTCGCGGTGCTCGGCGCCGGGATGATGGGGCTGGCGGCCATCGCGGGGCTGCGCCACCACACACCGACGGGCACCATCGTGGCCGGGGCGCGCTATCCGCATCAGCACCGTTTGGCCAAGCTGGCCGGCGCCGACGTTGTGGTGTCGCCCGACGAGGTGGCGCGCGCTGTCAGGCGCATCACGGGTTGTGGTGTCATCGGCCCCCGGCTGGCAGGTGGGGCCGACGCGGTGATCGATGCTGTCGGCAACTCCGAGTCGCTCACCGACGCAATTGGAATCACCAGGCCTCGGGGCCGCGTCGTCATGCTGGGAATGCCGGCCCAGGTCAGCACCGACCTGACTGCACTGTGGCATCGCGAAACCGAGCTGGTCGGCTCATACTGCTACGGCACCGAACACAGCCACGGTGGCAAGCACACCTATGAGCTGGCATTCGAGTTGGTGCGCCAGCTCGACCTGGGTCGGCTGGTCAGCGCCACCTACGCGCTCGACGACTATGTCGACGCGATCGATCACGCCGCTGCGGCCGGCGCTCGCGGAGCGGTGCGAATCGCCTTCGAGATCGGTTGATGGGCGACGGATCGCTCATCGGAAACGACCCACTCGATGCTTCGAGCCTTCCGCAGGTCGGTGCTCACGCCTTCGAGCAGGTGAGCCCGAAACATCTCTCCATCTCGACCGCGGCCTTGGCCGGATTCACCGCCCTGGCCGCCGCATTGGCCGTGTTCGCCACAGCGTTCGCCTCGTCCAACACCGACGGGCGCCAAGCGCTGTACTGGGGGTCATCGGCCACGGCCCTGGTGCTGGCCGTTGGAATCGCGGGTGTCGTCTACCTGAGAGCCAGGTATCGGCGGCTGGGGTATCTGCTTCGCCAGCACGACATCTCGGTGCGGCGCGGCGTGTTGGTGGTGTCGGTGCAGACCGTTCCCTTCGGTCGGGTTCAGAACGTGCGCGTCGATCGCGGCCCGCTCGACCGCGCAGTGGGCCTTGCATCGCTGACGGTCACCAGCGCAGGCGGGTCGCTGGCCGTTCCGGGCCTTCCGGTCGAAATCGCCGAGGCGTTGAAAGAGACTGTGGTCGCCCGAGCCGGACTCGATCAAGGCGAGACCCACAACGGCGAACGATGAACGCCGACTTCGACATCTTGTCGAGCAGGCGTCGCCAATCGGTTTGGGCCCCGGTGTTCATCGCCATCACAGCTCTGCGCCGCCTGGGGCTGGGCCAACTGGCAATCGCCGCCGTCCTGGTTGCCACCGGGCGCCTCCCCGGGCCCGAGTTGCTTGTCGTCCCGCTGATCGTGGCCGCGCTGGCAGCGTGGGCGGTGGTCGCTTGGTACCGCTACACCTTCGTGGTCGAGAACGACACCCTCATCGTCGATAGCGGAGTTGTGTCGTCCAGACGAGTGGTCGTGCCGCTGGCGCGGATCCAGAGCGTCGACATCGAGCAGCAGCTTCTACACAGGCCGATCGGCCTGGTCGAGGTGAAGATCGACACTGCGGGCGGAGAAGCCGAGATCGTCGTTTCGGCCACGTCGCGCGATATCGCTGAAGCACTTCAACGTTTGGCGGGCTCGGGGGTCGTTCGGGCCACGCCATCGCCTGGCGAAACGGGCGATGCACCGCCGGCCGCCCCACAGCGCGAGGTGCTGGCCAAGCGCTCTGCGTCGGACCTGGTGGTAATGGCGCTGACCAACCGGCCACTGGCCGGGTTGGTGCTGATCGCACCCCTGATGGGCATGGCCGACGACGTGCTGGGCACATTCGGCCTGTGGCCCGAGAGCGCTGTGCCCGGTGATCTACCTCAGGTCGGGTCGCTGGCCGTATCGATCGCGCTGACGTTGGTGGTCGCTCTGGGTGCGCTGGTGGCTCTGCAGATCGCCTGGACCTTCGTGACCGAGTTCGACCTCACCCTCAGCCGAGACGACCGGGTTCTGCGGCGCGAGTCTGGGCTGTTCGACAGGCGTAGTGCATCCAGTGCCATCACGCGAATACAGCAGCTGGAAACCGATCAGAGCCTCCTGCAGCGCCTGGTCGACCACCGAACCATCAGGCTGCCAACGGCGGGCGAAAGCGACTCGCTGAGGTTGCCCGGCGCCAGCAGAAGCGAACTGGATGTGTTGCGCTGCCTCACCATCGATGCCGACGCCCGCCTGGCCGATCTGGAGCGCACGATCGATCCGAGCGCGACCCTGTATTGGTTTCGCTGGCCCGCTGTGGCGGTGCTGGTGGGAACGACGGCCGCAGCGATCACTACCTCGCCCCTCGCCTTGCTGGCGTGGGCAGCGCTCGCTCCGCTGTGGCTGTACAACAGGGCGCTGCAGCGGTCGTGGAGATGGGACCTCACCGAAACAGGGCTGGCCACCAGCCGAGGCGTGTTGTCAACCGAACGCACCGAGGTGACCATGCGCAGGGTCCAGAGGGCGACGGTGACGCAGAACCTGTATCAGCGAAGGAGGGGCGTGGCCACCTTCGTGCTCAGAACCGCCGAAGGCAGCGTCGAGATTCCGTTCCTGACCCAGGAACAGGCCGAAGCGTTGAGAGACCGGGTCCTGTACACGGTCCTGACCGATCGGCGACCCTGGTTCTAGGAGACTGCTGAGCAAGTCGCTCTTTCGTGGGTGAGGGGTGGGGCGTAGCGTTGTTGGTGGGTCCTGACCGCCCGAAGAGCCGGTGTTCGAGGGTGAGAGTCGGCCGCGCTGGATGGCAGATCGCTGTAGGTGTCGTTCCCTCGTTGTCAGCCCCGGCCCGCCTATCTGGTGGCGAGTTGCCGGCCGTCATGGTGGGTAAGGCCGAGGTTGACGGCTGCGGCTCGGTGGGCGAGCCAGGCGAGGCTGCGTTCGGCCATGGTCGAGTTCGGGCACACGAGCAAGAACTCGTCGCCGCCCATCCGGCCGAGACGGTCGGTGCTGCGCACGTGGTGGAGCGCAGCACCCGCGAAGTCGTGAATCATCCGGTCGCCGGCCTCATGGCATCACGATCGTTGATCAGCTTCAACCCGTCGAGATCGAAGTAGACCGCGGCCGTCGCCAACCCCGACCGACGGTCGGTGCGCACGGCGTCATCGAGCGCAGTGAGCACGGCGTGGCGGGACAAGGTGCCACTCAGCGTGTCGACCGGAGCGGGATGCGCCATGCGGCGTCCCGGGCAGCGCGGCAGGCGAACGCATTCGCGGCCTGCGCGAGCACGATGGTGGCGAACGCCGCGCCCGACGCTGCGGCGAGGTCGGGAAGTGGCCGCCGGGGCGCCGCCCTTGACTCGCGCGCACCGCGAGGAACGCCATGAGTCCGACGTTCGGCCCTGGCGGCTGCTGACCCACCACCGTAGGGTGACCGCGTCCCTGCAAGAGGGAGGTCACCGTGATGCTCGGGTTCGGCTGGTCGCTCGGGGCGTGGCTCGTGGCCATCGTGTCGGTGATCGTGACGGCGGCCGCCTCGGTCGTGGCGATCGCCGCGGTTCGGCGGCCGAGTCGTGTCCGCATCGTCTTCGACGTCGCCCGGCTCGTCGTCGCGATCGTCGGTGCTGCGGTGATGATGTTCGCCGTCGGGACCTCGGTCGGCGCGATGTGGATCGTCCTCGCACTCGTCAGCGGCATGGGGCTCGGCGTGCTCCAAGGGCGTTCGCTGCACATCGAGTGGCGAGGCGCGTCGCCGGTGGCCACTCGCACCACGGTCGGGTTGGCGACGTGGTCGACCGGCGTCGTCGTGATGCAGCTCGCAGGCGTCCTGGCTCACACCGGGCTGCTGCAGATCGGTCAGCTGGTCGGGTGGTTCGGCGCCGGGGCGCTCGCCGGGATGATCGCCGGCCGCCAGGGGATGGTGGCTGCGAGTCGTCCCGTTCCGGCCGCCCTCGTGCTGCTAACTTTGGCCGGCGGTTGGATGTTGGTGACGATCGGTTCCGCGACCAGCGGCGAGGCGGCATCCGATCCGGGACAGTGGTCGCTCGTCGCCACCGAGACCAACCCGGCGGGCGGCGAGGCACCGCCCGCGTGGCAGATCGAGCTCGGTCCGACCTCGATCCACGTGGTGCAGGGGATGGGCGTGGACGACGGCAGCGGCGCCGAGGCGCAGTTCTCCGGATCGTGGCCAAAGCCCCCGACCACACTGGAGCCTGGCGCGACGCTCGCCGTCCCGGTCACGGTGACGGGCGAGATCACCGGTAGCCGCGAGACGCAGTACTACTTCGCCTTCGACGTGATCCTGCTCGTCGACGGCCGCTGGGACGGCGTGGCCGTCGGCGCCGCAGCGAACTGCTGGGAGACGACGGTGATCAGCAACGAGTTCGTGTGTAGCGAACCGCGGACCGTCCCGGGCGAGTTGTCGGCGACGGTGCCGAGCTCCGGCGACACCTGGTCGTTCTCGCTGTCGGCCCTGAACTGCGGCGGTGCGTGTGAGGTGCGATCGACCTACCGGTTCGTCGCCTCGGGCGAGGCCGGGCCCGCAGCCGCCGGGTCCGATGCGGTCGATCCGACGGCGACGCCCGAGACCGTCATCGAACCAGACCAGGCGATCGCCCAGGCCATAGCCGGCATGATCATCGCCATCGCCATCGGCCTGATCTCGGCGAACGAGGCGGGCATCCTGATCGGCTCGGTCCTGGACCGAACGGCGTTGGCTCGTGAGGAGAAACCTTCCCGCCCGGTGCCCGAACCACTGCCTCCGCCGTCGCGAACGGATCTCCCACCTCCTTCGGTGACGAGTTCGAGCCCGCCCGCTCTCGGCGGGACGGGTACCGAGATGCGCGCCGCGGCGCCGCGAACGCACGAGGAACTGATGGACGCGGTGCGCGACAAGCTGAACGCCAAGCCGGCCGACCGCACCCGGACCCTCCCGATCGATGAGTACGTGGCGTACATCCAGGAGATCGAACGTCGCTTTCCCAAGGCCGATCCCGCGGACGTTTTTCGCGCCCTCCACGCCGACGAGTTCGGGGTCGACCTCGACGCCAACATGCCGGTGCCCTGGACCTGGCAGCGATTCGTCGGAGGGGCCGATGGTGGGTACTACCGGGAGATCCTGTCCGCGCTGAACCTCGATCCGAGATCGACCGACCCGCCGATCACCTATGTCACGCCCAAGTGGCTCATCGGACCCAACGGCGCACTCATCGACATGACGCACGCCTACGCCGGGGTCCGGAGCGACATGAACCGGGAAGGGCAGCCGGAGTTCTGGCGGGACTTCATGCGCTGGACGCAGACCGACGGGGGCGACTCGTGGCAAGAGGTGATGCACGCACCTAGGTCGAGCTGGGAGCACGGAGAGTTCCGATGGGCGTCGGAGTTCGCGCCGCCCGACCAGCGCGCCGGCAACGCCCTAGGGAACTGGCTCGCCGACTTCTATGCCGACCCTGCCAATCGGGACGTGCCGGCCAGCGAGGCCCTCGGACGGTTCTTCGAAGATGCCAGTCGAGTGTTCTAGGCCGCCGTTCAGCCGTTCAAGATCTCAGCCACCTCTCGGGCGCAGTAGGTCAAGATCATGTCGGCTCCGGCTCGCTTGATCGAGGTCAGGTGTTCGAACATGGTTGCGGTCTCGTCGATCCAGCCGTTGGCGCCGGCGGCCTTCAACATCGCGTACTCGCCCGAGACGTGGTAGGCGGCCAGCGGTACGTCGAAGCGCAGCCTGGCGTCGGAGATGATGTCCAGGTACGACAGGGCTGGCTTCACCATGACCATGTCGGCACCCTCGTCGAGGTCGAAGGCGATCTCTTCCATCGACTCACGCCGGTTGGCGGGATCTTGCTGGTAGCTCTTTCGGTTGCCACCACCCGCGATCTGAACGTCGACGGCATCACGAAATGGCCCATACTCGGCCGATGCGTACTTGGCGCTGTAGGCCAGAATCGCGGTGTTGATGTGACCGCTGCCATCCAGTGCGGCCCTGATCGCGGCAACCTGGCCATCCATCATGCCCGAGGGCGCCACGACGTGAGCCCCGGCGTTGGCCTGGGCAACCGCGGCAGCCTGGTACAACACCAGCGTCTGATCGTTGTCGACATCGCCGTCGACGACGATTCCGCAGTGACCGTGATCGGTGTATTCGTCGACGCACAGGTCGGCCATCAGCACCACGTCGTCGCCGAATTGGGCCCTGAGATTGCGCAGGGCCACCTGCACGACACCGTCGGGGTTCCAGGCCTGCGACCCCTCGGGATCCTTGTGCAGGGGCACACCGAACAGCATGATCGCAGGCACACCCAGATCGCGCAGGGCCGACACCTCGGCCACGAGCGATTCCTGAGTGTGTTGCACCACACCGGGCAACGACGAGATGGGCACCGGGGTGTCGATCGCCTCGCGGACGAACAACGGGGCGATCAGGTCGTCCACACCCAGCCTGGTCTGGGCTACCAGGCGACGCATCGCAGGAGTGGTTCGCAATCGACGGAGGCGACGGATCGGAAAGTTCACGCCCACGAGGCTAGATCGTCGCCCAGCTCGAACCATCCCCAAGAGCCGTCGACCTCGACAACCCAGCGGCGGTGTGTCCACCTACCAGGGTTGTCGCCTGCCACCGATGCTGTCAGCGCAGGCGCGTGCGGCTGCTGCAGCGGATCGTCGCTGAGGCGTTCGCCCCTGACTTGTGGGCCGGGCGAAGCCCACGATCGCCCGCGCCAGCCGCTCGAGTCGATCTCGATCACATCGGGCCCCAACAGCAGATCTCCAACCACGCGGCAACGCTGTGCGGAACCTTCGGGAGCGTCGGTGGCGTACCACTCGAGGTCCAGCCCCAAGGGCACCAGCCGGCCCCTCGCATGCACCTCCAGGGCATCGTCGGGCCGATCCAGCTCGACCCCAAAGGCCTCGAGACCAACCGTCCATCGTTCCCACGGTTCCTCGCACACGTGGTGCGCCCACATTCCCGAATTGCGGAACTCGAGCGAACGGGTCGGCTGCCTCATGGTGATTGCGTCGTCGACCGCAACGATGAGCGACCGGTCGAATCCGGTGACCGCGCACGAATAGTGAGCCAGCCCCAGCGGGGGGTAGTGCCTGAACTCGACCCATCCGAATGCATCCGCGGCCTGGTCGCAGAACTCGAACCACCAACGGTCGACCGGGGCACTGGGGTCGGGCCGCTCGAGCCCGTCATCTGACACAACGACCATCGAGACACCGTAGGCTCAGGGCCGTGAAGTACCTCAGTTCAGAGTGGCTCGATGCGGTGAGAGCTGCCGTCTCGACCGATGCCGAACTGGCCGAGGCAGCCGCCGACACCGAGCTGGTGTTGCAGCAGGTCGTCACCGGGACACCGTTCGGCGAGGTCGCCTATTTCATCACCTTCGATCGTGGCGAGGTGTACGTCCAGGCCGGAGTCGCTTCCTCCAGCGATGTCGCCTTCACCCAGGACTATGAAACCGCCGTTGCCGTGCACGAGGGACGCTCCAATGCCCTGGAGGCGTTCCAATCCGGACGAATCTCGATCAAGGGCGAGGTCGCCAAACTCACGGCCAATCAGGGCGTCATCGGCCGTCTCGACAGCGCCTTTTCGGCCGTCAACTCGAGCGTCGAGTTCTAGGCAGAGGTGCGTCGGTGCCCGAGATCCCCGAGATCAGAGCCCACGCAGAACGCCTGAGCGAGCAATACGCAGGGCGCCGCCTGATCGGGTTCAAGCCCCTCAGCTTCACAGTGCTGAAGACGTTCAGCCCCAGGCCCGAAGACGCTTATGGCCAGCCTCTCGACTCGGTTACATCACACGCCAAGTACCTGCTGCTCAACTTCGGCGACATCAGCTTCGTCGTCCACCTCATGCAGGGCGGGCGCCTCAAACCAGATCCCAAGATGGCCAAGAAGCCTCGCGGCGGACAGGCCCGGTGGCTGTTCGAAGACTTCGACGCCTTGTTGCTGACCGAGCCAGGCACCGAGCGACGCGCCGGGGTGTGGGTGGTCACCGGCGATGCTGTCAGTCAAGAACCCATCGCCGAGCTGGGGCCCGAGGCGACCTCGCTGTCGGCATCTGAGCTGCAGACGGTCTTGAACGCCCACAGCATGAGGCTGCACGGGCTGCTTCGCGACCAGAGGATCGTCTCGGGACTGGGCCGCCGGCTGGCCAACGAGATCTGTCATCGGGCCAAACTGTCGCCGTTCGCCACCACCTCGAAGATGACCGCTGACGATGCCGGAGCCATTCATGCGGCGATGCATGCCGTGGTCGACGAGGGGCTGCAATACGACCGGTCGCGCGGCGAGATGAGCAACTCGTCCGACCGGCCCAGCGCAGTACACGGGCGTGCCGGACAACCCTGCCCGGTGTGTGGCGACGAGGTCAGATCGGTCGAATACCGCAAATACACGGTCAGCTACTGCCCGAGCTGCCAAACCGGCGGCAAGATCCTCGCCGACAACACCACCAGCAAGTTCTTGAAATAGGGGCTGGGGCGTGGTCGCCGGCGCGGCGGGGCGCTACTGGCGCCACCGAATCGGAGCCACAGCGTCTGGCTGAAACGAGCAGTAGGTGCCCGTGCGTACACACTGCGTCAGGCGCGAGGCGAGCTCTGGCTGCGCCGGGGCGAGCTGATCGATGGCGTACCGAATCGACCGGGTCACGCTGGTTCGTGCCCGCTCGGACGAACCGCCGACGGTACGGCTCCGACCGCCCAGGCCGACGGCCCGTCGCAGCTCGGCGATCAGATAGTCGCGGTCGGCCTCGGCAAGCTCGGCCCGCGCCGGGTCGTTCATTCGCCGAGCACGGTCGATATCGTCGTCGATCTCGGCGAGCCTGCGTCGATAGGCGTCGCGCGCCGAGTCGTCGAGGACCGGCAACCCAGCCTGTCCGTATTGGAGCGAGCCAGAGTCGCCGTCGCGGTGATCTCGGCCCGGGCGCAAGACCCCTTCGTCGCTGGCCACCAGATCGAGGACATGGATCTCGCGGCCGGGGTCGGCGATCAGGCGGGCGATGAAACGAAACCCCTTCAGGTCGCGCATCGTGGTGGTGAACCCGTCGAAGCCGACCTCGCGCATCCCCGCGCTCGCTGCGAACACGGCGGTCCTTTGGGCTGGGGGCGGTGGCGCAGCGGTCGCGGTGACAAGGCCCGAGGTTTCCGCCAAGGCCGCAACTTCCTCGACCCTGCCGAGCGCGCCGTACCGGCCGTACAACGACGCAGCGGCGCCAAACTCCATGGCGGCGGCATCGGGGCGGCCCAACGACCGGTAGGCCAGGCCAAGCACCACCCGTGCTGCCGCGGCCTCGTACGGAGCGCCCATCTCGGTCCAGGCCGCCGCGGCCTCCGACGCTCGATCGACCGCATGGGCAGGGTGGCCCTCGAGCAGATCAGCCCGTGCAGCCGCCAGCATCGCTGCTGTCTTGAGCCCGCGGCTGGGGAAGCTGGCGGCTATTTCGGCTAGGCGCTGGGCCGCGACCCGGACCGTTTCGGCGTCGTCGGCGGCGAACGCTATCTCGGCCTGTGCATCGAGCAATGGGGCCAGCCGAAGCTCGCCGTTGGGGGGACGCTCCTTCGATGGGATGTCGAAGGGGACGTCGATGGCTTCGGCGATCATCGTCGAGGCAGCACCGACTTCGCCTTGGGCCAGCCTCAACAACGCCAGGCCCGGCTGGGGCGACCAGGCGTGCTCGTGGGCTTCGAGGAAGGCATCCTCGGAGCCTGCCAGATCGCCCCGTCGCAGACGGATGGTGCCCAACTCGGCCAGCGGCCACCCAAACTCGCGGCGCATCCACGGGCGAAGCTCGTCGCACGCACCAATCGCCTCGGCTTCGGCCTCATCGCAAGGTCCAGACACCCGCAGGAGTTCGGCCCGGTGCACCCGACAGCGACCGTTGATGCCGCCGAAGGCTGCCCCGTGACGCCAGCGCTCCATCACGTCGGTCCACTCGCCGGCCACGTCGTGCAGTCCGAGCCCCTGGGCCGCACAGATGAGTTCGCAATACATCATCCCGGTGGTCAACGGGTCGGCGTTGCCGGCCATCAACAGCGCCCCGACCTCGTCGAGCTGGCTCAGTCCGCCTTCGAGGTCGCCGTCGAAGATACATATGCGCGCTCGCGCCGTCGTGCCGATGACGACGGCCGGGGTGACACCAGTGGCCGTCCCTAGCTCGATCGCTCGCTCGGAGAGCCGACGAGCCGAATCCATGTCGCCGCACATGAACCTCTCGTAGGTCCGGGTCATCGCGACGATTGCATGCGCGGGCGTGTCGTGCTGGCCCTCGAGCAGGCGCTCTGCGGTAGCCAGCCAGCCCCGAACTGGCGCCATGAGGCCCGTGTCCATCATCAGGTACATCGCCACCATGGCCGCGGCGCGAGCTGCCGCGTGCAGGTCGTTGCGACCCAGCTCGTATGAATACAGCCGTTCCCAGGCCTCGACGGAGGCTTCGAACTCGCCGGCGCCATAGGCGGCCTGGGCGAGCAACTCGAGCAAATCGGCATGATTGCCGCCGGTGGCGGTGTTCGCACCGTCGATGTCGGAGCCGCGCAGCAGATCGAACGCGGCCGTCCAATCACCCTCGGCCACCAACAAGGTGGCGCGGCTCAGAACTGCCTCGTTTGTCACAACGTCACAGACAATGTCACGCCTTCGAGGTGTCACACCCATTTGGGTGCGCGCGAGTTCAACTGGAGGAGCAACCATGGAACCAACCGAACAGCTCGAGGTCATACTGCCGATCGTCTGCAACCTGGTCGACCGAATCACACCCGCACAGCTGACCGAGCCCACCCCGTGCGACCAGTTCAGCGTCCACGGCGTACTCGACCACATGATCGTGCTGGGGACATCTTTCTCGTCGCTGTTCCGGGGCGAGGAGGCACCCCAAGCGGATGCGCCGGTGGTGTACGGATGGGTTCCAGCCAAAGACTTCCGGTCCGCGATGGACGACCTGCTCGCCGCGGTGCGATCCGAAGGGGCTCTAGACAGAATGCTCGACACCCCGATCGGCCGGATGGACGGAGCGACGTTTGCGCGGGTGGTGGCCTTCGACGGGTTGCTTCACGGATGGGATCTGGCCGTCGCCACGGGCCAGGTGTACGCCGTCGACCCAGACGCCGTCGCGGCGGTTGATGCGTTCGCCCGCGTTGCCCTCACCGACGAGCTCCGCCAAGCAGGCCTGTTCTCGGCTCCGGCACCGGCTCCGGAAGACGCGTCGGCACTCGAAGCGCTGGCCGCGTTCAGCGGGCGGTCGATCGAGGAGCGCTGGCGCACACCGTCGACTCCGATCCGAGTCGACAAGAACGACGTACCTACGAAGATGGATGTGCCAGGAGCCAAGGCCAGGCAGATGCCCGACTTTGGTGACGCAACCGGGCTGGGCAAGATGGCCGGCGAGTACTTCTCTCTGGCGGCGGGAACCGACATCGCCCCTCTGCTGCAGGGACTGGAACACGACATGTGTGATGCCCCGCATTGGGGCTACATGCTCGAGGGTGAGGTGGTCGTGACGTTCGTCGGCGGCCGAGAGTTCACATTCGCAGGTGGCGACATGTTCCATTGGCCTCCCGGCCACTCCGTGCGGGTGATCGAGGACACCGAAGTCGTCCTGTTCAGCCCCCAGCACCAACACGTCAAGGTCATGGACCACATGCTCGCCAAGCTCACCGGCTGAACCCTCCTAGCGGGTTCGCCAAAATAGACAGTGGGGCCGCCGAAAGCGGCCCCACTGTCGGGAAATCGAGGTCGGGTTCGGTTACCCGGACGAAATCAGCCCAACAGGCCCATCTCGGCAACGGCGTCGCGCTCTTCGACCAGCTCGGCCCAGGTGGCTTCCATCTTCGACTGCGAGTAGTCGTTGACGTCGAGGCCCTGCACTACCTGGTACGTACCACCCGAGGTGGTGCACGCATAGCTGGTGATGATGCCCTCAGGGGCGCCATAGCTGCCGTCGGACGGAATGGCCATCGACACCCAATCGCCAGAGGGCGTACCAGCCGCCCAGTCGCGCATGTGATCGATGGCTGCCGAAGCGGCCGAAGCCGCCGACGACAGACCGCGAGCCTCGATGATGGCGGCACCACGCTTCTGGACCGTGGGGATGAACGTGCCGTCGATCCAATCCTGATCGTTGACCTGCTCGGCGGCGTTGGCACCGTTGACCTTGGCGTTGAACAGATCTGGGTACTGCGTGGCCGAGTGGTTGCCCCAGATCGTCATGTTCGTGACGTCGTTGATGCTGACCCCGAGCTTTTGCGACAGCTGGGCCTTGGCACGATTGTGGTCGAGACGGGTCATCGCCGTGAAATTGGCGTTGGGGATGTTCGGCGCGTTGTGCATCGCGATCAGGCAGTTGGTGTTTGCCGGGTTGCCGACCACCAAGATCTTGCAGTCTGGGTTGGCGCTGTCGGACAGCGCCTTGCCCTGACCGGTGAAGATGCCACCGTTGGCCGACAGCAGATCGGAACGCTCCATACCCGCCTTGCGGGGCATCGAACCGACCAGCAGGGCATAGTCGGCGCCTTCGAACGCCTGGTTGGCGTCGTCTGTCTTGACCATTCCGGCCAGCAGCGGGAACGCACAGTCATCGAGCTCCATACCCACACCATCCAGGGCGCCCAGCGCCGGCGTGATCTCGAGCATCTGGAGGATGACCGGCTGGTCGGGGCCGAGCATGGCGCCCGACGCGATGCGGAAGAGAAGGCTGTAGCCGATCTGGCCGGCGGCCCCGGTGACTGCTACGCGAACTGGATCGCTCATCGAAGATCTCCACGTGTTGAGGGGGAACGGTTCAAGAGTAGCCGTGACCGCAACGTGGCCGAACAGAGGATCAAGTCCGCTGTGTGTTGCCCTGCCAGCTCGAGAACAGCTCGGCGTAGATTCCTTCGCCGTCGACCAGTTGCTCGTGGCTTCCAGCCTCGACCAGATGGCCGGCATCGAACACCAAGACGAGGTCGGCGGCCTCGGCGGTCGACAGGCGGTGGGCGATTGACACCGTGGTGCGACCCTGTGCCAGGGTCTTCAGCGCCCCTGCGAGGGCCCGCTCGGTTTCGGGATCGACGGCGCTGGTTGCCTCGTCGAGAATCAGCAAACCAGGGTCGGCCAGCTCGGCACGGATCAGGGCGACTAGCTGACGTTCTCCGACCGAGAGGTTCTCGCCCCTCTCGCCCACCTGGGTGTCGACGCCGGCCGCCATCGAAGCGAGCCAGCGGTCGAGGCCCAGCGCCTCTGCTGCCCTCTCGATCGCCTCATCGGTGGCATCGGGTTTGCCGAAGCGCACGTTCTCTCGGATCGTGGTGTCGAACAAGAACCCGTCCTGGGGCACCATCCGAATGTGGCGCCGACGAGAGTGCGGATCGGCCTGGCTCAGCTCTACCCCACCGATCTTCAGCGAACCCGCTGTGGGGTCGGCCAGCCGGCACAGCAGCTTTGCGAAGGTGGTCTTGCCCGACCCGGTCTCGCCTACCACGGCCACGTTGGTGCCTGCCGGGATCACCACATCGATTCCGTGCAGAACCTCGACACCGTCGCGGTAGGCAAATCGGATACCGCTGGCGTTGATGTCGAGCGGGCCGTCGGGAATCTCCAGCCCGTTCTCGGGCTCGACGATGTCGATCTCCTGGTCGAGCAGGCCGAGGACCTTGCGGAATCCGGCCACGGCTGTCTGGGTCATGTCGAGGATCTCGGTGAGTTCCCCGATCGGGCTCAAGAGCAGGTTGACCAGGAACAAGAAGGCCAGCATCGTGCCCACCTCCAGATCCCAGCCCGCGCCCCACTCGACCCCGACGATCACCACCGCAGACAGGGCAAACGATGCGAACACGTCGCCCATCGGGAACATGATCGCGAAGAACTTCACCGCCCTCATGCGAGCCCGATACTGGTTGTCGATGACCCGCTCGAGCCTGCTGCGGGCACGGTCGCCGAGGCCGTAGGCCCGGATCACCGCGGCGCCGCCCACCGATTCGCTCATCTCCGACAGGGTCTCCCCCACCGCTGTGCGGAAGTCGTCGTAGGCGGCCAACTGGCGCTTTTGCATCGCACGCAGAGCCGGCAGCAGGGGAATGAACACCACCAGAACGGCCAAGGTCAGCTGCCAGGAATACACCAGCATGACCACCAGGATTCCCATCAGCAGGGTCGAGTTGATGATCCACGACATTCCGGCCCACTGGGCGAACCTTGCCAGCGTCTCGATGTCGCTGGTGACACGAGCGACCAAGACCCCTCGCTGGGTGTCGTTGTGGTCTGCGATCGACAGCTTGTGGATCTTCGCGAATGCCCTGGTGCGAATTGCGTACAACGCGTTCTCGGTCGCGATGGCCAGCCTGATGAAGGTGGCCCGCTGAAGAATGGCCACGCCCAGGATCAGCACAGCCGCCGTGGCGCATGCTCGCCAGACGAATCCGGCGTCGTATTCGGAGCCGTCAACCAAACCCCGGTCGACAACCTGCTGGATCAGTATCGGCACCGCAAGGCGCCCGGCCGCACCCACCAACGCCATCGCCACGGTGAGCCGAACGCCGCGCAGGAGCTCGGGAGTGACCGCCACACCTCGACGCAGCAGCTCGACTGCACCGACGTCTTGCAGAGGCAGCGGGCCTTCTTCGGGCGGCACCTGGGCGATCATCGTTCATCCTCGTAGGCGGTCACCAGGGCCTCGTAGCTCGGAATAGACATCAGCTCGTCGTGGGTGCCGGTAGCCCTGACCTTCCCGGCTTCCAGAAACACGACACGATCGGCGAGCTTGATGGTCGACAGGCGGTGGGCGACGACGAGTGTCGAAGCATCGAGATGATCGGCCAGGGCGTCGAGGATCTCGCGTTCCACCGTCGGGTCCACGGCCGAGGTGGCATCGTCCAGGAACAAGACCCGTGGTTGGCGCACCAGGGCGCGTGCCAGTGCCACACGCTGTCGTTGCCCGCCCGACAATGTCACGCCCCGCTCGCCGACCACCGTGCCGTAGCCGTGGGGCATTGCGAGGATGAACTCGTGGGCGTTGGCCAGGCGCGCCGCGCGTTCTACCGCCTCTCGGCCGTGGCGACCGTCGGGGTCGATGTTGGCCTCGACGGTGTCGGCGAACAGGTAGGTCTCCTGGAACACCAACGACGCGAACTCGCTGAACTCGCGGGCGCTCATGGTTTCCAGCGGCACACCGCCGATGCGGATGTGTCCAGAGTCGGGCCTGATGAGCCTGAACAACAGATGTGCCAGGGTGCTCTTGCCCGAGCCGGTTGCACCGACGATGGCAACGATCTCGCCGGGATCGACCCGGAAGCTGACGCCGTCAAGCACGGCCTCCCCGGTGTGGCTGAAATGCACGTCGTCGACTTCGATACCCGCCGCCGAGTGGATCTCGGGTGCTTGAGCACCGTCGCTGTCGGCCGTGGCCTCGAGGACCCGCTCGATGCGCTGGGCCGCAACCAGGGATCTGGGCAACTCCTCGAGCAGGAACCCCAGAACTCGCATCGGGAACACCAACATCTGCAGCAGCAACATCGACTGAACGACATCACCTGCGGTGGAGGCGCCAACCGACACGCGCCAGGCTCCGACCGCCAGCACGGCGACCACGCCGAGGGTCGGGAGGGCTTCGATCACGGGTTCGAAAGTGGCCCGAAGGCGACCCATGTGAATACGGCTGTGGCGCAACCGGTCGGCAGCGGCCTCGAGACGGGCCACCTCGGCATCCTCGCGGCCCAGGGTCTTCACCACCAGGGCCCCGTCGACGCTCTCGTGCACGATCGAGCCGACCTCTCCCAGCGACGCCTGCACAGACTCGGCCGGACCGATCACCTTGTGGCTGAAAATCCGGTTGGCCACGATCAGGACCGGGAACAAGCCCGACACGGTCAAGAGTAGGTAGGGGTCGGCCGCCAGCAGGCTGAGGAAGGCAGCCACGAACAACACACCAACGCCGATGGACATCGGCAGGGGCTGCATCGCCATCGTCGAGGTCTCGACATCGGCATCGGCGTTGGCCAACAGCTCGCCGGTGGGGTAATCGCGAAAGAACGACATGGGCACGGTGACGAATCGATCGCTCAGCTGAGAGCGCCAAGTCGCCTGCTGCCTATCGGTTGTCATGGCACCGAAGTAGCGCCGCATGACCACACCGGCTGCACGCACCAGGGCCACGGCCACGATGGCCACGACGCCCGCCACAAGGGTCGACCTGGGTACGCCCTGTTCGATGCCCGGAACAACCACGTCGTCGGTCACCCGGCCGATCACCACGGTGCTGCCGACGGAGAAAATCGAGAAGATCGAAGCGCCGAGCACCGAAAGCGAAAACGGACCTGGGTGGTTGCGCACGTAGCCAAACAGCATGCGCATTCCAGGAATGAAGATCGGTGGTTTGTGGGCCGAGCGCTCGCGCCCGTTCGAGTCCATACCCCTCCTCGTGCGGCGCCTGCGAAGCGTACCGGTGTCGGGCTGAGCCGGTCGTATGAAATTCGACTCCTAAGATCGTTGCCGTGGCAGGCGGACCGACACCACCGACCGGCAACGAGAAACGGCTCGAACGAATAATCGAACGCGCTTCGAAGTTGTCAGACCCCGGCAGCGTCGACACGACACCCGACCCCGACGATGAGCTCGTCATCTCGGCCGCGGCCGAGGCCGGAATCCCCGCCCATGCCGTTTCGGAGGCACTCGCCCTCGAAAGGCTGGGCGACGAGCCGGTGTCTCGGGTGCTCGACCCGATTGCAGGTCGCGCGCAGGTGTACCTCGAGCGCCGCATCGCAGCTTCACCCGGCGATTGCTTGACCGCTCTGGATGCATGGCTGGTCACCGGCCACCACCTGCGCCGCGCCTCAGGTGCGCCGGGTTCGCCCATGTGGGTCAGGAGACGAGACCCGGTTGCGTCGATGCAACTACGCGCCAGGCGCCTGACCGGCGACGGTGGCCTCGGCAACGCCCGCCGCGTCGAAGCGTTGGTTCAGGGTTACACCAGCGGCACCGGCGAGGCCATGTCGATGGTGCGCGTGGTCGTGGACCGCTCGGTGAAGCGCACGGCTCAGGTTGCCGCGGGCGGCCTGGTCGCCGGCGGTGGAGCCACCGGCACTGCCCTCACGGCCGCCGGTTTCGTGCTGAACCCGCCGGCCGCAGTGGCCTTCGGAGTCGTCACCATCGGCGGCGTGATCGTCGTTGGTTCGGGCCGCCGCGAAGACCGCCAGCTCGCCGAACAACTCGCAGAACTGCTGGACCGCGTCGCCAGAGGTGAGGCGCCCAGTTCCATCACCCGCGGCCTGGTGCGGCGCATCCGCAACCGCAGCTGACCGATCGCGCCCGCCCGTCTGGCCAGTGCCAGTAGGTCAGTGGCGGAAATGGCGCTCCGCGGTGAACACCATCACCAGACCCTGTTCGTTAGCGGCGTCGATGACCTCTTGGTCGCGCACCGAGCCCCCGGGCTGGATAACACAGGCCACGCCCGCAGCCGCGACCGCGTCGAGGCCGTCTCGGAATGGAAAGAACGCATCGCTGGCAGCAGCTCCGCCTTTGGCTCTGCCGTCGGCCTTGGTTGCGGCGATACCTGCCGCGTCGATGCGGCTCTGCTGGCCCGCTCCGATTCCCACAGCCTGCTGATCTTTGACCAGCACTATGCAGTTCGACGAAACCTTGGCCGCGACCCGCCACGCCATCTCGATGTCGGCCCACTGCTGGTCGGTGGGCTGGGCATCGGTGACGACCCGCCATTCGGACCGGGGGGCGACCAGACGGTCCTCGTCCTGCACCAGGAAACCACCGTCGATCGAGCGGATGTGCCACGGCAGGTCACTGGGCGGTGGGCCTTCAATGACGCGCATGTTCTTTTTTGCCAGCAAGGTGTCGAGGGCCTCGGGCTCATAGCCGGGGGCGATGACCACCTCGGTGAACACCGGCGCAAGCGCCTCGGCCATCTCCTGGGTGACGATGCGGTTGGCGGCGACGATGCCGCCGAAGGCCGAGGTTGGGTCGCACTGGTGGGCCCGCTTGTATGCGGTGGCGATGTCGTCGGCGACGGCCGCCCCGCACGGATTGGCGTGCTTGATTATCGCCACCGCAGGCTCGTCGCCCAGCGCATGCGCCAGACGCCACGCGGCTTCGGTGTCGAAAAGGTTGAGATAGCTCAGAGCCTTGCCACCGTGCTGCACCGACGAGTCCCACCACGACGACAGCTCGAAGTCTCGATAGCGCGCCCCCTGCTGATGAGGGTTCTCGCCATAACGCAGGTCCTGGGCCCGCTCGAGGGCGAAGTGCAGCGTTGGAGGGAGAGGGTCGCCTTCGTCGAACCAACGTACGATGGCGGCGTCGTAGGCGGCGGTGTGGGCGAAGGCGTCGCGGGCCAGCCGCTTGCGGGTTTCGAATCCCACTGTTCCCGACTGGCGCAGCTCGTCCAGGACCACCTGATAGTCGGATGGGTTGACCACGACGGCCACGGCATCGTGGTTCTTCGCTGCCGCCCGCACCATCGATGGTCCGCCGATGTCGATCTGCTCGACCGATGGCTCCGACCGGAACGGATACAGGTTGCAGACCACTAGATCGATCGCCGAGATGTCGAGCTCGGCCAGTCGTTGCATGTGAGCCGGCTTGGAACGATCGGCCAAAATGCCGCCGTGTATACGGGGGTGCAGGGTCTTGACCCGACCGTCGAGCATCTCGGGCGAGCCGGTGACCTCCTCGACCGACAGCACATCCAGGCCGGCCTCGCCCAGAACTCGCGCCGTTCCGCCCGAGCTGACCAGTTCGCAGCCCAGTTCTGCCAGGCCCTTGGCCAGGTCGACGATGCCGGTCTTGTCGTAGACGGAAAGCAATGCACGCATGGTCGTTCCTCTCGGCTGTGCGATCCGACCATAGCGCCAGCACGGGCAGCGAAGGCTCAGCTGAGAGCCCAAGATCAGATGAAGGAGAACCACGCTGCGTGTTTGAGCTAGCGTTCGCGGTGTCAGACCCGACACCCCAGGGGGCGAATATGAATCTGAAGCCAAGTGCCATCACGATGCTCGCAGGCGGAGCACTGCTTGCGATCTCCACATTCATCGACTGGAGAGGCATCTCGAACGCCCTCGACACCGATTTCTGGGGCCTTTTTGGCATCTTCGTCTTGCTGATCGGTATCGCGGTCGCCGGCGTTACCGCGGCCCGCAACTTCGGAAACGTTCAACTGCCCGACAAGATCCTGGGCTACACGATCGATCAGCTGATGACGATGCTGGCACTGGCGGTGTTCTTGCCCACCTTCGGCATGCAGCTGGGCGGACAGTCTGTCGAATTCGGCCTCACGCTGGCCTGGCTGTCATCGGCCGCGATAATCGTCGGTGGGGTACTGAAGGAAAAGGGGAACTAGCCAAACGGCGGGTTCGAACCAGAACGCGAAAGATGCCCGGGTCGCGCGACCCGGGCATCTTCAGTTCTTCAATCGGTCCGGTCGGGTCAGAGACCCGCTACGACCTCGGCCATCAGATCGCCGGCCTCGGTGGGGTTGAGACCGACCTTCACACCGGCGTCGGCCAGGGCGTCCATCTTGGCCTGAGCGGTGCCCTTGCCACCCGAGACGATGGCGCCCGCGTGGCCCATCTTCTTTCCGGGAGGAGCGGTGACGCCGGCGATGTAGGAGGTGACCGGCTTGCTCATGTGGTTCTTGATGAACTCAGCGGCCTCTTCTTCGGCCGAGCCACCGATCTCGCCGATCATCATGACGGCCTTGGTCTCGGGGTCGGCCTCGAATGCCCTCAAGCAGTCGATGAACGAGGTGCCAGGCACCGGGTCGCCACCGATACCCACGCAGGTGGTGACGCCAATGTCTTTTTGCTTGAGCTCATAGAGCGCCTGATAGGTGAGTGTGCCCGAACGGCTGACGATGCCGACCGGGCCACCGGCCTTGGCGATGTGTCCGGCGGTGATACCGATGTTGCACTTGCCAGGGCTGATGATGCCGGGGCAGTTCGGGCCCAACAGGCGCACGTTGGGGAAGTCGCGGCGCAGCTTGTTGTAGAACCAAGCCTCATCGTGGGCGGGCACACCCTCGGTGATGGCCACGATGAACTCGATGCCGCCCTCGGCAGCCTCCATCACCGCATCCTTGACCCCCGGGGCGGGGATGAAGATGCAGCTGGCGGTGGCGCCCGTCTCGGCCACGGCCTCGGCGACCGAGGCGTAGATGGGAATACCATCGACATCGGTGCCGGCCTTCTTTGGGTTGGTACCTGCGACGACCTGGGTGCCGTATTCGCGGTTGAGCAGGCCGTAGTAGCGGCCCTGCGAACCGGTGAGGCCCTGGTAGACGACCTTGGTGTTCTCGTCGACGAAAATGCTCACTTGTGGGCTCCTCAGTTCGCCAGCTCGACAGCCCGGCGGGCGGCGTCCAGCATCGTGTCTTCCATCTGCAGGGCATCGCCCAGGTGCGGGCGCAGGATCTCGCGGCCCTCGTCGGCGTTGGTGCCATCGAGGCGGATCACGATGGGTGCGTCGATCTTGACCCGATTCATGGCCTCGATGATGCCGTTGGCGACCTCTTCGCCCCGTGTGATGCCACCGAAGATGTTGATGAAGATCGACTTGACGTTGGGGTCGTTGTTGATGACCTCCATCGCTCCGGCCATCACGTCGGCGTTGGCGCCGCCACCGATGTCGAGGAAGTTGGCCGGCGCTCCGCCGACCTGGTTGACCACGTCGACCGTGCTCATGGCCAGCCCGGCACCGTTGGCGATGACGCCCACGGAACCCTCCAGACCCACGTATTGCAGGCCCTTGTCGTGGGCTGCCGACTCGCGCTCGTCGCGGGGCTGGGTCTCGTCGTACTGGGCATAGTCGCCATGACGAAACACCGAGTTGCCGTCGAGGGTGACCTTGGCGTCGAGGACGTGGACACGCTTGTCGGGGGTGAAGATGAGGGGGTTGATCTCGACCAGGTCGGCGTCGCCCTCGACATAGGCCCGGTAGAGCTTCATCAAGATGCCGACCGCACCTTCGGTGGCCTCGGGGTTGAGCTTTGCGGCCTCGACCCATGCGCGCGCCGCGTCTTCGGTCAGGCCGTCTACGGGGTCGACCCAGATCTTGGCGATGGCGTCGGGGTTCTCCTCGGCCACGGCCTCGATCTCGACGCCACCCTCGGCCGACAGCATGCCCAGATGTTTCTTGGCCGATCGGTCGAGGGTGAAGCTGGCGTAGTACTCCTCGGCGATGTCGGATGCCTTCTCGATCCAGACCCGCTGGACGATGTGGCCCCTGATGTCGAGCCCGAGGATGTTGCCCGCGTGCTCGCGGACATCGTCGACGGTCGCTGCGAACTTCACGCCGCCGGCCTTGCCACGCCCGCCGGTGTGGACCTGGGCCTTCACCATCACAGGTGTGCCCAGCCGCTCGGCGGCAGCAACTGCCTCGTCGACGGTGAAGGCGACCTCGCCGGGCGACACCGGCATGTCGAAGGTCGCGAAGAACTGTTTGCCTTGGTATTCGAAGAGATCCACTCGGCCACTCCTGGTCGGTTCCGGCGCACGCCGATCGCGCCACCAGGACAGCCATACTAGGCGGGTGGAAGCCGGCGCGAATCAACCCGACCCCAGCGCAAAGATCGCGCGCTTCACTTCCGAGCAGCGCGGTGTCATCTTGGGCGCAGCGGTGGTGGTCGCGACCATGCTGGCTCTGGCTGTGGTGGCCGTGACCATCGGACGCGATCGCTCGACCACCAGTCTGGGCGACGACAGGTTCCAAGACATCAGGGCCGCCGAGATCTTGACCGTGGTCGACGATGGCGGGCCTGTCTTCTTCCCCGATCTGACCGACGGCACGCGCGACATCTATGTGACGCATTTGGGCGACGACCCGCTTCGGGGCTTCCTGGCGTTCTCGGCCCGATCGCCACAGACCTCGTGCCTCGTCGAGTGGCGGCCGGCGGTGACGGTGTTCGTCGACACCTGCGATGAGACGCTGACCTACCCACCGGACGGATCAGGTCTCGAGCAATACCCGGTCGAGCTCAGCGAAGGAAAGCTGCAGATCGACATCAACTACGCAGATCGGCCCAACGCCGACGGCTAGGCCGATCCGAGGCTCAGATCTTCTCGATCGGAGCCCAACCCAACAGCAGGCGCTTCTCGCCGGCGTCGGGAAATCGGACCACCAACTCGGCGTTTTCACCGATGCCTATGACGTCGAGCACCACCCCATCGCCGTATTTGGCGTGCCTGACATCGTCGCCGGGACGAAGCTGAGGCCCCGACGCGGATGCCGATGCCTCGGCCCCAGCCTGCATGGCTCGCTCGACCACCCGCTCGCGCGCCTCTTGGCGCCGGCGCGCCCGGCGCTCTTCCTGGCGCGACGACAACGACAGCCCCCGCCCCGATCCGATCGGCGCCGAGAAGTCGGAATCGTCGAGCCTGTCGAGCGACCGAAGCGACGGCCTGCCACCACCACGACCCGGTCGTGACGAACGATCCTCGAGGAGTTCGGCCGGGATCTCGTCGATGAACCGGCTGGGCGGGTTGTATTGGGTGGAGCCGAAGATGGTGCGGCTCCAGGCGTTGGTCAGGTACAGCCGCTCTTGGCCGCGGGTGATGCCGACGTAGCACAGGCGCCGCTCTTCTTCGAGCTCGTCTGGCTCGCCCAGAGAACGCAGATGGGGGAACACGCCGTCCTCGAGCCCCATCATGAACACGGTCGGGAACTCGAGACCCTTGGCCGAGTGCAGGGTCATGATGACTACCTGCGATTCGTCTCCGTCCAGGTCGTCGGTGTCGGCCACCAGCGACACCTGCTCGAGGAACTCTGCGATGCTGTCGTGTTCGCGAGCGCTACCCAGCAGCTCCGCGAGGTTCTCGAGACGGCCCTCGGCCTCGATCGAACGCTCGGCCCGCAGCTCGTCGAGGTAGCCAGATCGTTCCAGGGCCGACTCCAGGACGGCTGCCGGACCCTCGTCGACCAACCCGGTCATGGCGTCGAGCATCTCTATGAAGCCGACGATTCCCTTGGCAGCGCGCCCGCTGACGCCGGCAGCTTCCCAGTCTCGGAGGGCTTCGACGAACGTAACGCCGTTGGCCGTTGCCCACGCATCGACCTTGGCGATGCTGGAGTCACCCACCCCTCGCTTCGGCGTGTTGATGATGCGCTTGAGCGAAACCTCGTCTGCAGGATTGGCGACCGCCTTCAGGTATGCGAGAGCGTCCTTTACCTCGCGCCGGTCATAGAACCTGGTGCCCCCCACGACCTTGTAGGGGATTCCCATCTTGACCAGGTGTTCTTCGAGGATGCGGCTCTGGGCGTTGGTACGGAAGAAGACAGCGATGTCGCTCCAGCGGATATCTCCGTGACTGTGCAACCGCGACATCTCGCCGGCCACCCAGGCCGCCTCGTCGGACTCGTCGTCGCCCTGATACCGAACGATGCGGTCCCCGCCGGTCTTGTCGGTCCACAGATCCTTGGGCTTGCGCCCGGCGTTGCGAGCGATGACCGCATTGGCTGCGTCGAGGATGGTCTGGGTCGACCGGTAGTTCTGGTCGAGCACGATGACCGTGGCGTCTGGAAAGGCGTGTTCGAACTCGAGGATGTTGCGGATGTCGGCACCGCGAAATCTATAGATCGACTGGTCGCTGTCGCCGACAACACAGATGTTGCGGTGCTGCTCGGCCAGCATCAAGACGATCTCGTTCTGGGCCTTGTTGGTGTCTTGGTACTCGTCGACCATGACGTGCTGAAAGCGCTGCTGGTAGTGGGCCAGCACATCTGGCGCAGCCTTGAACAGCTCGACCGTGACGGTGAGCAGGTCGTCGAAATCCATGGCGCCGGCCTTGCGCAGCCGGCTTTGGTATTCGAGGTAGGCGTCGCCGATCTTGCGTTCGAAGATGGTGCCCGCCGTGTCGCGGTACTGGTCGGGGCCCACCAACTCGTTCTTGGCCGTCGAGATGTGACCGTGGACGCTGCGAGGCGGGAACTTCTTGGGGTCGATTCCGAGATCGCGCAACACATAGCCGGTCAGGCGCACGGCATCGGCCTGGTCGTAGATGCTGAACGACGACGGATAGCCCAGCACCACCGCGTCGCGGCGCAAGATGCGCACACAGGCGGAGTGAAAGGTCGAAACCCACATCTTCTCGGCTACGGGACCTATGAGCCCGCCGACCCGATGACGCATCTCGTCAGCGGCCTTGTTGGTGAAGGTGATAGCCAGGATCTCGAACGGCGAAGCACCCTGATCGATGAGATGGGCGATGCGATGCGTGAGAACACGGGTCTTGCCCGACCCGGCGCCCGCGACCACCAACAACGGCCCGTGCTGATGAAGCACTGCGTCGTACTGGGCGGGATTGAGGCCGTCGAAGATCGGGGTCGCAGCAACCATGCGCGTTCGAGACTAGCGATGTTGTGTGACACCACGGGCGCTGGTCGCCGGATCGGTCGAACTCATCGGCTAGGTTGGCCCCTGTGGGTGAAGAGGTTTCACCTCCAGCATGGTTCGCTCGCCTGATGACGCTCGAAGCCTCTAGGGCGATGGTCGAGGTCGCCTACTCGCCTGGCCAGGTGCTGATGGGCGCCGGCACGTCCGGCGACGAGTTCATCATCCTCACGACGGGCACCTGCCGAGTGGTCGAGCGCCTGACCATGAGCGGGGTTCACCACCCGGTGGGCGTGGAAGGTCCAGAGATTGCACGTGTCGATGCATACGCGCTGCTCGGAGAGATAGGGCTGCTGACCAGGGCCCAGCACCGACACGACGTCGTTGCGGTCGGGCAGGTGACGGGCCTGAAGGGCGATGCGGCGACGTTCGCCGAGTTGCTGGAAGACCGCGAGTTGGCAGAGATGATCGGCTCGACAGCTGCTCAACGCTTGGCCAGCCAGGTGGTTCCCGTTCCGGCTGAGACCGACAGGGGGCACCTGACGATGCTTCGGCCGATGCTGCCAGTCGATCGCCCCGACTACATCCACAAGCTGGCGACGGCATCGGCCGAGACCATCCTCAACCGCTTCTTCTCGAGAGCCAGGCCCACCCCGAAGGTCATAGAGCGGCTGCTGAACATCGACTTCGTTCACCAGTTCGTGTGGGTGGCGAGCGACCCCGACGATCTCGCCGTCACCTGGGGCGAAGGCCGCTACATCCTCGACCCCAGGTGCCAGAACGGTGTCGAGATGGCCGTGACCGTCGACGAGGACCAGCGCGGCAAAGGCCTGGGCAACCTGTTGGTGGGTGCTGTCGCCGCGTCGGCTGCCGCGGCGGGTTTCGACGAGTTCACCGCCTATGTCCTGGCCGAAAATGCCGCCATGCGGGCCGTGTTGAACCGCGCCGGCGCAAGCTGGAAACGATTCGAGCCAGGCGTGGTCAGCACCAGCATCCACCCACTGGCGGTCGCCGAAGCGCTGATACCCGACCTGATCGGGCCCATCACCGCGGCCACCAGCGACCTCATCCACGCCGCCGAGGTCGCGCTCTCCTGACAACGGCCTCGCGTTCGGTAGGGTCCGCAATGTGACGAGAAGGCCATTTCGATTCGGAGTTCAAGCGAGCCGGGCAACATCTGCCGACGAGTGGAAGGATCTCGCCCGAAAGGCCGAAGACCTGGGCTACTCGACGCTGACCATGGCCGATCACTTCGACGATCAACTGGCCGCAGGCCCTGCGCTGGCCATGGCGGCCGAGGCCACCACGAAACTGCGTCTGGGGACGATCGTCTATTGCAACGACTACCGCCACCCCGTCGTGTTGGCCAAGGAAGCCGCAACGCTCGACCTGTTGACCGAGGGCCGCTTCGAGTTCGGCCTCGGCGCGGGCTGGATGACCTCGGACTACGCCAGCTCGGGAATCGAACTCGAACCTGCGGGCCGGCGAATCGACAGAATGCTCGAGTCGCTCGAGATCTGCCGGCGGCTCTTTGGAGACGCCCCCGTCGATTTCAAAGGCGAGCACTATCAGATCTCGGGGCTCTCCGGCGGCCCTCGGCCCCGCACACCGGGCGGGCCTCCGGTATTCATCGGAGGTGGCGGGCCGCGGATGCTGCGCGAAGCCGGACGCCACGCCGACATGGTGGGGATCAACTTCAACCTCAACCCTGGGGTCATTTCAGCCGAGTTGGGGCCCGACGCCACCCCCGAACGTGCCGACGAGAAGATCTCGTGGGTCAAGGCCGGAGCCGGTGACCGATGGAACGACATCGAGATCCAGGTCCGAATCCACCTCGCCACCGTCACCGATGATCGGATGTCGATGGCCGAGATGCTCGCTCCAGCTTTCGGCCTCACGACAGACCAGGCCCTGGGGTCGCCCTTCGCCCTCGTCGGAACCGCCCAACAGATTGCCGAAGACCTCCTGGCCAGGCGTGAACGATGGGCCATCAGCTACATCACGGTCAGCGCAGATGCGATGGATCAGATGGGCGCGGTCATCGAATTGCTCGACGGGCGATGAACCACCTGCCGTACTGCCCACTTTGCGGCGCGCGCATCGACCTGGACGTTCCCGGATCGTGCCCGTCTTGTGGTGAACCCCACTTTCGCAACGCGCGCCCCACCGCCGGGGGACTATTGGTTCACGAGGGCAAGGTTCTGCTGTTGAAGCGCGCCATCGACCCCTACAGGGGGTACTGGGACATTCCGGGCGGGTTCTGCGACGGCGCCGAACTGCCCGTGGACGCGGCGGTCCGGGAGGTCTTCGAGGAAACCGGCATCCGTGCCCGCGCCGGACGCCAAATAGCGATGCTGCTGGACACATACACGCTGGGCGCGGTGCGCTTCGACACCCTGAACACCTACTTCGAACTACAAGCAGACGACATCGACATCCGGCTGGACCCCGACGAGAACAGCGAAGCCGGCTGGTTCGGGCCGGGCGATATCCCGTGGCCCGAGATCGCCTTTCCCCACCATCAGCTCCAGGTGCTGGAGGCGTGGTGTGATGGTCAGGTCGTGTAGTCGGCGTTTATGCGCACGTAGCCGTCGGTGAGGTCGCAGCCATAGACCGTGAACTGGCCGTCGGCGATTCCGAGGCTTGCATGGATCAGCACCTCAGGACCCTTCAGGTAGCTCGACAGCTGCGCCAGAGCGGCGTCGTCAAGCAACCGAGGAAAGACCTCGTCGGTCCCGAAACGAATGACCACATTGTCCGGCTCGATGTCGACTTCGTCCGAGCACTTGCCGATAGCCATGGCAACGCGCCCCCAGTTGGGGTCAGCCCCGTGAACAGCCGTCTTGACCAACGGCGAGTTGACGATGGCTTTGGCCACACGCTTGGCCTGGGCGTCATCGCGGGCACCGTCGACGGTGACGACTATGAGGGTTTCGGCCCCCTCGCCGTCCGCGGCGATCTGTCGGGTCAAATCTAGGGCGACGTCGTATAGAGCGGCTTCGAGGTCGGCCGCGTCCACCTCGCCGGCAACACCCGAAGCCATGACCACGGCGGTGTCGCTGGTGGAGGTATCGGTGTCGACGCTGACCGCATTGAAGGTTCGTTCGACCACCCGTCTCCACATGGCGTCGAGTTCGGCAGACGCCACCTGGGCGTCGGTCAACACGATGGTGATCATGGTCGCCATGTCGGGCTCGATCATGCCGACACCCTTTGCGATGCCCACCACCGACGCCGCGCCGGCCTGAGCCCGGGCGAACTTGGGATGGGTGTCTGTGGTCATGATCGCCCTGGCTGCGGCGTCGGCATCGGCGTCGGCCTGGCCCCAGTCCTGGGACGAGAACCACGAACGCACCCGATCCATCGGAAGCAGCCTGCCGATCACCCCGGTGGATGCCACCAGGACGTCGTCGCTGGAACAACCCACCAGGCGGGCGGTCAACTCGGTGAGCTCGCGAGCGTTGGCCAGGCCCTCTGAACCCGTTGCCACGTTTGCGTTGCGCGCCACCACCACCATGGCCCGAGCGGTCAGGTCGGCTCCGTGCCGGCGAGACACCAGCACGCTTGGTCCAGCGAATCGGCTCTTGGTGTAGAGGCCCGAAGTCGGAACCGGCGCCTGGGCCGCGACGATCAGAGCGTCGGGGCGGTCGTCCTTGATGCCGATATTTCCGATATGGGCCCTGAATCCCGCAGGAAGGTCCATGTCATTCCCATTCGATCGTGCCGGGAGGTTTGGAAGTGATGTCGTACACGACTCGATTGACACCGTCCACCTCATTGATGATCCGGTTCGAGATGGTGGCGAGAACCTCGTGGGGTATGCGGGCCCAGTCTGCGGTCATTGCGTCCTCGCTGGTGACCGCCCTGACGATGATGGGGTTCTCGTAAGTACGTTCGTCGCCCATGACCCCCACCGATTTGATGTCGGCGAGCACTGCGAACGCCTGCCAGATCGAACGTTCGAGGCCCGCGGCCGCCAGTTCTTCACGGACGATCAGGTCGGCGTGTTGCAGAACCGCCACCCGCTCGGGGGTGACCTCGCCGAGGATCCGAACGCCAAGCCCAGGACCGGGGAACGGCTGGCGCCACACGATCTCGTCAGGCAGACCGAGCTGTGATCCCACAGCCCTGACCTCGTCCTTGAAGAGGCTGCGGAGCGGTTCGACCAGCTCGAACTCCATGTCGTCCGGCAGACCGCCCACGTTGTGATGACTCTTGATCTTGGCAGCCTCAGAGGTTCCGCTCTCGATCACATCGGGGTACAACGTTCCCTGCACCAAGAACCTGGCATCTTCGATGCCGCCACTGGCTCTCTCGAAGACCCGGATGAACTTCTCGCCGATTACCTTGCGCTTGTCCTCGGGATCGGTGACGCCCTGCAGGGCGGTGAAGAACTCATCGGCTGCACGCTCGTGAATGAGCTCGATGCCCTGTGTGCGATGGAACGTATCGACGACCTGTTCGCCCTCGCCATGACGCATCAGACCGGTGTCGACGAACACGCAGGTCAGCTGGCTACCGATCGCCTTGTGTACAAGAGCGGCCGCCACCGCGCTGTCGACACCCCCCGACAGCCCGCAGATCGCGCGCCCGGTGCCCACTTGGGCTCGAATCGCGGCCACCGACTCTTCGATGATGTCTGCGGTGTTCCAGTCGCCTGGCAGCTCGCACACATTGCGGACGAATCGTTCGATGACCCGCTGACCGTGCGGTGTGTGAATCACCTCTGGATGGAACTGCACCCCGTAAATACGCCGGTCGTCGTTCTCGAGAACGGCGACGGGGGCGTCGGGGGTGGTGCCGGTGACCGTGAAGCCCGGGGGCGGCTGCACGATCGCGTCGAAGTGGCTCATCCACACCGGCTGTTCGAAGGGGCTGTCATCGTCGAACAGAGCGGACGGGCCCTGGCGCGACATGCTGGTACGCCCGTATTCACCACGCCCCGAGCGGTCAACCATGCCGCCCAACTGCTGGGCCAACAGCTGGGCGCCGTAGCAAATGCCCAGTATCGGAATGCCCAGCTCGTACACGCCCGGATCGATGGCCGGAGCCCCCTCGACGTGTACCGACTTGGGGCCACCGCTGAACACGATGCCCGCCGGCCTGCGCTGTGCGAACTCGGCGGCGGTTGTGCTGTGCGGAACGATCTCGCTGTAGACGTTCGCTTCGCGGATTCGCCTGGCGATCAACTGGGCGTACTGAGCGCCGAAATCGACAACGAGGACCGTTGGGTGAGAACTGGTGGCTTCCATGACTGCCTCGGGCGCAAGTGGAAACCAACGATCTTAGATGATCGACGGTGAGTCGACGTTCGCCGCCTGTTGACCCTGGTCGGCGGCACCCTTGCCGGCAGGGGTGTCCGAAGTGTCGTAACCCAGCAGCTTCTTGAGCTTGGGAAGGTCGCTGTACCACTCGCTCAGCTGAGCGCTGGGCATCGGCTTGGCCATGAAGTAGCCCTGAGCCGTCTCGCAGCCGAAGTCGCGCAAGATCTCGTAGCTAGCCGCGTCTTCGACTCCTTCGGCTACCACCTCGAGCCCCAGCGAGTGCGCAAGCTCGATGGTGCTCTTGACGATCATGCGGTCCTCGTTGTCGGTTGCCAGGTTCGACACGAACGCCCGGTCGATCTTCAGGGTGTCGACAGGAAGCGAACGCAGGTAGCTGAGCGACGAGTAGCCAGTTCCGTAGTCGTCGACGAACAGGCTGAAGCCGGCTTCCTTCAGTGATCCGAGAACCGCCACCACCTTCTGCTCGTCGGCAGCCAGGGCGGTCTCGGTCAACTCGAAGCCAAGATGAAGGGTCTCGAGCCCATAACGGGACAACAGGTCCTGGATCTTCAAGGGCAGGTCCGAGTCGACCAGATCGTGGATCGAGAGGTTGACCGCGATCTTGATAGGGGTCCCGCCATCGATCCATCGCTTGGCTTCCGCCGCGGCCATCTCCAGCACCAACTGGGTGATGTCGCCGATCAGACCCGCAGTCTCGGCAAGCTCGATGAACTCGTCTGGCCTCACCGGGCCGAACTCGGGGTGAGTCCACCGGATCAGGGCCTCGGCTCCGGTCATATCCCCGGTAGCGAGCTCGATCTTGGGCTGGAACCACAGCTCGAACTGTTCCTCGTCTATGGCCTCGCGCAGGGCACTGATCAGCCTCACACTGCGCTGTTGGGTCGCGTCGAGATCAGGCGTGTAGGTGAACGTGGTATTGCGCTTCTGGATGGCCTCGGCCAATGCCAGATCCGATCGACGCACCAGAGTTGCCGAGTCGACACGATCGAGGTTGCTCGACTCGGCCATGCCAACCCGGCATCGCATGTCGAGATTCAGCGCCGACCGGGGATCGTGGGCCGATACACCCGACACGATCGCTGCTACCAGATCTTCGAGATCCCGATCGATTCGACCCTGCAGCGCCACGGCGAACGTGGCCCCGTTCAGGCGGGCCACCGACAGGGCACGACCCTGCACCGCCGACACGATGCGGTCGGCGGCCTCGATCAGCATCGAGTCTCCCGTCGCGTGGCCGAGCGTTTCGTTGACCACGTCGAACGACACCAGACCGATAGCCACGACCACACAGTCGCTCGAGGGTGCGAGGGCGTCGAGCTTTTCGAGAAGCTCACCTCGGTTGTCCAGCCCGGTCAGTTCGTCTCGGCGCGCCGCCTCGTCCAGCTGACGAACGTAGAGACCGTTGCGCAGAGTCGAAGTCAGTTGGCGGGCCAGAGCCCCCACCTGATCGACGCTGGCCTGGTCGAACACACCTACAGCGTCAGCCGCCTTCGTGGCGATCAACACCAGACGCTCGCCGTCCAGTGCCAACTCGGCTGCGAGAACCTGGCCGGTCTGCAGCCCGAGCGTCGATCGGGTTTCGGGGCTCAGGCTCTCGGCGGCGATCAACACCGGTTCGACGGCGTCGAACTTGGCGAACTCGTTGCGGGCGACCGGGTCCAGCTTCGTGTGAGCGAGGTTGCCACCGTCGACCCGATAAGCGCCGGCGGGCCCGAAGGAGCCATCCTCCAGGGCGATCATCACCACGGAGGTAGCCGCGATGATGTCGACCACGTCGACCATTGCAGTGCGAACGACCCGGTCGACATCAACGTCGTTGGAAATGGTCCTGCTGAACGCGTAGAGGGTCTGGAGCCCCGTGAACCTGCTGGTCGTCAGCGCGTGCTGACGGAAGACCACCACCGCGCCCGTTCCCATGATGGCGAGGAAGAGCACCTGCCAGCGACCCACCGTCAAAGCCCCGGCACCCACCACGCCGACTGATCCTGCGATCAGCATGACGAGCATCTGGGCGTTGAACACGTCGACGGCCTGGCGTCGCCGCGGTCGACCCTCGAATATCGTGATCGCCCCGAATACGGCGAAAACGCTGACTGCGTCGGCGGCTGCGGCCGACGCGATGGCAGCGAAGCCGCTGCCCAACGAAGGCTGTGCCGCGTAGCCGAAGAAAGCAAAGACCCGCACGGCGACCGCGACTTCGAGCGCCAGCATCGCGACGTTGAAGAATGCCTTGAACAGAGGCGGGCGTCTGATGAGGAACATCGCGATCGCCCCGCCCAAGACCCTCGCTACGAACAAGGCCGCCGGCTCAACAGCGAACAGCCCCACGACCAAGAGCACCTCATGAATCGAGAAGGTGTGGGCCTGCTTGCGGATCTCGATGTGAAACACCATCGATTCGGTGAGGGCGTACCCGATCACAAACGGAATTGCGGCCACCCATGCCGACCTGCCTGGCAGAGGGCCCATGGTGGCCATGACCACACAAGCCGCAGCCGCCATGGCAACCGCAAACGCCGAGACCTTCGCAACCGGCGACACACGTGCCAACGCGGACCTGGCGCCGGTCATCGGGTCGCTCCTGGGCGCGCACATTCGTCGCTCGCCACGTGCCGCGGCGCAAAAATGCGAGATACGAACGGAATTTTCACGGTTCCTCACCACTCCAGTCGGCGTTTTGGCCGCAGCGATGAGGTGTTGTCTCAGTCCAGTACCAGCGTCAGCAGTTGATGCAACATCGATGCTGTTGCGCCCCACACGGTGTCGCCCACGAGTTCGAAGAAGTGCATGGCCCGCTCATGACCATAAACCCCACTGGACCAGCGCTCTTCCCGGTATACGGCCGGGCTCGCAAGCTCAGCCAAAGAAACCAGCAGGATGCGATCGACCTCGGCCGGATTGGGCCGGAGCGCCGGCAGGGAATCGACACGACCGACGAAGGGATGAATCGCCGACTTCGACGAGAACGTCGAAAGGCGGTCGAGTTCACCCACGATCGTCACGCGTTCGCGGCCCAGCGCAATCTCCTCCTCGGCCTCTCGCAGGGCGGTCACCTCCAGGGGTTCGAAGTCGTCCTGCCTGCCGCCCGGAAAGCTGACCTCACCCGTGTGCGACCTCAGGTTCACGCTGCGGGTGGTCAAGACGACATGAGGCTCGCCGCCGTCTTCGAACAGCGCCACCAGCACCGCCGAATTGCGCTTTGGGGGCGGGGCACCGGTGAACCTGACCCCCGGCCGGTGATCGGCTACCCGCCGACAGATCTCATCGAGATCCGGGACGACGGTGAAGCCATGCCATGGGGGCGGGCTGCCGGGCCTGGCATCGGGTGGTCGGGGGATCTTCTGCGGACCCCCTCTTTGCCCCGAGCTGTTCACCGAAGCGAGGCTAGTGGGTCACGGCCATGGTCGAGGAGGTCAAAAAGCCCGAGAGGGCCCGGCAGAGCCGGACCCCCTCGAAGCGAGTGGTGTCAAGAGATGGGGTGACCCTGGGGTCACATCATCCCTGGCATGCCCCCCATGCCACCCATGGCGGCAGCGGCGGCAGCGGGATCCTCGTCGACCGGCTTGTCGGTGATGAGGGTCTCGGTGGTCAGCAGCAGAGCTGCGATAGACGCAGCATTCTGCAGGGCGGCACGAGTGACCTTGGCGGGGTCGATGACGCCGGCCTCGACCAGGTCTTCGTACTCGCCAGTGGCGGCGTTGAAGCCCATGTTGCCCGTGCCCATCTCGATCTGCTGAACGACGACGGCACCTTCGTGGCCTGCGTTCTGAGCGATGAGGCGAGCCGGAGCGTCAAGTGCCCGGAACACCATCTGGGCGCCGGTGTTCTCATCGCCCTCGAGCTGCAGGTCCTTGATGGCAGCGCGAGCACGAAGCAGTGCGGTGCCACCGCCGGGGACGATGCCCTCTTCGATGGCGGCACGAGTAGCCGAGACGGCATCCTCGATGCGGTGCTTCTTCTCCTTGAGCTCGACCTCGGTGGCCGCACCGACCTGGATGACGGCGACGCCGCCGGCCAGCTTGGCGAGGCGCTCCTGGAGCTTCTCGCGGTCCCAGTCGGAGTCGGTCTCTTCGATCTCGCGCTTGATCTGAGCGACGCGACCGTCGACGTCTTCCTTGCTGCCTGCGCCCTCGACGATGGTGGTCTCGTCCTTGGTCACGATGACCTTACGAGCCTGACCCAGCAGATCGAGGGTGGCGTTGTCGAGCTTCAGACCCACCTCTTCGGCGATGACCTGGCCACCGGTGAGGATGGCCATGTCGGCAAGCATCGCCTTGCGGCGCTCGCCGAAGCCGGGAGCCTTGACAGCGACCGAGGTGAAGGTGCCGCGGATCTTGTTGACGACCAGGGTGGCAAGAGCTTCGCCCTCGACGTCCTCGGCGATGATCAGCAGAGCCTTGCCGGTCTGCATGACCTTCTCGAGAACCGGAACCATCTCCTGGACCGACGACACCTTGCCGTTGACGAAGAGGATGTAGGGATCCTCGAGCACGGCTTCCTGGCGGTCGGGGTCGGTGACGAAGTACGGCGACAAGAAACCCTTGTCGAACTGCATGCCCTCGGTGAACTCGAGCTCGGTGCCGAACGTGTTCGACTCCTCGACCGAGATCACGCCGTCCTTGCCGACCTTGTCGAAGGCTTCGGCCAAGATCTCGCCGACGGTGGTGTCGGCAGCCGAGATGGCGGCGACCGAGGCGATCTTGCCCTTGTCGGTGGAGACATCCTCGGACATCTCGCCGATGCGGTCGACCGCAGCCTTCACGGCAGCCTCGATGCCACGCTTGAGCGACATCGGGTTGGCGCCGGCGGCAACGTTGCGCAGACCCTCGCGGACCAGCGACTGCGCCAGCACGGTGGCCGTGGTGGTGCCGTCACCTGCGACGTCGTTGGTCTTGGTGGCAACCTCTTTGACCAGCTGAGCACCCATGTTCTCGAACGGGTCCTCGAGCTCGATCTCGCGAGCAATCGAGACACCGTCGTTGGTGATGGTCGGAGCGCCAAACGACTTCTCGAGCACCACGTTGCGACCCTTGGGGCCGATGGTGACCTTGACTGCGTCTGCGAGCTTGTTCACGCCGGCCTCGAGGCCGCGGCGTGCTTCTTCGCTGAACTTGAGAATCTTCGGCATGGGCTACTTCACCACCGCAAGCACGTCGCGGGCGTTCAGGATGAGCAGGTCCTGGCCACCGATGCTGATCTCGGTGCCGCCGTACTTGCTGTAGACGACGACGTCGCCTTCCGCGACATCGACGGGGATGAGCTCACCGGTGGAGTCCGAGCGACGGCCCGGGCCGACGGCCAAGACAGTGCCCTGTTGGGGCTTCTCCTTGGCGGTGTCGGGAATGACCAGACCGCTGGCGGTGGTCTCCTCGGCATCGTTGGGACGCACGACAATGCGATCCTCGAGCGGCTGAAGGTTCATGTGATGTGCCTCCGTGGGGCATTAGCACTCTCATATGGCGAGTGCTAACGATACGTTCGTCCGCACGGATCGACAACCCCTAGTCGACGAATCGGATAGCCATTCTGGGATTGGCACCGCTGTCGAGGGTGTCGGGACCCTCAGCCTGGAGCTTGAACCAGCCCGCGGCCGCGACCATGGCGGCGTTGTCGGTACACATCGCCCGGCTGGGAAGGTGGCAGGACAAACCCTCGGTGGCGCACACCAACTCGGTTGAGGCTCGCAGCAGGCTGTTGGCGGCGACTCCTCCGGCCAAGCAGATGCCCGTCGCCCCGATGTCTGCTGCCGCACGCCTGGCCTTTTCGACGAGCACGTCGACGGCGGCGGCCTGGAACGACGCCGCTACGTCGGGCACCGAAACATCGGGATTGGCCCTGACGTGGTTCACCACAGCGGTCTTCAGACCGCTGAAGGAGAAGTCATAGCCGTCGTTGAGCATGGCCCTCGGAAACCGGATCGCCTCGGGGTCGCCTTCGAGAGCCACGGCGTCGATCGCCGGCCCTCCCGGGTAGCCGAGATCGATGAATCGGGCGACCTTGTCGAATGCCTCGCCCGCGGCATCGTCAAGGGTCGAGCCCAACAGCCGATAGCGCCCAGGCGCCTCCATAGCAACCAGCATGGTGTGCCCGCCCGAGACCAGCAGCATGACCAGCGGAAACTCGAGATCGGGTTCGTCGAGCAGGGCGGCGTGGAAGTGGGCCTCCAGATGGTTGACCCCCACGAAGGGAACCCCCCACACCAAAGACAGCGCTTTTGCCGAGCTGACCCCCACCAGCAACGAACCGATCAGCCCCGGCCCCACCGTTGCGGCAACTGCGTCGATCTGGGGGTAGTCGACCCCGGCCTCCACCAACGCCTCGGCCAGAACCTCTGCGATTCTCTGCTCGTGGGCCCGCCCCGCCACCTCGGGAACCACGCCCCCATAGGCCGCGTGCAGATCGATCTGGCTCGACACCACGTTGCTGCGCACGCTGCGACCACCCACCACGATGGCGGCCGCCGTTTCGTCGCAAGACGTCTCGATGCCAAGCACCACGAGTTCGGAAGGATCACTCATCAGATCGACCTCCAATCGGTGGCGCCTGTCAGGCCGGCTTCGATATCGCGCAGCTTGGCGCGAAACGACGACGTATCGATGTCGTTGAGCCACATGATCGCAGCGTCCTCACCATTGTCGGAGTAATAGCCCTTGCGAACCCCGGCCACCTCGAAGCCGAATCGCTCATAGAGCGAACTGGCCCTGGAGTTCGACACCCTGACCTCGAGGGTCATCGCCTCACAGCCCAGGTCCAGCGCCCCTCGGCACAGGCCGAGCATGGCCCTGGTTGCCACGCCGAGCGACCGATACGACGGATGCGTGGCCACCGAGGTGACATGCCCATCGGGTCCCACCTTCATGAGCCCGCCGTAGCCGGCGATTGTGCCTTCGACGCGAACGATGCGATAGACCCGGGTCGCTGAATTGGCGAGTTCCTGCAAGTACATCGCCGTCGACCAGGGCGAGGGATAGGACTGCGCATCAATGGCGCGCACCGCCTTCAGATGGCGCCTGGTCATCGGCTCGACCACTATGGACAAGGCCGAGCGCGCCGGCATGGACGATGACCCGGTCATGAAAACCCGGCACTCTTCCAGTTGGGGGTGGCGTCGGGTCCGCGAAGGTAGATCGGCTCGATCTCGCGAGGCTGTTGGAACTCTTCGCGCACAGCTCGGCTGTGGGCCAGTTCGCCCAGCGCTGCGGCCGACGGAAACCGCATTCCTTCCCGTCCGATCTCGACGCCGTGGACTCTGGACAAGATGTCGGAGTACCTGTCGGCCCCGTCTCCGACGAGCAGGCAGTCTTCGCCAAAGCTCTCGACCAGGCCTGCGACCTCGTCGGGTGAAGCCACAACGGGCTCGGTGAGACGCTGAACGCCACCGTGTACTCGGCGATAGGTGGCAGCGAAGACCTCGCCGCGTCTGGCGTCGACTGTGGCGACGATGCGCCTGTCGCTCATGCGCGCTGCGAAGGCGAGCAGATCGAGGCTGGAGACCCCGACCATGGGGATACGCAGCGACTGCGCCATCGTCTTGGCGGTGGCCAGGCCCACACGCAGCCCAGTGAACAATCCGGGGCCCACGTCGACCGCCACCGCGCCCAGGTCCGATGGGCCCACCCCGGCCTGCCGGAACAAGAACTCGACGGCGGGCACCACGGTTTCGGCGTGTCTGCGATCGCGGTTTGCGTGGAAGCTGGCCAAGACCCCGTCGTAGTCGACGAGGGCCACGCCGACCTGGGGCGTGGATGTCTCGATGGCGAGGATCAACACGGCTCGGGAACCTCTAGGGAACTGAAGGCGACCTCGAACTCGGCGAGCCTGTCGACCCACGCGTTTCCTATCGCGACAAACTCGAGAACTCTGTCGTCGGGTCGGGCCGGGTCGCCCAGTCGAAGACGAACTTCGAGATAGTTGGGTGGAAGCTCCGAAGACACACGGTCGCCCCACTCGATGATCGTGACCGAGCCGTCGTCGAGAAGCTCGGGAAGCGACAGGTCGAACACCTCGTAGACGTCTTCGAGCCGGTACACATCGAGGTGATGAACCAACAGCTGAGCGCCCTGATAGTCGTGTACGAGGGTGAACGTCGGGCTGGTGATTCGCTCGACGACCCCTAGTGCGGCGCCAAAACCCTGCACAAACGCCGTCTTGCCCGCTCCCAGATCGCCGGTGAGAACGATGAGGTCGCCCGAACGTGTCATCGACGCGACAGCCGCGGCGATGGCCTTGGTGGCATCAGGAGAGCTGCTCTTGACCTCGATCACACCTCCTGATGCTAGCGACGCGATCCGCTTCGGGGGTCAGACCCCGCCATCGCGCCCGATCGCCATGCGCGGAACTCGCGAGGTCACCCGTGTCAGCACCTCGTAGGGGATCGTGTCCGACCAATCGGCCAGGTCCTCGACGGTGATTCGCTCGTCGCCCTGGCTTCCGATCAATACCACCTCGTCGCCGTTGTATGCCGTGCTCCAGCCGATGTCGACCATCGTCTGGTCCATACACACGCGTCCTACGACACGTCGGGATGTTCCGCCAACCAACACCCGAGACCGGTTGGATGCAGCGCGCGGATATCCATCGCCGTAGCCGACCGGAAGGGTGATGACGCGGGTCGCCTCGTCGGGAGCCCAGGTCGAGCCATACCCGACCGGAGAGCCGGCTTTGACGACCTTGAAGTAGATCACCGTCGACAGCCACTCCAGGACTGGCAGCACGTCGATGCTGCGCTGGGTCTCGGCGCTGGGGTACACGCCATAGGTGAGCACGCCGGGCCTCACCATGTCGAGGTGACTCTCGGCGAGCTGGGCGACCGCGCCCGAGTTGGCGATGTGGAATAGGGGCCGATCGCCGAGCCCGCGCAACTCTTCGGTGGCCACCATGAATCGCTCGAGCTGGCTCTTGGCGTGATCCAGGTCGGCCGCATCGGCGTTCGCGAAGTGAGAGAAGACACCTTCGACCTGGACGTCCTCACAGGCGAAGGCCCGATCGAAGAAGGGCTTGGCCCTGTCGTGGTGAACCCCTATGCGCTCCATGCCAGTGTCGATCTTCAGGTGCACCCGCGGACGCTCGCCTCGACGGCGGGCGATGGTCGCCACCTCGTCGAGCTTGTCGGTCGAGGGCACGGTCAAGATCAGATCGTGATCGAGAAACGATTCGATCTGGGGTTGGAATGCTCCACCGAGCACCTGGATGTCGCCGGTGAAACCCAACCTTCGAACCTCGATGCCTTCCTCCAGGTAGGCGACCGCGACGCGTCGGGTACCCGTCGCCTCCAGATGCGGGACCACCAGATCCAGGCCATGTCCGTATGCGTTGGCCTTGATGACGGGCATGACGATGCACCCGGGGCCGACATGACGTTCGATGGCCGCGATGTTGCCCGACAGCGCCGAGAGGTCGATCCTGCAGAAAGTCGGGCGGGGCGGCACCTCGTTCACGGACGCCATCCTGACCGAGTGCGCGCCAGAGCGTCGACGATGTCGGAGGCAACCGTGCCGGCAGCCAAGTGGTCACACGTCGAGCCATGCCAGTGCGCTGCGCACGCGACAGTCAGAGCGACCTGGTCGACATCATCGGCGTCAGGTCGAAGCTGAGCCAGCACGGCTCCGAGCATTCCGGACAACACGTCGCCCGACCCCGCCGTCGCCAGCCGCTGATCTCCGGCGGTCACCAACCACGAGGCTCCCGTTGGCGAAGCGACCACCGTCGTAGGACCCTTCAGCAGCACCACAGCACCCGAACGTGTAGCGAGCTCTCGGCATTCACCGACACGGTCGGGACCGGGTGGACGGCCCACGAGTTTGGCGAACTCGCCGTCGTGTGGAGTCACTATCGCCGGACCACCCGCACGTCGAAGAACCTCCGGACGCCCCCAAGCAAAACCCAGCCCGTCGGCGTCGATGACGGTCGGAACCGGCGAGAGCGCCACCAGCGCATCGACGAACTCGTCCTGGTCGCGCCCGAGACCAGGCCCCAACACGAGCGAGCCGAAACGGTCGAGGTCGGCCGCGACCCTGGCAGCCCTTTCGCGAGCATCAGCCGGTGCGGCGCCGGCCTGGTCGTCAGCCGAGCGGGCGACGACCTCGACCGGCAATCCATCGGGGATGGCATCGCCGGCACCGCTGACCACCACCATCCCCGATCCGGCACGCATCGCTGCCGACGAGGTCAGGTGTGCAGCTCCCCACATGCCGGGGCTGCCGGCCACGACCCTGACCGCCGCAGACCACTTGTGCGCCCGGCGTGGCCTGTGCGGCAGGACGCGCTCTGCCAGTCCGTCGTCGACCAACCAGGTGTCGATCTGGGCTGGAGCCAGATCTAGACCGATATCGGCCACCACGACCTGCCCGCACAGCTCTGGGCCATCGCCGAAGAACATTCCTCGCTTCGGCGCTCCGAAGGTGACCGTGGTGGTGGCACCCAGCGCGCCGAGATTCGCGCCCGTCAACGCGTCGAGACCGCTGGGAACATCGACGGCGAGTATCGGCGTGCCCGCGTCGACCTGTGGTGGTTCGTATGGCCTGGACAACCCGGTGCCGAACGCGGCGTCGATGACCAGATCGGCTGGGCCGACGAGACCGACGGTGGGGTCGACCAACTCGACGCGAACGCCGGCAGCCTTCAGCCGGGCGGCTGCAACTCGGCCGTCGGCTCCGTTGTTGCCGGGCCCGGCGATAACGACGACCCGCCTGCCATAGGTACCGCCCAGAACATCGACGGCCACCCGGGCGACGACCGATCCGGCCCGGCCGATCAGCTCATCGAGATCGCCGGCGGCCGAGTCGACGACTCGCACCTGCTCTGGCGTCAGCACCGGCATCGGCGAAACACCGAGACCGCGCCAGCGCCCGAGCTTCACGACGTCCAGTGCTTGGCCAACACGTACACCGGCTCGCTGAGCAAGTCGATGACATCCACCGTGGCCAGCAGATCGTCACGAAAGCTCGGCTCGGTCTCTGTGACGGCATCCTTCAGGGCTGCGTACCGGCCTCTGTAGCCCTGCATCACCGCCCTCATGGTTTCGGCGTTCAGCCGCTCGGGCATCTTGACGTGCAGCAGCGTCAGGCCAGTCGGTTGGGTGTCTTTGACCTCGGGTATCAGCACGATCGTGCGATTGTCGCTGCGACCCTTGCTGACGGTGACCTCGCGCTCGAATGCGGCGCGGTGCTTGGTGCCCCGAAGGGTCGGCAGCGACTCGGTGCGCGTCGGGATGTTCAGTGAGATGCCGCCCCGGTCGATGACCTGCACCAGAGCATCGCCCTCGACGTCGCCATCGATTCGATAGCGGGTGTATCCGACGACCTCGAGCACGGCGGGATCGAGGGCGCTGAGGGTTCGCAGCGCCCTGTAGGAAAGCCGGTCGCGAGGAGTCCCGGCCGCGAGCACCTCGCGAACCAGCGCAGATTCCAGAAGGGTCTCGTCCGAGCGAGATATACCCACGGTCACGGTCTTGGCCTGGTGCTTGATCGCATCGACCGGACGGGTCAGCTCGTCGGTTGCCAGGGTCAATGCCCTCATCAGATCCTCGATGACCACTGCGGGTGTGCCGACCTTGCCGAAGTCGACCTGGAATCGGTCCAGGGGAATCAGCCCCGACGCGTAACGCAATAGGGTCGACAGGCGCACCGCCGTGCTGGCCTCGAGGTTGCCGTCGTACTGGTTGGTGCGGATGCCATCGAAGAAGCGGCTGGTCGGCTGGGTGAGGGCGGCAACCACTTCGTCGGACTTGCCGGCCTCCCATCCTTCGTCGACCGCACCCTCGATGATGGATCGGCACTCGCGAAACGGCCGCGCCAGCGCGTCGATGGCCAGGGCCGATTCGTAGCCGAACAGATGCCCGGCCACCGTGGCCAGGACGAAGTCAACCAACGGATGCACGGCCGGAAGCGAGATCAGGTCGACGGCCGCCGAGAACCGGGTGGTGTCGCCAGAAGCCAGCACGATGGGAGTGGCCTTGTGCGCCCGGAAGATCGCTACCTCCTTGGCGACATCGTCGGCGGTCGAACCGACCAGGCCTGCGGCACACACGATGATCATCGGCTCAGAGGACAGGTCGATGTGCTTTTTGTCCTCGGTGCTGTCGAAGGCGATCGCCTTGTAGCACAACTCGCTCAGCTTGATCCTGAGCTCGCGGGCTGCAGTCGCATTGATGCCGTTTCCGACGACTGCCCAGTATCGCTTCGACGTCGAGTGCCTTCGGGCGATCTCGCCGATCCGCGAACGTTCGGCGACCACCTCGGCCATGGCCTCGGGCAGGGAACGGATCGCCGACAACAGCTCGGAAATCTCTTGGCGCGGAGCCGAGTCGGGATTGACGGCCCGGGCGATGGCACAGGCCAGAAGTGCACCAGCGGCGATCTGGGCGTAGAACGCCTTTGTCGAAGCCACCGACATCTCTACGTCGCGACCGTCGCTGGTATACAAAACCCCGTCAGACCGATCGGTCAGATCACTGCCGCGGCGGTTGACGATGGAGATCACCGCGGCCCCGCGGCCCCGCACCAGGTCGACCGTGCGATTGGTGTCGGTCGTGGTACCCGACTGGCTGACCGCCACCACCAAGGTGTTCGACATGTCGGGTTGAAGGCCGAAGCCAGACAACTCGGTGGCCAGACGAGACTCGACCTTGATCGAACCTCGGGCCAGGTTCGACAAGAAAGCGCCGAGGCTCTCACCGGCAACGGCCGCTGTGCCCTGCCCTATCGAGATGATGTGGGTGATCTGGCCGCTGCCCAGTCGATCGGCGATGAGGGACGGGAAGGCGCCCTCGTCGAGCCTCTCCTCGAGAAGTCCGTCGGCCTCGACGATGCGGCCCCGCAAGGTTTTGCGGAACGACTCGGGTGCCTCGCCGACCTCCTTCAAGAAGAAGTGAGGCGCGTCACCCAGGTCTATGTCTCGCGTCGTGATCTCTGGCCGGACCAGTTCGGCCTCGGCCACCCGCAGGTGTTCTCCGCTGTAGGAGATGCGGGTGAGGCCGCCGGTCGTGCCGGCGCCGCTCGACTCGACACGAACGATCTGGCCCCGCGAACCCACGGGGTTGTCGGGGTCTGCGGGAGTCTCTCCATCGAGACGCAGGTAGGTACCGGCCTCTTCGACCACACCGTACGGCTCGGAAGCCACCACATAGGCGTGGTCGGCCAAGCCCACATAGAGCGCCTGGCCAGAGCCGCGCAGGGCGAGGTACAGGCAGCTCGGATCGTCGACGATGTGGGTTGCGATGGCGACCGACCCTTCAAAGGACGCCACCGACGACCGGAACGCCTCCAGGGCATCGTCGCCACGTTCGAGACCGCGCGCAACCAGTGTCGGGATGACCTTGGCGTCTGTTGTTATCTCTGGAGCGATCTCGAGCCGGTGGTGCGCCTTGAGGTCGGCGAAGTTGTCTACGTCGCCGTTGAGAACCGAAGTAACCAACGGACCATCGAGCTTGCCCAGCTCGCACGAGTCGAGCGGATGGGCATTGGCCTCTGAGATGATGCCAATCGACGCCCACCGCGTATGTCCCAACACTGTGGTGTGTGCGCCCGGGCGCGACATGGCGCGGGTCAACAACTCGTCGGCGTCTATCGCAGCGCGCAAGGCCGCGGTGTTGTCGCCGAGCTCACCGATCTCGGCCGCCGCCTTGTAGACGAACACGGCAATCCGCTCGTCGGCTCGCACCGCACCCGACCGATAGACCGCGTCACCCAACCGCACACTCAGCTCGGAATGGGCCTCGAGCTCATCTGGCCCGAGACCGTGGTTCTCGACCACCACCTCGATACCGGCCGAGTCGCGTCCGCGAACCTCGAGCCGGTCCAAGGCCGACAAAGCCACCTGAATGGACCAGAATCCGGCAACCTGCTCGATCGTGGGATTGGCCGGAGCCAGAGCTGCAATCGCTGCAGCATTACGGACCCGGTCGCGCTCGAGCGCCCAGGCGGCATCCTTGAGATCGACCAGCACCCGGTTGAGGGTCTCCGTAGAAGCGTCGAAAACGAGCCGCCCGGTATCGACCGCACTGTCAATCGCAGCGACCGAGACACGGAATCGGTTGGTCAACGCCGCAACGTCGGCGAGAACCTTGGGATCGTCCACCAACGCCCGCACTCCTGGCAGTGAGCGAAGATCAGCGTCCAGGTGCTGCGCTGTCTGGGCGGCGGTCTCGAGTGAACCTACGTCGAGATCAACTGACGCTGCATCGAGCAAATCGGCAGCCATCGAAAGGCGAGCCAACACGTCGGCCGGATCCAGGGGCGTGCGGTCGTCGCGCTTGCGGACGACTCCGATGATTCCACACATGACGGCGAGCGTACCCCTCGACTATCGGCGGACGACCGCGACCTCAGTGGGCCTTGGCCACCCCATATCGTTCTCGAACTGCTTCGGAAAGCCCGTCGGCGGCCCGCTGCGCGATTTCAGCCGTCGTCGACTCGACCATGATGCGCACCAGAGGTTCGGTGCCAGAGCTTCGCACCAGCACTCGCCCATCGGACCCGAGCAGCTGCTCGGCAGTTGCGATCTCTGAAGCGAGATCGCCGGCCGGATCGTCTGGCCGGACAGCGGTCTCGATGTTCACCAACAGCTGGGGCACCGTGGTCATCACCTCAGTGGCCATCTCGCCCAGCGGTCGGCCTGATCGGACGATCAGATCGCTCAGCAGGAGGCCCGCCAACAAGCCGTCGCCCGTGGTGGCCAGGTCGGCGAAGACGATGTGTCCCGACTGCTCGCCGCCCAGCGACCATCCACCGGTCGCGAGCGCCTCGAGGACGTGACGGTCGCCGACGGGGGTGACGGCGACATCGATGCCATGTCGCGCCATCGAGCGGTGGAGCCCGAGATTCGACATGACGGTGACAACAAGTGTGTTTTCGGCCAGCATGCCTCGCTCGGCGAGGTCCAGGGCGAACATGCAAAGCAAACGGTCGCCGTCGACGATGTTGCCTCGAGCATCTACTGCGATGAGGCGATCGGCATCACCGTCGAGCGCCAGACCCAGATCGGCGCCCGATGCCACAACCCTGGCAGCCAGCGGTGAAGGATTGGTCGAGCCAACACCGTCGTTGATGTTGCGACCGTCAGGATGGTCGTGCAAGACCTCGACATCGGCTCCCGCGGCGCGGAACAGCTCTCCCGCCAGGGGCGATGCGGCTCCGTGCCCACAGTCGATGACGATGTCCAGACCGGCGAGCGATCGGCTCTCGAGGGCGCCCAGCAACATCTGGCGGTACTGCCCGAGCGAATCGTGGTCGCGGTGTATCCAGCCCACAGCTTTCGGATCGCCAGCGACCTCGGCGCCGGCCAGCCCCGCCAGCACGCGCTCGATGGTCGACTGAGTCTGATCGTCGAGCTTGAGCCCGCCGCGGCCGAAAATCTTCAGCCCGTTATCGTACCAGGGGTTGTGTGAGGCCGACACCATGACCGCGGCCGCGTCATGGGCGGCCGCCAGATATGCAACGCCTGGTGTTGGCATGACACCCACGTCGAATACGTCGACCCCTTCGGCTGCGAGGCCCGACGCGACGGCGCCGTCGAGCATCGGACCACTGCGGCGAGGATCGCGGGCGACGAACCAACGAGGTGCGTCGATGACGCGCGCTGCGGCGCGGCCCAGACGCAGGGCCAATTCGGGGGTCAGCTCGGAGTTCGCGGGCCCACGCAGGCCATCGGTGCCGAACCGCACCTCGACTGGCTCAGCGCTTCGAGTACTGGGGAGCCTTACGGGCCTTCTTGAGGCCGTACTTCTTGCTCTCCTTCTCGCGGGCGTCGCGAGTGAGCAGGCCGGCAGACTTGAGCGCCGGACGAGCCTCGGGGTCGAGAGCGATGAGCGCCCGTGCGATTCCGAGTCGAAGGGCGCCGGCCTGACCGCTGACACCACCACCATCGAGGGTGACGTCAACGTCGTAGGCCTCGGTGGTCTCGGTGACCTCGAGGGGCTGCGACACGATCATGCGGTGGGTCGCCGAGGGGAAGTAGTCCTCGAAGGGCCGCTTGTTGATGGTGATCTGGCCGCTTCCGGCACGCAGGCGAACCCGGGCGACAGCACGCTTGCGACGGCCGGTTGACTGGACGAGAGGTGCGCTCATTTGTGGTCTCCGGTTGGTCAGCGCTGGCCGGCGCGGGCGTGGTCGATGGCGAGAGGCTCTGGCTGCTGGGCAGCGTGAGGATGGTCGGGCCCGGCGTATACCTTGAGCTTCTTCAGCATCTGGGCGCCGAGGCGGTTCTTCGGCAGCATGCCCTTGACGGTGCGCAGAATCGCCTCGTCTGGCTTGCGTGACAAAAGGTTGCCGTAGCTCTCCGAGCGGATGCCACCCGGGTAACCGGTGTGGTGGTAGACCATCTTGGTGTTGGCCTTGTCGGAGGTCAGCACGACCTTGTCGGCGTTCACGATGATCACGTGATCGCCGGTGTCGAGATGTGGGGTGTAGGTCGGCTTGTGCTTGCCACGGAGAATGCGAGCGACCTCGGTGGACATGCGGCCGAGCACGAGATCGGTTGCGTCGACGACGAACCACTTACGCTCGATCTCGCTGGCGCTGACGGAATAGGTACGCACGAGAGAAACCTCAGAAAACAGCTGGTTGGGCGGCGGCGCGGCGGCACGCCCGAAACGACCCGACCGGTTGTTGGGCCGAGGGGCAAGGATAGGCGTCACAATCGCCTATGGCAACACCGAGGCCGGATCAATAGGCCACTTCTACCAAGTTGAGCCCCTGTGGAGGCGCCGGCGAGGGCGCGCGAGCGCGGTCTGGCGCCGTCAGCATCGCCCCGATCAGACCTGGCGCGGCGCGGTGGCGCCCCACGGCCACGAGTGCACCCACCAACGAGCGCACCATCTGATGACAAAAGGCATTGGCCTCGATCTCCAGGCACGTCTCGTCGTCGGTGCGGCTGAAGGCGCACAGTCGCACGTGGCGCACCAGTGAGGCCTGCGGGTCGTGTTTGGGTGGCCGGCAGAACGCCGAGAAGTCGTGTTCACCGACGACGGCGGCCGTCTCGGCGGTCATGGCTTCGAGGTCCAAGGCATCGGTGATGTGCCACACGAGATCGGAGCGCAGCGGATCGGGGGTGGTCCCGTCGAGGATGCGATAGACGTATCGCCTGCCGGTGGCCGAGAATCGGGCGTGAAAGTCGGGGTCGACGATCGACACACGCTTCACTGCGATATCGGGCGCGCACAACTTGTTCAGCGAAGAGAGGAGCCGATCGGGCGCGAAGTGATCGGCTTCTGTAGAGAAGCTGACGACCTGACCAGAGGCGTGCACGCCCTTGTCAGTGCGGCCAGCGACGTCGATCGACACGCCATGGCGAAGCACACGTTCGAGCTCGCGCCGCAGGGTTCCCTCGACTGTCGGTACACCCGGATTCTCGGCGAAGCCGTGAAACGCGGTGCCCCTATAGGCCAGGTCGAGCCTGACCCTCAAGCTCGCAGCTGACCTGTGAACCGCGAGGGCCACAAGCGACCGGTTTGCGGTGCTCGGCTCAGACGAGCTCGATGCGCGCCATCGGCGCCTTGTCGCCGTAGCGCGGACCCAGCTTGAGGATGCGGAGATAGCCGCCCTGGCGATCCTGATAGCGAGGCGCGATGTCGTCGATCAGCTTCTGGGCCATCTCGATATCGCCCAGCTCCGAGACGAGCTGGCGGTGGCGGTGAAGTCCGCCCTTCTTCGCCTTCGTGATCATCTTCTCGGCGATCGGGCGCAGCGCCTTGGCCTTGGCCTCGGTTGTGTCGATGGCCTCGGCAGCGAACAGCGATGCGGCGAGATTGGACATCATGGCCTTTTGGTGGGCCGACGAGCCGCCGAAGCGCTTTCCTTTGATTGGCGTGGGCATGAGGGAATCTCCTAGGAAACGCCGGCCGACATGCCGCGTAGGGCGAGGCCGCGCTCATCGAGCTTGACGATGACCTCGTCGAGGGACTTCTGGCCGAAGTTGGTGATGGAGAGCAGGTCGTCGGCGCTCTTGGTGAGCAGTTCGCCGATGGTGTTGACCTGCACTCGCTTGAGGCAGTTGCGAGGACGCTCGGAAAGGTCGAGATCCTCGATGGGGAGGTCCAGGTCGGGCGACCCGCCCGCGGCCTGGGGAAGCTCGCCGACGTCGAGGCCGAGTGGCTCCTCGCTCATATCGGCCACGAGGCTGATGAGGGTGCGCAGCGTGTCGCCCGCCGAGGCGAGTGCGTCGCGGGGTGCGATCGAACCATCGGTCTCGATGTCGAGGATCAGACGATCGAAGTTGGTGCTTTGCTCGACACGGGTCGGCTCGACCTCGATGGCCACACGGCGCACCGGTGAGAAGATCGCGTCGACGGGGATGACACCGATGGTCGACGAGGCTGGAGCACCGGCTGAACTGAGATAGCCACGGCCCCGTTCGACCGTGAGGTCCGCAGCGAGGCGGCCCTTGTCGTTGAGGGTGGCGATGCGAAGCTCGGGGTTCAGGCAGCTGACCTCTGGGGGCAGCTGGATGTCGCCTGCGACGACATCGCCCGGACCGCGGGCGTCGATACGAACCGATACCGGCTCGTCGGACTCACAGGTGAGCACGACGTCCTTGAGATTCAAGATGATGTCGGTGACGTCGTCGACGACACCGGCAATGGTGTCGAACTCGTGGAGAGCCTCGTCGAAGTTGACCTGGGTGATGGCTGCTCCGGGGATGGACGACAGCAGGGTGCGCCGAAGCGAGTTGCCGAGCGTGTACCCGAACCCTGGCTCGAGCGGGCCGAGGGCGAACTTCTGACGGTTGCCGTCCTCTTCTCCGAGGGCTTCCACCGTTGGCCGCTGCATGATGAGCATTTGGCGCTGACTCCTGGCGCTGGGGAACGAATTACTTGCTGTACAGCTCAACGATGAGCTGTTCGCGGACGGGTATGTCGATCTGCTCGCGAGACGGAAGCTCGCGGACGGTCACCTGCTGGCCGCCGTCGCCCGACTCGAGCCAGGCCGGAACGGCCCGATCGAGTACGTCGAGGTTCCAGCGCACGACGACCATGTTGCGGGCCTTGTCGCGAAGCTCGATGACGTCGCCCTTGCGGACGCGGTAGCTGGGAATGTTGACCCGACGACCGTTCACGTTGACGTGACCGTGCGAGACGAACTGGCGCGCCTGGCGGCGGGTTGCGGCCCAGCCGGCGCGGTACACGAGGTTGTCGAGACGGCGTTCGAGGAGCTGCAGGAGCAGGTGGCCGGTGACGCCCTGGCGACGGCTCGCCTCGTCGTAGACGTTGCGGAACTGGCGCTCGGTCATCCCGTAGGAGAAGCGGGCCTTCTGCTTTTCCTGGAGCTGAACCAGGTACTCGGAGTTGTTGTTGCGACGGCGATCGCGGCCGTGCTCGCCCGGGGGGTAGGGGCGACGGTCGAGAGCCTTGGTCTCACCCGCAGTTCCCCAGATGTTGACGCCCAGACGGCGAGAAACCCTGGCCTTGGGACCGGTGTAACGAGCCATTGTCAGACCCTCCGACGCTTCGGCGGACGGCAACCGTTGTGGGGAACGGGCGTGACGTCCTTGATACCGGTGATCTCGATACCGGTGCTCTGGATGGAACGGATAGCGGTTTCGCGGCCCGAGCCCGGGCCCTTGACCTCGACATCGACCTTGCGCACGCCGTGCTCCATGGCGCGGCGGGCTGCCTGCTCGGCGGCCTGCTGGGCAGCGTAGGGGGTCGACGTGCGCGAACCCTTGAAGCCGACGTTTCCGGCCGACGCCCACGAGAGCGCGTTGCCCTGCAGGTCGGTGAAGGTGATGATCGTGTTGTTGAACGAGCTCTTGATATGAGCGACGCCGTGCGTGACGTTCTTGCGTTCTCTGCGGCGGGGGCGACGTCCCCCGGCTGGTGGCTTTGCCATTGATCTCTCGATGTCTCGATGTCTGGTCGTGGGGCGAACTACTTGCGGGGGGCCTTCTTCTTGCCGGCCACTGTGCGCTTGGGTCCCTTGCGGGTGCGAGCGTTGGTGTGGGTGCGCTGCCCACGAACCGGGAGGCCACGGCGGTGGCGCAGTCCCTGGTAGCAACCGATCTCCATCTTGCGCTTGATGTCCTGGGACACATCGCGGCGAAGGTCGCCCTCGACCTTGTAGTTCTCGTCGATGTGAGCGCGGATGTTGTTGACCTCGTCATCGGTGAGGTCGCGGACCCGCGTGCTGGGGTCGATGCCCGTGGCCTCACAGATACTCTCGGCTCGGGTCTGCCCGATGCCATAGAGGTAGGTGAGCGAGATGACCACGCGCTTTTCGCGGGGGATGTCGATGCCGGCAATACGTGCCATTGGTTGCTACTCCCCTATCCCTGGCGCTGCTTGTGGCGAGGGTTGGTGCAAATGACTTGAACTCGACCGCGCCGACGGATGACGCGGCACTTGTCGCAGATTCGCTTGACGCTTGGTTTTACCTTCACGATGACCTCATGACGACCTCTGGCAGTGCCGCCTTGTCAGAGCCTCCCCGACCTTGCGGGTGGGCGTGCCGAACGATGTGAGCCTGGCTGGCGCCCGGCTACTTGTACCGATATGTGATGCGACCGCGGCTGAGGTCGTAGGGGGTCAGTTCGACCTGAACACGGTCTCCTGGAAGGATGCGGATGTAGTGCATCCGCATCTTGCCGCTTATGTGGGCCAGCACGCTGTGCCCGTTGTCGAGTTCAACTCGGAACATCGCTCCCGGAAGTGGCTCGACGACCTTTCCTTCCAGGACGATCACATCGTCTTTGGGTTTCGGCAGTGTCTTTCTCCTCGTAGATGACCTAATTCAGGCACGACACGTATTGTGCTGAACGCAAGTCGGTGGTGGCCGGCAGCTCGAGCGGCGGAAGGGCGCACTCGGCCGACGTTGCAGGATAGCGTCCCGCAGGGCTCAAGCCAAGCCCTAGATCGGGTCGTTATTCCTCCCCGCCCAATCTGGCGTCGATTGCCTCGGCCAAGCGGGCCTCGACAGTGTCTTCGTCGCCGAATCCGTCGACCGTGACAAGACGGCTGGCGGACGAGTAATGGTCGAGCAGCGGAGCGGTCTGCTCCGAATACAGATCGAGCCGACGACGGATTGCATCCTCGGTGTCGTCTGCACGCCCTCTGGACAGCATCCGCTCGACGACGATCTCGTCTGGCACCTCGATGCTCACCGCCAGGTCGACGCCCCCGGGGGCAAGCGCACCGTCGAGCCACTCGGCCTGAACAGATGTGCGGGGAAAGCCATCGAGCAAGAACCCGTTGGAAGCGTCGGGCTGCGACAGGCGATCCTCGACGATGGACATCATCAGGTCGTCGGGAACCAGGTCCCCGGCGTCCATGATCGCCTTGGCACGTTCGCCGAGCTCGGTTCCGGCCTCGACCGCGGCGCGCAACATGTCGCCAGTCGAGATATGAGGAATGCCATAGCGCTCGGAGAGCCGCACGCATTGGGTGCCCTTGCCTGCACCCTGCTTGCCCATGACGATCAGCCTGTGCGTCATCTCAAGAACCCCTCGTAGTTGCGCATCATCAGCTGGCTATCGACCTGCTTCATCGTCTCGAGCGCTACGCCCGACGCGATGAGGATCGAAACACCGCCGAACGACAGCGCAGCTCCACCGCCGCCAAGGCCCGAGACAGAACCCAAGCCGGGGGCCGTGATGGCGATCAGGATCGAAGGCACCAGGGCGACGGCAGCGATGAACAGGGCGCCTGGCAAGGTGATGCGAGACAGCACCTTGCCGAGGTAACGCTCGGTCTGAGGCCCAGGCCTGATGCCCGGGATGAAGCCACCCTGCTTACGAATGCTGTCGGCCTGCTTGATCGGGTCGAAGGTGACCGCGGTGTAGAAGTAGGCGAAGCCCACGATCATCAGGCCGAACACGATCACGTAGACCGGGTTGTCTGGCTGGGTCAGATAGTCGTTGATGAATGTCTGGAACCAGCTCCAGTTGATGACATTCGAGAGCAGGACGGGCAAGAACAGCACCGAGCTGGCGAAGATGATGGGGATGACGCCGGACTGGTTGACCTTGAGCGGAATGTATGTGCTCTGGCCGCCGTACATGCGCCGGCCCATCTGACGCTTGGCGAATTGGACCGGAATGCGTCGCTGGCCCTGCTCGATGAAGATGATGGCCACCATCAGGCCGATGGCCACGATGATCGCAATGAACAGGTAGAGGTTGCCCTCGGTTGCCCGCAGACGGGCGCCGTCGTATGGCAAGCCCGACACCACCGAGGCGAAGATCAGCAACGACATGCCGTTGCCAACGCCTCTTTGGCTGATCAGCTCACCCATCCACATCAGCAGGGCTGTGCCGGCGGTGAGCGAGATGATCACCAGCATCACGCGCCCGAAGGTGAACTGAGGCAGCACCTCGATGCCAGAGCTGTTGCCCAACGCCGAACCACCACCACGGCCGAACACGAAGGTGATCCCGGTGGCCTGCAGGAACGCGATGGCAAGCGTCAGATAACGGGTGTACTGGGTGATCTTGCGCTGACCGACTGCACCCTGTTGCTGCAGCTCTTCGAGCTTGGGGATCGCCACGGTGAGGATCTGGATGATGATCGACGCCGTGATGTAGGGCATGATCCCGAGCGCGAAGATGGCGAAGTTGGTGAGGGCGCCACCCGAGAACAGGTTCAGGATGCCGAGTACGCCGCCGGTTTGTTCGGCGCTGTCGCGCAGCTCGATGATTCGGTCGAAGTCGATGCCGGGTACCGGCACCTGGGCTCCGATTCGGTAGAGCGCAATGATCGTGACCGTGAAGAGGATCTTGTTCCTCAGCTCGGGCACCTTGAATATGTTGCGCATGCTCGACAGCACTCGTTACTCCCTGGTGTGTCGTGGCCTCGAAAGGCGTCAGCGGTTGGTGTGCTGATTGCCCTTGGCCGGCGGACGCGGCCCGCCGAATGGAAGGGGCAGGGTCTCAACCGTACCGCCAGCGGCGGTGATGGCCGCTTCGGCCGACCTGGAGAAGGCGTGAGCCTTGACCGACACCGCGGAGGAGATCTCGCCGCGGCCAAGGATCTTGACCAGCGAGTTCTTGCCGATGAGACCGTTCTCGAGGAGAAGTTCGGGGGTCACCTCGTCGACTCCGAGGCTCGCGACGACGTCGAGGTTGATCACCTGATATTCGACACGGAACGGGTTGGTGAAGCCCTTGAGCTTGGGGATGCTGCGCTGCAAGGGGTACTGACCACCCTCGTACCAGACTGGTACCTTGCTGCGAGCCTTCTGGCCCTTGGTGCCGCGGCCGGCGGTCTTGCCGCCCTTGCCGGCTATGCCTCGACCGACACGCTGACGGTCCTTCTTTGCACCCTCTGCCGGGCGCAGGTCATGTGGCTTGAGCATCTGAGATCAGCTTTCTTCGGCCGGTTCGACGGCGACCAGGTGTGCGACCTTGCGCAGCATTCCCTGGAGCACCGGCCCGTCGGCCAGAGTGTTCGACTTGCCGATGCGACCCAGACCGAGGGCACGAAGTGTTCCGCGATGAACGGGCTTCGAGCCGATGGCCGAGCGCACCTGGGTGACCTTCAAGTTTGCACCGCTCACGATGCAGCCTCCTCGTCGACCGAGGCCACGGCCTTGGCCCTCTGAGTCTCGCGGTACGCATTGAGAACGCCGGCCGGGATGCACTCCTCGGGCGACAGGCCTCGAGCCGCTGCGATCTCGTCAGGGCGCTTCAGGTCCTTGAGACCCTCGATGGTCGCCTTTGCGACGTTGATGTGGTTCGAAGATCCGAGCGACTTGGCCAATACATCGTGGATGCCGGCCTCTTCGAGGATGGCTCGGGCTGCACCGCCGGCGATCACGCCGGTACCGGGAGAAGCCGGCTTCAGCAGTACCTTGCCTGCACCGAGCTCGCCCAGAACGGGGTGGGTGATGGTGGAGCCGGCCAGGGGAACCTCGAAGAGGTTCTTCTTCGCCTCTTCGGTGCCCTTCTGGATAGCCAGCGGCACCTCTTTGGCCTTGCCGTAGCCAAGGCCGACGCGACCGGCGCCGTCGCCGATGACAACGAGGGCTGTGAAGGCAAACCGGCGGCCGCCCTTGACGACCTTGGCGACACGGTTGATGTCGATGACTCGAGACTCGCGAAGACCGTCGGCGTCACGACCATTGCGATCGCGCTCGGGGCGACGGTTCTCGTCGCGACGGTTACCACGTTGGTTGTTGTTACCCATCAGAACTCCAGTCCGCCCTCGCGAGCGGCGTCGGCCAGTGCCGCGACACGGCCGTGGTATTGGTTGCCGCCGCGATCGAAGACGACACGTGAAACCCCAACGGCCGAGGCGCGCTGGGCGATCAGGCTGCCGACCCGGGTGGCAGCGTCCTTGTTGCCCGTGACGCCAGCCTGACGGATGTCCGACTCGTGGGTCGACGCGGCGGCAAGGGTGCGACCGTTGAGGTCGTCGATTACCTGGGCGACCATGTGGCGGTTCGAGCGGAACACCGCGAGGCGCGGCCGCTGCGGGGTGCCGATGATCTTCTTGCGAACCCGGGTGTGTCGCCGAGCTCGTGCGTGTTGATTGTTGCTCATGGTGCTCGTGCCTACTGTGCGCGCTTGATCACTTGCCGGCCTTGCCGGCCTTGCGGAGTACGTACTCGTTGACGTACCGGATGCCCTTGCCCTTGTAGGGCTCTGGCTTGCGGTACTCGCGGATGTCAGCGGCGACCTGTCCGACCAGCTGCTTGTCGATTCCGGAGACCTTGATGCTGGTCGGTGTGGGGACCTCGAAGGTGACGCCCTCGGGGGCCACCACCGAGACGGGGTGCGAGAAACCGAGAGCCAGCTCGAGCTCACCTGGGCCCTTCGCCTGGGCGCGGTAGCCGACACCCACGATGGACAGTTCCTTGGTGAAGCCGTCGCTGACACCCTTGACCATGTTGGCGATGAGGGCACGGGTCAGGCCGTGCAGCGAGCGGGTTTCGCCCTCGTCGTCGCCACGCGTCACCGAGACGGTGCCGTCCTCTACCGAGACCGAGATGCCGTCCGGGATGGCCTGGGTGAGCTGGCCTTTGGGGCCCTTGACGACAACATCGTCGCCGTCGACCTTCACCTCTACGCCGCCGGGGATGGCGACTGGTGCTTTACCGATTCGAGACATGAGTACCTACCAGACGTAGCAGAGCACCTCACCACCGACCTTGCGCCTGCGCGCTTCACGGTCGGTCATGAGTCCCTGGCTGGTCGACAACACTGCGATACCGAGGCCGCCGAGGACCCGTGGGACCTCGTCGGACTTGCTGTACACGCGAAGGCCGGGCTTCGACACACGGGTGATACCCGAGATGGTCTGCTTACGGTCTTCTGAGTACTTGAGATCGATCTTCAGTGTGTTCTGCGGGCGGCCTTCGGGTGTTTCCACCTTGTAGCCGTTGATATAGCCCTCTGCAGCGAGGATGCCGGCGAGGGCTTCCTTGAGCTTGGAGGACGGCATGGACACGGCGTCCTTGCGGGCCTGAGATGCGTTGCGAATACGCGTCAGCATGTCGGCGATGGGGTCGGTCATGGTCATTGGCGGTACCCCCTCACCAGCTCGCCTTGGTCACGCCCGGCAGTTCGCCGGCGTGGGCCATCTCGCGGAAACAGATGCGGCACAGGCCGAACTTGCGATAGACCGAGTGAGGCCGGCCGCAGCGGTTGCAGCGGCTGTAGGCGCGCACCTTGAACTTGGGAGTGCGCTTCTGCTTCTCGATGAGTGCCTTCTTGGCCATTAGTCCTGTCCCTCCCGCTTGAACGGGAATCCGAGCGCACTGAGAAGAGCGCGTCCGTGGTCGTCAGTGGTTGCGGTGGTCACAAGGGTGATGTTCAGACCCCTGGTCGCCGAGACCTTGTCGTAGTCGATCTCGGGGAAGATCAACTGCTCGGTGACACCGAAGGTGTAGTTGCCACGCCCGTCGAAACCCTTGGGGTTGAGACCCCGGAAGTCACGAATGCGGGGAATGGCCAGCGTCACCAGGCGGTCGTAGAACTCCCACATCTGGTTCCCGCGCAGGGTCACCCGCGCACCGATTGCGTTGCCCTCGCGGAGCTTGAAGCCGGCGATCGACTTCTTGGCCCGTGTTGGGACTGCCTTTTGACCGGCGATGGTGGTGAGGTCCGACAAGGCGCCATCGAGATTGGCCCGGTTGGTGAGGGCACTGCCCACGCCCATGTTGAGGCTGATCTTGCTGAGCTTGGGAACCATCATGATGTTCGGGAGGCCGAGTTCGTCTTTGAGGGCGTTGCGCACCTCGTCTCGATAGATGGCCTTCATACGGGGTTCGATCGCGGTTGTCACGACAGCTCCTCCCCAGACACCTTGTGGAAGCGCACCTTGGTTCCGCCTTCGGTGCGGTAGCCCACCCGGCCGGCCTTGCCGGTCTTGGGGCAAACAACCGCAACGTTCGAAGCGTTGATCGGCATGATCTTGTCGATGATGCCGCCCTGCTGGTTGACCTGGGTGGGCCGGGTGTGACGCCTGGCGATGTTCACGCCTTCGACGAGCACCTTGTTGGCTCTTGGGTCGACGTGGATGACCTCGCCCTCGGCACCACGGTCTTTGCCCGCGAGCACCCGGACTCGGTCGCCCTTCTTGATCTTCATGTCACAGCACCTCCGGGGCGAGCGACACGATGCGCATGAAGCGCTTCTCGCGAAGCTCACGACCGACGGGGCCGAAAATGCGCGTACCCCGGGGCTCGTTGTTGTTGTTGATGAGCACGGCTGCGTTCTCGTCGAAGCGGATGTACGAGCCGTCGGCACGGCGACGTTCCTTGCGGGTGCGAACCACCACGCAGCGAACGACGTCGCCCTTCTTGACGTTGGCGCCTGGTATGGCGTCCTTGACGGTGGCGATGAACACATCACCGACCGTGGCGTAGCGCCGGCGAGAACCACCGAGCACCTTGATGCAAAGAACCTCGCGAGCGCCGCTGTTGTCGGCGACCTTGAGGCGCGTCTCCTGCTGGATCATCGCGCACGCTCCACAACCTCGAGCAAGCGCCAGCGCTTGGTCTTCGAGAGGGGCCTCGTCTCGGCGACACGAACCCGGTCACCGATGCGCACGTCGTTGTCCTCGTCGTGGACGTAGAGCTTCTTGGTGCGCTGGACAGTCTTGTTGTAGCGCGGGTGACGTACCCGCTCGACCACGGCGACAACGGCGGTCTTTTCCATCGAGATGGAAACGACCAGGCCCTCGCGGACCTTGCGGCGGTTCGGCCGCTCGTCTGGGTTGACGGACTCGGTGGACATCAGCTCTCCTCCGCCAGGCGCTCGGCGGCAGCTATCTCGCGTTCGCGCAAGATGGTGTTGATGCGGGCTACCTGGCGCTTGGCCTTCGTCACGGCGGCCGGGCTCTCGAGCTGGCCGGTTACGAACTGGAAGCGCAGGTTGAAAAGCTCCTGCTTGGTCTCGGCCAGGCGCTCGACGAGCTGACCGTCGTCGAGCTGGCGCAGATCCTTGGCCATTACATCGCTCCTTCACGGCTGACGATGCGGGCCTTGATCGGAAGCTTCTGGATGGCGCGCTCGAGGGCGGCTCGGGTGAGCTCCTCGTTGACGCCACCGAGCTCGAACATGACCCGACCGGGCTTCACCACGGCGATCCAGCGCTCGGGGTTGCCCTTGCCGGAGCCCATACGGGTCTCAGCTGGCTTGGCGGTGACGGGCTTGTCCGGGAAGACCCGGATCCAGACCTTTCCGCCACGCTTGACGTGACGGGTCATCGCGATACGTGCGGCCTCGATCTGGCGGGCAGTGATCCAGCCCGGCTCGAGCGCCTGGATGCCGAAATCGGCGAACTGCAGGGTGTCACCGCCCTTGGCGGCGCCCTTCATGCGACCGCGCTGGTGCTTGCGGTGCTTGACTTTCTTGGGCATCAACATCAGTCGGCATCTCCAGGTCGGAAGCGCTCGGCACCACCGCCCGACTGGCGGGTGTTGCGCTCGATCTCCTCTTCTTCGGCGAGGAGCCTCTCGAATTCGGGGTCGGCCTCTTTGACCAGCGGCACGTTTGCTTCGTCGACCGTCTCGTCGTCGGCGGGTGCAGGCGCCGGAGCTGCGGCAGCCGCTTCGGCGGCACGACGACCGCTGGACGAAACGACGGCGGCCGGCATGGCGGGTGCACCCGGACCATCGCCGGTGGCCATGGCAGCCTCACGTGCGATGCGCTCGTCGGCCGAGACCTTGTACGGCAGGATGTCGCCCTTGTAGAGCCACACCTTGACGCCGATACGTCCGGCCGTGGTACGGGCCTCGCGGAAGCCGTAGTCGATGTCGGCGCGCAGCGTGTGCAGCGGCACGCGGCCCTCGCGGTACCACTCGGTACGGCTCATCTCGGCGCCGCCGAGGCGGCCCGAGCACTGAACCCGGATACCAAGAGCTCCGGCCTTCAGCGCGTTCTGCACGGCGCGCTTCATCGCACGGCGGAAAGCGACACGACCTGCGAGCTGGTCGGCCACACCCTGGGCGATCAGCGCAGCGTCGAGCTCGGGCTGCTTGATCTCCTGGATGTTGAGCTGGACCTTGGGGTTGCCCGAGATCTTGCTGAGTCCCGACCGGAGCCGGTCGGCCTCAGAGCCGCGGCGACCGATGACGATGCCGGGGCGAGCGGTGTGGACATCGACACGGAGTCGATCGCGTGTGCGCTCGACCTCGACGCGGCTGATGGCAGCGTGCGGAAGCTCGGTGCGCAGGTAGTTGCGGATCTTCCAGTCCTCGATGACGTTGTCCTTGTACTCCTTGTCGGAGAACCAACGGGACTTCCAGTCGGTGGTAACGCCCAGCCGAAAACCGTAGGGGTTGATCTTCTGACCCATGTCAGGCCTCCTCGCCCTCGGTGTCAGCGGCCTTGGCCCGTGAGCCGGCCTTGGTGAAGCCGGCCGCCTCAGCAGCTTCGGCGGATGCGAAATAGACCTCGGCCACCGTGCTGTCGTACCAGCGACCACCAGGCTCGTGATACTTCATCGAGTCTGCGTTGCCCTTGACCGGGAACCCCTCGGGGATCGAGCCGTCGGCGGGCGGGGCCATCGAGCCCTCGCCATAGGGCGACTCGTCGGCCAGGTTCGCCTCGCCATCGGCGTCGGCGTCTTCGGCATTCCACTCGGCCACGGCCTCGGGGTTGTCGGCCTCGGGGGTGTCGGTCGGGGCGTCGAGCTCTTCAGCATCGGCGCCGGTGTCGATGATCGCGTCCTGCACGTCGTCGTAGCTGGCCGCGTCCTCAGGCACGTTGTCGGCCTGGCGGCTCGCGGCGACGCGGGCGCGGCGGTCGGCGCGGTTTGGCGTTGTGGCGGCCGCGCTGGTTGCAGCCTCGCGCATCTCGAGTTCTTCGTCGTCGAGGCGTGCGACCACAACCGTTATGTGGCACGTGCGCTTGTTTATGCGGGTGGCGCGGCCACGAGCACGTGGACGCCAGCGCTTGAGGGTTGGTCCCTCGTTGGCGAAGCACTCGGCGACGTACAGCTCGTCTTCGTCGAGGCCCTCGTTGTTGGTGGCGTTGGCGACTGCCGACGCAAGCACCTTGGCAATGACCTCTGCGGCACCCCGCTCGGAGAAACGCAGGATGTCGGCAGCATCAGCGACGTCGTGGTCGCGGATCAGATCGAGCACGGCGCGGGCCTTGCTGGCCGACAGGCGTGCATAGCGGTGCGTGGCGCGGGCGCCTGCGACCTCGGTGAGATCGATCGTGCTCATCGGCGGCCCTTACCCTTGCGCTCCTGGCCGGCGTGGAACTTGAAGGTCCGCGTCGGGGCGAACTCGCCGAGCTTGTGGCCGACCATCGACTCGGTGACATACACGGGCACGTGCTTGCGGCCGTCGTGCACGGCCAGGGTGTGGCCGATCATGTCGGGGATGATGGTCGAGCGGCGCGACCAGGTCTTGATGACCTTCTTTTCGCCGGTTTCGTTGAGGGCATCCACCTTCTTGAGGAGATGCTCGTCGACGAACGGGCCCTTCTTTAGGCTGCGTGGCATCTACTACCTCCGCGATCCGCGCGTGCGACGGCGGCGGACGATCATGTCGTTGGACTTCTTCTTGCGATCTCGGGTGCGACCCTCTGGCTGACCCCATGGCGACACCGGGTGCCTACCACCTGAGGTCTTGCCCTCACCACCACCGTGGGGGTGATCGACGGGGTTCATGGCCACGCCGCGGGTCTGGGGACGAACGCCCTTCCAGCGGTTGCGACCGGCCTTGCCGACCTTCACCAGGTCTGCCTCGGCGTTTCCGACCTCACCGACGGTTGCGCGGCAATCGATGGGCACGCGGCGCATCTCGGAGCTCGGAAGGCGCAGGGTGGCGAAATCGCCTTCCTTTGCCACCAGCTGGACGCTGGCACCGGCGCTGCGGGCCATCTGGCCGCCGGCGCCGGGCTTGAGCTCGATGTTGTGGACCGTCGTACCAACCGGGATGAAGCGCAGAGGCAGAGCGTTGCCCGGGCGGATGTCGGCGTTCTGGCCGCTGGAGACCACATCGCCGACCGTCACACCCTGAGGCGCCAGGATGTAGCGCTTCTCGCCGTCGTGGTAGTGCAGCAGGGCGATGCGGCAGTTGCGGTTGGGGTCGTACTCGATGGTCGCAACGGTGGCGGGCACGCCGTCCTTGTTGCGACGGAAGTCGATGACGCGGTAGCGCTGCTTGTGACCGCCGCCCTTGTGGCGGGCGGTCTTGCGACCGTTGTTGTTGCGGCCGCCCGTCGCGTTTTTCTTGGCAAGAAGAGACTTCTCTGGGCGATCGGTGGTGAGCTCGGAGAAATCCGAAACCGTCTGGAAACGGCGACCCGGGCTCGTCGGCTTGCGTGTGCGAATACCCATTATCAGGCCCCGAACAGATCGATCGAGTCACCCTCGGCGAGGGTGACGATGGCCCGCTTGGTATCGGGCCGCTTTCCGTAGGTGAACGAGCGGCGATTGCGCATCCGCTTGCCCTTGCGGTTAAGGGTGTTCACCTTCATGACCTTCACATCGAAGATCGTCTCGATTGCGTCCTTGATCTCGGGCTTGGAAGCCGAGTTGTGGACGACGAACGTGTACACGTTGTCCTCGAGGAGGGCGTAGGACTTCTCCGACACCACAGGCTGGAGGACTACGTCGCGTGGGTCCTTCACGATTCACCTCCCGGCAGCGTCGAGGTGGTGAAGACCAGCCAGTCGCTGCAGAGAATGTCGTAGGCGTTGAGCTCTGACTGCTTCAGGAGCTGAACACCAGGGATGTTGCGGAAGCTGCGGCTGGCGGTGTCGTCGTCGGCTCCGACGACCAGCACCACCCGACCGCTGAGATCGAGGGCCTTCATGGCCTCGACGGCGTCCTTGGTCTTGGGAGCTTCGAAGCTCCACCTGTCGATGACGAGCAGGCGCTCTGACTGGACGCGGTCCGAGAGCGCAGAAGCCAGGGCCAGACGGTTGACCTTCTTGTTGACCTTCTGGCGGTAGCTGCGGGGCTTGGGACCGTGCACGATGCCGCCGCCCGTCATTTGAGGAGCGCGGCTCGAGCCCTGGCGGGCACGACCGGTGCCCTTCTGGCGGAACGGCTTGGCGCCGCCGCCGCGTACCTCGGCCCGGGTGAGGGTCGAGTGGGTTCCTGCGCGCCGTGCCGCAAGCTGTGCGGTGACGACCTGGTGCAGCACCGGGATGTTCGGTTCGATTCCGAACAGGTCTTCTGACACCTCGACGGTTCCGGCGTCGGCGCCCGTCTGGGTCTTGACGTTGAGGGTGATGGACATGTTCTCGTTATCCCTTCACCGCGTCGCGGACCACCACGACGGCGCCCTTGGGTCCCGGGACCGAGCCCCTGACCAAGATGATCTCGGCATCGGCGTCGGACTTGACCACGGTCAGGTTCTGCGTGGTGACCTTCTGGCCGCCCATGCGCCCTGCCATGCGCGTGCCCTTGAACACGCGGGCCGGGGTGGCACATGCGCCGACCGAGCCGGGCTTGCGGTGTACACGGTGGGCGCCGTGACTGGCCTTTTGACCAGAGAAGTTGTGGCGCTTCATCGTGCCCGCAAATCCCTTGCCCTTCGAGACCGACGTCACGTCGATGAGGCTGCCGGCCTCGATGAGGCTGGCATCGATCTGCTGGCCTACCTCGAACTGGCTCACGTCGTCGACGCGGAGCTCGACCAGGCGGGTGCCTGGCTCGACGCCGGCCTTTGCGAAGTGGCCGGCCTCGGGCTTGGTGAGGCGGCTCTCCTTGGCCGAGCCATAGGTGACCTGAATCGCTGTGTAACCGTCGTTCTCGTCGGTCTTGATCTGCACGATGCGGCACGGCGACACGCGCAGCATCGTCACGGGGACGACGCGGTTGTCATCGTCCCAGAGCTGTGTCATGCCGACCTTCTCGGCAACAATCGCCTTGTTCGCCATCGGAGGCGTTCTCTCTCTTGCTCGCTGAGGGAGGGCGGAAACCCTCCTCGTGTCACGCGAACGCTCCGCATGGCATGGCCAGCGGAGCGTTGGTTCGGTTGTGCCCCGTGGTTCCCGCAGCGGCCGTTCAAACACGACCCGGGCCTACGAAGACGTCGATTACCGGCTGGGCAGGTGGCCTAGCGCAGCTGCGCCGACTGCTTCGGCGCACGAATCTGAAACGATACCCGCGCGTTCGGCGCTGCACAACCCCGGAGGGCTACTTCTGTGCCGCCAGTCGACGGGTGGGGAAATGCACACGGGGCCCCGCCTGAGCGGCGGGACCCCGTGCCTGAGATCTGACTTCAGTCCTGCTGGATCTTGATCTCGATGTCGACACCGGCCGGCAACTCGAGGCGCTGCAACGAGTCGACGGTCTTGGGTGAGGGCTCGACGATGTCGATCAGCCGCTTGTGAATGCGCATCTCGAAGTGTTCGCGAGAGTCCTTGTACTTGTGCGGCGACCGGATGACCGTATAACGGTGCTTCTCGGTCGGCAGCGGCACGGGGCCGCGAACCTGGGCCTGCGTACGCAGGACGGTCTCGACGATCTTCTGGGTCGACTGATCGACGATCTGATGATCGTAGGCCTTCAGCCGGATGCGGATTTTCTGTGATGCAGCCATGTCAGTTACTTGATGATCTTGGTGACTCGACCAGCACCAACAGTACGACCACCCTCACGAATAGCAAACCGCAAACCCTCATCCATAGCAATCGGAGCATGCAACTCAACAGTCAAATCCGTGTTATCACCCGGCATACACATCTCCGTACCCTCAGGCAACGTAATCGCACCCGTCACATCCGTCGTACGGAAATAGAACTGAGGACGATAATTCGTGAAGAAAGGCTTATGACGACCACCCTCCTCCTTCGTCAACACATACATCGTCGCCTCAAACTCGGTATGAGGAGTAATCGACTTCGGCGCAGCCAACACCTGACCACGCTCCACCTCCTCCTTACCAATACCCCTCAACAACACACCAACATTGTCACCAGCCTGCCCCTCATCAAGAAGCTTCCGGAACATCTCAACACCAGTACACGTCGTCGTCTTCGTGTCCTTGATACCAACAATCTCGATCGAGTCACCCACATGGACAACACCCTGCTCGATCTTGCCAGTCACAACCGTCCCACGACCCGTAATCGTGAACACATCCTCAATCGGCATCAAGAACGGCTTATCCGTATCACGCTCAGGATCAGGAATAAACGCATCAACCTGCGCCATCAACTCCAACACCTGAGCAGCAGCATCCGCATCACCCTCAAGCGCCTTCAAAGCCGACACAGGCATCACCGGAATATCATCCCCAGGGAACTCATACTCCGACAGAAGCTCACGAACCTCAAGCTCAACAAGCTCCAACAACTCCTCATCATCAACCATGTCCACCTTATTCAAGGCAACCACAATCGACGGAACACCCACCTGACGAGCCAACAACACATGCTCACGCGTCTGAGGCATCGGACCATCAGCAGCCGACACAACAAGAATCGCGCCATCAACCTGCGCAGCACCCGTAATCATATTCTTGATGTAATCAGCATGCCCAGGCATATCAACATGCGCATAATGACGATTCGCAGTCTCATACTCAACATGAGCAATCGAAATCGTAATACCACGCTCCCGCTCCTCAGGAGCCTTATCAATATCCTCAAACGCCGTAGCCTTACCACCAGACGACTCAGCCAAAACCTTCGTAATAGCCGCCGTCAACGTCGTCTTCCCATGATCAATATGACCCATCGTCCCCACATTCACATGAGGCTTCGTCCGCTCAAACTTCTCTTTCGCCATGGGTTTTGTTCTCCTGAGTTGAAATCTTGTGTTAGTTCGTTCGTGTGATTGTCGAGGCTACCGGGCTATTCGCCGCGGATCCGCTTGATGATCTCGTCGGCGATGCTGGCCGGCACTTCCTGGTAGCTGTCGAACTGCATGGTGTAGGTGGCGCGACCCTGGGTCTTGGACCTCAGGTCGCCGACGTAACCGAACATCTCCGAAAGCGGAACGGTTGCGGAGATGACCTGGTTGGTACCACGCATCTCCATCTGACCGACCTGGCCGCGGCGGCTGTTGAGGTCGCCGATTACGTCGCCCATGTAATCCTCGGGCGTAACGACCTCGACCGACATGACCGGCTCCAGCAGAACCGGCCCGGCCTTCTTGGCGGCCTCGCGAAGCACCATCGAGCCCGCGAGCTTGAACGCCATCTCCGAGGAGTCGACATCGTGAGAGCTACCGTCGACGACTTCGACGTTGAAGTCGACCATCGGGAACCCGGCAAGCGGGCCGTTGGTGGCCGACTGCTGAATGCCTTGGTCGATCGAGCCGATGTACTCCTTGGGGATCACACCACCCTTGGTGCTGTCCTTGAACGAGTAGCCACCGCCGGCGCCGCTGGGTTCGATCTTGATCGAAACGTCTGCGAACTGACCCGAGCCACCGGTCTGCTTCTTGTGGATGTACTGGACCTTGGGCACCGACTTGGTGATGGTCTCGCGGTAGGCGACCTGGGGCTTGCCCACCGTGGCATCGACACGGAACTCGCGCATCATGCGGTCGACGATGACCTCGAGGTGCAGCTCGCCCATTCCCGAGATGACGGTCTGGCCGGTCTCCTCGTCGGTGCGCACCCGGAAGGTGGGGTCTTCTTCGGACAGGGCGGCCAGAGCCTTGCCCATCTTGTCTTGGTCGGCCTTGGAAGCGGGTTCGACGGCAACGTGGATCACCGGCTCGGGGAACACCAGCTGTTCGAGCACGATCGGGTTCGAGGGATCGCACAACGTATCGCCCGTGCGCGTGTTCTTGAGACCGATGGCGGCCACGATGTCGCCGGTCTGCACCTCGTCGCGGTCTTCACGGTTGTTGGCGTGCATCTCGAGGATGCGCCCGATGCGCTCCTTGTTCTCGGTGGTGGTGTTCATCACCTGAGCGCCCTTTTCGAGGCGGCCCGAGTACACGCGGAAGTAGACCAGCTTGCCGACGTGGGGGTCGGTCATGATCTTGAACGCCAGCGCCGAGAAGGGCTCGGTGTCGCTGGGCATGCGCTTGAGCTCGTCCTCGCTGCGAAGCGCCGTGCCACGGATGGCACCGACGTCGACAGGCGAGGGCAGATAGCGCACCACGGCGTCGAGCAGTGGCTGCACGCCCTTGTTCTTGAACGCGGATCCGGTGAGGACCGGAACGATCTTGTTGGCGATGGTCGCCTTGCGGATGGCAGCGATGAGCTCGTCTTCGGTGAACTCTTCACCCTCGAGGTAACGCTCCATCAAGTCGTCGTCGGTCTCGGCGATGCGCTCGAGCAGCTCGAGACGGAACTCGTCGGCACGATCCTGAAGCTCTTCGGGGATCTCGACGATGTCGTACTTGGCGCCGAGGTCCTTCTCGTCGACCGAGAGCGACCAGGTGAGCGCCTTCATCTTGACGAGGTCGACCACGCCCTGGAAGTTGGATTCGGCGCCGATCGGCAACTGCAGGACGGCAACGTTGGTCGTGAGGCGGTCCTTGATGGTGTCGAGGCAGTAGTAGAAGTCGGCACCGGTGCGGTCGAGCTTGTTGATGAAGCACATGCGCGGAACGCGGTACTTGTCGGCCTGGCGCCAGACCGTCTCGGTCTGCGGCTCGACGCCCGCCACACCGTCGAACACCGCGACTGCACCATCGAGCACGCGAAGCGAGCGCTCGACCTCGACGGTGAAGTCGACGTGGCCGGGGGTGTCGATGATGTTGATGGTGTGCCCATCCCAGGCGCAGGTGGTGGCAGCGGAGGTAATGGTGATACCGCGCTCTTGTTCCTGCTCCATCCAGTCCATGGTGGCGGCGCCGTCGTGGACTTCACCGATCTTGTAGTTGCGACCGGTGTAGAAGAGGATGCGCTCGGTCGTGGTGGTCTTGCCGGCATCGATGTGGGCCATGATGCCGATGTTGCGTAGCTTCTCTAGCGTGTGGGCACGAGCCATGAGGGGATCTCCCAGGCGGTGGGTGGTTCAAGGTCGAACCCGGCACTGGTGCCGGGTTCGATGATTTGGTGATTCGTATTCGTAGTGATCTGCAGCTAGCCCGCGGGCTACCAGCGGTAGTGGGCGAAGGCCTTGTTGGCTTCGGCCATGCGGTGGGTGTCGTCCTTACGCTTGACCGAAGAGCCCATGCCGCCAGCGGCATCGATGAGCTCGTTGGCGAGGCGTTCGGCCATGCTGCGCTCGCGGCGATCGCGGGCGAAGCCGACGATCCAGCGAATGGCGAGGGTGCTGGCACGGCGGGGACGCACCTCGACGGGGACCTGGTAGGTCGCACCGCCGACGCGGCGGCTCTTGACCTCGAGCTGGGGGCGAACGTTGTCGACAGCGCGCTTGAGGGTCGAGATTGGCTCGGCCTCGGTCTTGGTCTGGATGATGTCCAGGGCGTCGTACACGATGCGCTCGGCCAGCGTGCGCTTGCCGCGCTGGAGGATCTTGTTGATCAGCTGGGTGACCAGGACCGAGTCGTAGATCGGGTCCGGCATGAGGTCGCGGCGGGGTGCTGCTCCACGGCGGGGCATTTCAGCTCTCCTTCTTGGCGCCGTAGCGGCTGCGAGCCTGCTTGCGCTTGTTGACCGACGATGCGTCGAGCGCACCACGAATGACCTTGTAGCGAACGCCGGGGAGATCCTTCACACGACCACCGCGCACGAGCACGATGGAGTGCTCCTGGAGGTTGTGTCCCTCGCCGGGGATGTAGGCGGTGACCTCGACGCCCGAGCTGAGTCGGACACGAGCCACACGGCGCAGAGCCGAGTTGGGCTTCTTGGGGGTCATGGTGAAGACGCGCGTGCACACGCCGCGACGCTGCGGGGAACCCTTCAGCGCGGGTGTCTTACCCTTGGCGGGCTTGGTTTCGCGGCCCTTACGGACCAGTTGCTGAATCGTGGGCACGAACGACCTCGTGACTTGGTTGGAGAGACAGACGAACGGATTGGCCCAGGCCAGCGGGGAAACGGCGCTCCGCGCTCAGGGCCAGCGCTAAAGCGTACGGCCTGCGGACGATCTCGGCAACCCCTATCGCGTTTACGGGTGATGCCATCGCTCAGGCGCCCCCGTCAGCGGAGCCCGGGGCCGCGTCGGCAGCCTGTGCCGGCGCCAGACCGACCGCTGCTCTTACCATGGAATCGACACTGGTTCTGAGCGCTTGGGCATCGCGGCCGGTCACCACCACATAGACGTTCTCGAGCACCCACACCAGGCTGCTGGTGTCTCCGGTGATCCACACGGTCACCTCATAACCGGCGACGTCGAGCGGCAGCGGGTCTGCCACTCCCCCGCTGGTTGCCCCAGCGAGGAAGGTCTCGGTGAACCCCGGCGCGGATGCCGACTGCGGATCGACGGCCAAGGCCAAAGCGACGGCCACCAGGTCGCCCTCTCTCATCAACGCCTTGGCCTCGACCCCTTGCAGATGTGGACCCACTCGCTGGTCTGAACGCAACGAGTCCTCGAGCCGTTGCGAGTCGACGTCGGACAGGTCGAGGAACGAGAGGCTGGCGTCGTAAGGGCTCAGATCGGCGAATACGTCCTTGGGGTCGAGCTCACCGACCTCTACGACGGTCGTCGACGAGGTGACGCCTGGTGCCGACGTGACGTCGGATACGCCACCGGCCACCGGTTGGGTCGTCGAAGGTGGCGACCCAGCGGTGGCCGGGGGTGGATCTGTGGTTATGAGCACCGCCGGAGGCAGCGGCTGGTCGTCGGAGCACGCTGTTGATAGCGCGCCCAACACGACGGCCGCCGCCACGGCGGAACTACGCATGGCTCAGGCCGAGCTGCCGAGATCGTCGCTGCCGCCACTGATGCTGGCGAGCCACTCGGCAGGGTCCTGCTCTTCCTCGCCTTCGGAGGTCCAGAAATCGATCGGCTCGTAGTCGGGGGCGGTGGTGCGGAAGGCACGGTAGCGCTCGACTCCGGTTCCGGCCGGGATCAACTTGCCGATGATGATGTTCTCCTTGAGGCCCTTGAGGTCGTCGGAACGAGACTCGATAGCGGCTTCGGTGAGAACCCTGGTGGTCTCCTGGAACGAGGCCGCCGACAGCCAAGAGTCGGTTGCCAGCGATGCCTTGGTGATACCCATCATCACCGGCCGGCCCTCGGCAGGGCGTCCGCCATCGCGCACGATGCCACGGTTTACCTCGGCGTACACGCGCTGGTCGACCTGCTCACCTGGAAGGAACGGGCTGTCGCCCGGCTCGGCCACGAGCACTCGACGAGTCATCTGGCGCACGATGAGCTCGATGTGCTTGTCGTGAATCGAGACGCCCTGGTCGCGGTAGACCTTCTGTACCTCGTCGACGAGATACTGCTGTGTCTCACGGATACCACGGATCTCGAGGAGCTCCTTGGGATCGCGGGGGCCGTCGACGAGAGGATCGCCTGCGCGGATCTCCTGACCATCGGTGATGGCCAGACGAGCGACCGCCGGCACCGTGTACACGTCTTCTTCGCCGTCGTCGCCGACGACTTCGATGACCCGGCCACGGCCGTCGTCTTCGCCGATGCGCACGACGCCCGAACGCTTGGCCAGAACGGCCTTGCCCTTGGGGCTACGAGCCTCGAACAGCTCGACGACGCGTGGCAGACCGCCGGCGATGTCGGACCCGGCGACACCACCGGTGTGGAAGGTACGCATGGTCAGCTGAGTACCGGGCTCGCCGATCGACTGAGCGGCGATGACACCCACGGCCTCGCCGGCCTCGATCAGCTTGCCGCTGGCCAGCGAAGAGCCATAGGCCCTGGCCGACACACCAAACTCGCTGTCGTCGGTGAGTGGCGAAAGGACGCGCACTCGGGTGACCTTCTCGTCGTCGCGAAGTCGGATCATCTCCTCTTCGCCGACCAGAGTTCCGCGTTCCATGACCGAACCGTCGCTGAGCTCTACGTCGTCGGCGAGCACACGGCTGAACAGGCGGGTCTCGAGGTAGGTGCGCTTGTCGGCGGTATCAGGGCCGATGTCTTCGAGCCAGATGCCGCGCACCATTCCGTCGCGGTCGAAGGGGTCTTCCTCGTTGATGATGAGCTCCTGCGCTACGTCGACGAGGCGGCGTGTGAGATAGCCAGAGTCGGCGGTACGCAGAGCGGTGTCGACGAGACCCTTGCGGGCACCCGGGGTGGCGATGAAGTACTCGAGCATCGAGAGGCCTTCTCGATACGAGCTCTTGATCGGCCTCGGGATGATGTCACCGCGAGGGTTGGCCACCAGGCCGCGCATGCCGGCGATCTGGCGGACCTGCATCATGTTTCCGCGAGCGCCCGAACCGACCATCATGTCGATGGGGTTGAACACCGTCGCCTTGAGCTCGACCTCCATGGCATCGCGCACCTCTTCGGTGGCCGAGGTCCAGATCTCGACCTCCTTTTGGCGGCGCTCGCCGTCGGTGATGATGCCCCGGCGGTACTGGGTCTCGACCCGCTCGGCCTCGGCCTCGTAACCGTCGAGGATCTGGCCCTTCGACGGCGGAACTGCGACGTCGTTGATCGAGATGGTCAGGCCCGACTGTGAGGCATAGCGATAGGCCAGAGCCTTGAGCCTGTCGAGGCTGGCGGCCACGTCGGCCTTGGGGTAATCGTCGGTCAGCGCCGACACGATGTTGCCCATGTCGCGCTTCTTGACGGGACGGTTCACGTAGGGGAACCCGACGGGCAACGTCTCGTTGAACAAGATGCGCCCAGGTGTCGTGCGCTGCCAGCCGTCTTCGGTCTTGAGGCTGGGTGCCCCGCGGTAGATCACAGGGGTGTGCAGCGTGACGCTGCCCATCTCGAGAGCCTGCTCGACCTGGTAACGGTGCTTGAAGACCTTCGGGCTTTCGCCCTCGGCCAGCGTCCCGCGCTCCTCGGTCAGGTAGTACGAGCCGATGATCATGTCCTGGCTGGGCACCGTCATCGGGCGACCGTCGGCGGGCGACAAGATGTTGTTCGACGACAGCATCAAGACCCTGGCCTCGGCCTGAGCTTCGGCCGACAGTGGCAGGTGAACAGCCATCTGGTCGCCGTCGAAGTCGGCGTTGAAAGCGGCGCAGACCAGCGGGTGGATCTGGATGGCCTTGCCCTCGACGAGGATCGGCTCGAATGCCTGGATGCCGAGACGGTGAAGAGTAGGTGCACGGTTGAGCAGCACCGGATGCTCGCGGATGACCTCCTCGAGCACGTCCCAGACCTGGGCCCTGCGACGTTCGACCATGCGCTTGGCCGACTTGATGTTCTGTGCGACCTCGGTGTCGACCAGCTTCTTCATGACGAAGGGCTTGAACAACTCGAGGGCCATCAGCTTCGGAAGGCCACACTGGTGCAGCTTCAGCGTCGGGCCGACCACGATGACCGAACGGCCCGAGTAGTCGACGCGCTTGCCCAGCAGGTTCTGGCGGAAGCGACCCTGCTTGCCCTTGAGCATGTCGGACAACGACTTGAGCGGACGGTTGCCCGGCCCGGTGACCGGGCGGCCGCGGCGACCATTGTCGAACAGGGCGTCGACGGCTTCCTGCAACATGCGCTTTTCGTTGTTGACGATGATCTCGGGTGCCCCGAGATCGAGCAGCCGCTTGAGGCGGTTGTTGCGGTTGATGACGCGGCGGTAGAGGTCGTTCAGGTCAGAGGTGGCGAAGCGACCACCATCGAGCTGCACCATGGGGCGCAGCTCGGGCGGAATCACGGGAACGGCGTCGAGGATCATGGCCCTCGGGTCGTTCACTCGCCGTCCGTGTTCGTCGCGGCGGTTGAACGCCGACACGATCTTCAGGCGCTTGATGGCCTTTTGCTTGCGCTGAACCGACAGCGGCTTGACGCCTTCGGCGGGGTCGATCTGCTCGCGCAGCTTGACCTCTTCTTCGTCGAGGTCGAGGCGTCCCAGCAGGCGGGCGATGGCCTCGGCACCCATGCCGCCATCGAAGTATTCGCCGTAACGGTCGACCAGCTCACGCCACAGGAGCTCGTCTTCGATGATCTTGCGGCTGTGAAGGTCCTTGAACTCGTCGAAGACCCGCTGAACCAGCTCGACCTCTTCCTCGTACTCCTCGCGCAGTGCGGCGATGTCGCGCTCGGCATCGCGCTGGCGGGCCTTGAGGTCCTTGTCCTTGGCGCCGTCCTTTTCGAGTTCTTCGATCTCGGCCTCGAGCTCCTTGTATGCCTTGTCGATCTCGAGATCGCGCTCTTTGGCGATGGCATCGAGCTCTTCGCGCATCTCTTCTTCGAGGCGCGGAAGATCTTCGTGGCGCTTGTCCTCGTCGACCCAGCAGACCAGGTTGGCTGCGAAGTAGATGACGCGTTCGAGCTGCTTGGCCTTGAGCTCTTCACGAGCCTCGGTGCCCATGAGCAGGTACGCAAGCCACGAGCGGGTGCCGCGCAGGTACCAGATGTGAACAGCCGGGGCCGCCAGCTCGATGTGGCCCATGCGCTCGCGGCGAACCTTCTGGCGGGTTACCTCAACGCCGCAGCGCTCGCAGATGATGCCCTTGAAGCGGACGCGCTTGTACTTGCCACACGCGCACTCCCAGTCCTTGGTGGGGCCGAAGATCTTCTCGCAGAAGAGTCCGTCCTTTTCGGGCTTGAGCGTGCGGTAGTTGATGGTTTCGGGCTTCTTGACCTCGCCGTTCGACCAGGTGCGGATGGCATCGGCGGTGGCTAGTCCGATGCGAAGCTCGGAGAAATCGTTGACGTCGATCATGTGGTGTCTCCTTCGAGATGCGTACTTGCGGAACTATCTGGTCTTCACAGACCTCAGATCCGCTGTCTGCGCATCTCGTCCTCCTCGTCGCTTCCTCGTTCTGGCCTGCTGATGTCGATGCCCAGGGACTCCTCGGCGCGGAACACGTCCTCGTCCAGGCCCTGCATGTCGATTTGGGTGCCGGCATGGCTCATCACCTCGACGTTGAGGCAGAGGGCCTGCATTTCCTTGATGAGAACCTTGAAGCTCTCGGGGATGCCCGGCTCGGGGATGTTGTCGCCCTTGACGATCGCCTCGTACACGCGAACTCTGCCGAGCACGTCGTCGGACTTGATGGTCAACAGCTCCTGGAGGCAATAGGCGGCGCCATAGGCCTCGAGGGCCCACACCTCCATCTCGCCGAAGCGCTGACCGCCGAACTGGGCCTTACCACCGAGCGGCTGCTGGGTGATCATCGAGTAGGGGCCAGTCGAGCGGGCGTGGATCTTGTCGTCGACGAGGTGAGCGAGCTTCAAGATGTACGAGTAGCCGACCATGGTGGGCTGGTCGTATGGCTCGCCGGTGCGGCCGTTGAACAGCTGCGCCTTGCCGGCATCGGTCATCATGCGCTTTCCGTCGACACCGTCGGGGCGCAGGTTGCCGAGGATCTCCTTGATGGTGGGGTCGCCACCGGACAACTCGACCTCGTCCCACTTGGCGCCGTCGAACACCGGCGTGGCGATGAACGTCGAGGGGTTGGTGTTGGGCCTGGTCTTGGACTGGCCGGTGCGGATCGGCTCATCGCCGACCGCTTCGCCTTCGAGCTCCCATCCCCACCGTGCGGCATAGCCGAGGTGGGCTTCGAGAACCTGACCGACGTTCATGCGGCTGGGAACGCCCAACGGGCTGAGGATGATGTCGACCGGGGTGCCATCGGCGAGGTACGGCATGTCCTCGATGGGCAGGATCTTGGAGATGACGCCCTTGTTGCCGTGGCGACCGGCGAGCTTGTCACCCACCGAGATCTTGCGCTTCTGGGCCACATACACACGGACCAGCTGATTGACGCCGGGCGGCAATTCGTGCTGATCGGAGCGCGAGTACACCTTGATGTCGGTGACGACACCACTCTCGCCGTGCGGAACCTTGAGCGAGGTGTCACGAACCTCGCGAGCCTTCTCGCCGAAGATGGCGCGCAGCAGGCGCTCTTCTGGGGTGAGCTCGGTCTCGCCCTTGGGTGTCACCTTGCCGACCAGCACATCGCCGGGGCCGACCTCGGCACCCACACGGATGATGCCGCGCTCGTCGAGATCGGCCAGAACCTCGTCCGAGAGGTTCGGGATGTCTCGGGTGATCTCCTCGGGGCCGAGCTTGGTGTCGCGGGCGTCGATCTCGTACTCGTGGATGTGGATCGAGGTGAGAACGTCGTCCTTGACGAGACGCTCGCTCAAGATGATGGCGTCCTCGAAGTTGTAGCCCTCCCAGGCCATGTAGGTGACCAGGAGGTTCTTGCCCAGGGCGAGCTCGCCATGATCTGTGGAGGGACCGTCGGCCAGCAGGTCTCCGCGCTTGACCTTCTGGCCTTCGTGAACACGGATCTTCTGGTTGATGCAGGTGTCCTGGTTGGACCGGCGGAACTTCGCCACGCGATGACGCTGCTTGCCGAGCTTCTTGTATTCGAGCTCGATGTATTCGCCCGAGACGTCGGTGACGGTGCCGTCATCGGCGGCCAGGATCATGTCGGCGGCGTCGTGGGCGGCGCGAGCCTCGATACCCGTACCGATGTACGGAGCTTCGGCACGCACCAACGGCACGGCCTGACGCTGCATGTTGGCACCCATGAGGGCCCGGTTGGCATCGTCGTGCTCGAGGAACGGGATCAGTGCGGTGGCCACCGACACGATCTGCTTCGGCGAGACGTCCATCAGCTGGACCTCGGCGGCAGGCACGAAGCCGACCTCGGTCGTTGCAGCGAAGTAGGTATCGCGCTCCATCTGCAGCTTCAGGTCGGAAAGGCTCTGACCTTGAGGGCTCTTGCGTACGAGAACGCGGTCGTTGACGAAGTTGCCGTTCTCGTCGAGGGGCGCGTTGGCCTGAGCGACGACGTATTCCTCTTCCTCGTCGGCGGTGAGGTAAACGACCTCGTCGCTGACCTGGCCGTTCTCTACCTTGCGGTAGGGCGACTCGATGAAGCCGAAGTCATTGACCCGAGCGAACGATGCCAGGGCGCCGATGAGACCGATGTTGGGACCCTCGGGAGTTTCGATGGGGCACATACGGCCGTAGTGGCTGAAGTGAACGTCGCGAACCTCGAAGCCGGCGCGCTCGCGCGACAGGCCGCCCGGGCCGAGCGCCGAGAGCCGACGCCGGTGGGTGAGGCCCGAGAGCGGATTCACCTGGTCCATGAACTGCGACAGCTGCGAAGTTCCGAAGAACTCCTTGATGGCCGCCACCACCGGACGGATGTTGATGAGCGTCTGAGGCGTGATGGCCTCGACGTCCTGGGTGGTCATGCGCTCGCGGACCACACGCTCCATGCGGCTCAGGCCGATACGCACCTGGTTCTGGATCAGCTCGCCGACGCTGCGGATGCGGCGGTTGGCGAAGTGGTCCTGGTCGTCGAGGCGATAGCCGGGCTCGGCGTCGGCCAGGTGCAGCAGGTAGGTGACGGCCGCGAGCACCTCGGCGCGCGACAACACGTTCTGGTTCGGATCGGGACGTTCGAGCTCGATACCGAAGAGCTCTTCGATGCGATCGAGTTCATTGCCTAGCTTGCGGTTCAGCTTGTAGCGGCCGACCCGGCTGAGCGAATAGCGACGATCCTCGAAGAAGGCGTTGTTGAAGTAGTTGGCCGCAGCCTCAGGTGTGGGGGGCTCGCCCGGACGGGCACGCTTGTAGATCTCGACCAGCGACTCTTCCTGGGTCGGTGCGATGTGCTGATCCTTCTCCCACTGACCCTCGAGGAACGAGAAGTGGTTGACGAAGCGATCGAGGAACCCGGGGTGGGTCTCTTCGTCGTAACCCAGCGCACGCAGCAAGGTGAAGAGGCTGAGGCGGCGCTTACGGGCGACGCGACAGCCGGCGGTGACGTCCTTGCCCGGCTTGTGCTCGACGTCGAACTCGATCCACTCGCCGCGATAGGGATGAACCGTGCCGGTGACGAGCTGATGCTTGGCCATGTTGCGCAGGCGGTAACGCTCGCCTGGCTGGAAGATGACGCCGGGTGAGCGCACCAGCTGGCTGACGACCACACGCTCGGTGCCGTTGATGATGAACGTGCCCTTGTCGGTCATCATGGGGAAGTCGCCCATGAAGACCGTCTGCTCCTTGATCTCGCCCGTGGACGAGTTCATGAAGCGTGCGCGCACGAAGATCGGCGCGGCGTAGGTCATGTCCTTTTCTTTGCACTCGTCGACCGAGAACTTTGGAGGTGGACGCAGATCTTCGTCGTCGGGGTCGAACTCGAGCTCGAGGCGCAGCGACCCGCTGAAGTCCGTGATCGGGCTGATGTCAGCGAAGGTCTCGGCAAGCCCTTGATCGAGGAAGCGCTGGAACGAGTCGCGCTGAACTCCGATGAGATCCGGAAGCTCCAGGACTTCGTCCAGAGAGCCGAACGAATACCGATCGCGAATTGCGGAGCGAGAAGACAAGGGGAACTCCCGACATCAGATGGTGGCCACGGGCGTCATCCCGATACCACTACGATTCTGGACGCGCGTGAACGCCTGAGTGTCGGAGTAAAACGACAGAACGGCCACGGCAACAGCACAGGCTAGCGCCCACGCACCGATCGCGCAAACAACAAGGTCGTTGCCCGGTGTTCGAGCAACCCTCTACAGACCCGGTCGGCACCTCGGCATCGAAGCTGAGGACCAGCGCCCGGTTCGTTGTGTCACGAAACGTTAGGTAGAACTTGGGCCGCGGTCAAGCGAGCCCGAACGCGAAGAGGGGGAAGCACCTTGGTGCTTCCCCCTCTGACGCGGTTATTCGCTGAGCGAAAGTGAAGGAGTTACTTGAGCTCGACGGTGGCGCCGGCGCCCTCGAGGGCCTCCTTGGCCTTCTCGGCGTCTTCCTTGGACACACCCTCGAGGACAGCCTTCGGGGCGGCCTCGACCAGGTCCTTGGCTTCCTTCAGGCCGAGGTTCGTGATTCCGCGAACCTCCTTGATGACCTGGATCTTCTTGTCGCCGGCACCGGTGAGGATGACGTCGAATTCGTCCTTCTCCTCCTCGGCAGCGGCACCGCCGGCGTCGCCGCCGGCAGCAACGGCAGCGACGGCCACAGGGGCAGCAGCGGTGACGTTGAACTTCTCTTCGAAGGCGGTGAGCAGCTCGCTCAGCTCGATGACGGTGAGGTTCCCGATCGCATCGAGGATCTCGTCGATAGACATTTGTTGGTGTTCTCCTAAAGAGGGTCGGTCGTCTCCTCAGAGACGGCCCGATTCGTGAAAGTTGGGATCAGTCTTCGGTTTCGGCGTCGGCGGGTTCGCCGGCATCGACGGGCTCTGGTGCGTCGTCTGAGTCGGAAGACTCGACGGCGTCGGTGGGCTCCTCGGCGTCAGCCGTATCGGTTGACCCGGTCGAAGCACCTGCGGCGGCCTCGGGGCCACCCGCATCGATGAGCGCCTGGATGCCGTACGCGAACTTCGCCATGGTTGCGTTGAGCAATGCGGCCATGTTCGACATCGGAGCCTGCAGCAGGCCCGCGAACTTGGCGAGCATCTCGTCGCGCGAAGGCAGCTCGGCGAGAGCCTTGACCTGAGCTTCGTCCAGGAGCTTTCCGTCGAGGACGGCGCCCTTGATTACGAGCTTGTCGTTGCCCGCCGCGAAGTCCTTGAGCGACTTGGCGACTGCGGCGGCGTCGTCTTTGACGAAAGCCAGCGCGGTGGGCCCGACGAGCTTGTCGGCGAGTCCTTCGACTCCGAGATCGGAGACGGCCAAGCGAACCAGGGTGTTCTTGTAGACCTTGTAGTCGCCCCCGGCAGCGGTCAGCGCACGACGGAGGGTTCCCATCGCGGCCACCGAGATGCCGCGGTACTCGGTCAACAGCACTGCGTTCGACTCTTCGAAGCGCTTGCGCACCTCGTCGACCACAGCGACCTTTTCGGCACGTGGTGTTCTGTCCATTTTCACCTCCTCTCGGCAGTTCGGGGCTCGCACCAGCGAACCCCGGCTCCGAGAGGAGTTCAGGAGTTCACCTCGTCAGGCTGGATCGGGATTCGATCCACTTACGCCCCGCAGGGCCACCGGATGTCTTCGGCGAGCGAATTTATGTGGATGTGAGGCTAGCTCGTGATCTCGATGATCAGACCGGCGGGGTGACCCGGATACCGGGGCCCATGGTCGTGCTGAGCGTCACCTTGCGGAAGTAGCGGCCCTTGGCCGATGCGGGCTTGGCCCGGGAGAGTTCGTCGACCACGGCGTTGTAGTTGACCGACAGATCGGCGGGCGAGAAGCTGGCCTTGCCTATCGACAGGGCGACGTTGCCATAGCGGTCGGTGCGATATTCGACACGGCCACCCTTGAACTCGGTGACAGCCTTGGCCACGTCGGGGGTGACTGTGCCCGTCTTGGGGTTGGGCATCAGACCACGAGGGCCGAGCACACGACCGAGGCGCCCCACCAGGGGCATCATGTCGGGGGTCGCGATGGCGACGTCGAAGTCGAACATGCCGCCCTCGATCTCGGCAGCGAGCTCGTCGGAACCGACGAAGTCGGCGCCCGCGGAGCGGGCCTCGTCGACCGCGTCGCCCTGAGCGAACACGAGCACCCTGACCTCGCCACCGGTGCCGGCAGGGAGGGCGACGGTTCCACGCACCATCTGGTCGGCCTTGCGGGGGTCGACGCCGAGCCGGAACACCACGTCGACGGACTCGTCGAAGGTAGCGGTGGCGATTGCGGGAACCAGGCCGAAAGCGGCCTCGGGATCGTGCAGTGCGGCACGATCGAATCGACGCAGCGCGTCTTGATACTTCTTGCCCTTGGGCATGATTGTCCTTTCGCAGAAACTGCTACCTCGAGACAGACCAGGACCCGGAGCGAGGTGCTCTCCGGGGTGGTTGAGCGAAGCCCTCTCAGGCCTCGACTTCGATACCCATCGAGCGAGCGGTGCCGGCGATGATGAGCTTGGCGCCCTCGATGTCGTTGGCGTTCAGGTCGGGCAGCTTGGTCTGAGCGATCTGCTCGAGCTGGGCCTGCGAGATCTTTGCAACCGACTCGCGACCAGGGTTGGACGAGGCCTTGTCGACCTTGGCCGCCTCGCGCAACAGAACCGACGCCGGTGGCGTCTTGGTGACGAAGGTGAACGAGCGATCTTCGAAGATCGTTATCTCGACCGGGATGATCGTTCCGCGCTGGGCTTCGGTCTGGGCGTTGTAGGCCTTGCAGAAGTCCATGATGGCAACGCCGTGTGGACCCAAAGCCGTACCGACGGGCGGAGCGGGAGTGGCGCCGCCGGCGGGGATCTGGATCTTGACGATTGCGGCGACCTTCTTCTTCGCCATGAGAATCTCCGTGTGTGGGGGACCCGGGGCGCGAGGCTGCGCCGGGCACGAGGGACAAGTTTGCCGCGCGATCTGAGGTTCGCGCCAGAAAAGTTTCGAAATTCGGAGCTACGCGGCGGGTGGCGTGGCCTCCGGCCAGATCCTCAGAGCTTGCCAACCTGTGCGAAGTCGAGTTCGACCGGCGTTTCGCGGCCGAAGATGTTGACCAAGACCTTGAGCTTGAGCTGTTCGGTGTTGATCTCTTCGATCTGGCCTTGGAAGTCTGCGAAGGGGCCATCCTTGACCCGCACCGTCTCGCCGACCTCATAAAGCATGCGCGTCTTGGTCTTGCGAGGTGTGGTTTCTTCGACACCCTCCTCGCCACGAACCGCCAGGAAGGTCTCGACCTCGCGACGCTTGAGGGGGGTGGGCTTACCGCCGGGCCCGGCGAACCCGGTGACGCCGGGTGTGTTGCGGATGGCGTGCTGGGTGTCGCCTCCGCGAGCCGCACGGATCAGCAGGTATCCGGGGAACATCTTCTTTTGTACGACGACCTTGCGGCCCTGCTTGAACTCGATGACGTCTTCCATCGGCACGACGACCTCGAAGATCTTGTCTTCGAGGTTCAGCGACACGATGCGTGCTTCGAGGTTTTGCTTGACCTTGTTCTCGTAGCCCGACTGGGTGTGGACTACGAACCACTTGCCGGGGCGATCGTATGGGCTCTCGAGCGCCGGACGCTCTTCGATGATGTCGTCCTCGTCGAGGATCTCGCCGGTCTCGGGATCGACCCCGGCCGGTACATCAGCGGCCGCATCTTCGACGTCGGTGTCTTGTTCAGCGCTCTCGGATTCGGACCCCGGCGACAGATCGCCAACCGGCAACGCCAGATCGATCTCGTCTTCTTGCTGGTCGGGGACGACGAGATCGCCCGTGGGAAGCAATTCGTCGAGGTCGGGCGTGACGGGTTCGGTGTTGGTTTCGTCGGTCATCAGTTCGTCTCGAAGAGTTTCAGAACGCCTTCGCCGGCGAGAAAGTCCATCCCGGCGATGATGGCGGTGAGGACCACGATGGTCACGAACACGACGACGGCGTAGTTCTTGAGTTCGTCACGCGTCGGCCACACGACCTTCTTGAGCTCGTCGCGTACCTCGCCGACGAATTCGCGAGGGCCGGTGCGCGACTCGGGCGGGCCTTGAGACGCGCGCTCACGGCGCTGCGCAATGGGCGCACCGTCCTTGTCGACTTCACCTTGTTTTTGCAGTTGGCGACGCTGCTGTCGATTCATGGCCATGTGGGGAAACTCCACTCATGGTTTCGGGACCACCCGAAGGCGGCGCGAGATCGCAGGGCAGAAGGGACTCGAACCCCCAACCGCCGGTTTTGGAGACCGGTGCTCTACCAATTGAGCTACTGCCCTTTGTCAGTTGTTCGGGACCGGACGAGGCGCGCTCGCGCAGCCGGTCTACGTCCCGACCCGACAACGATAGCAGCCGACATCACGAACGCAGACGGCAGTTTCGGACTATGTCGCCCGATGCCCGGCTCAGCCCGCGGCGATGAGGTGACGTCCCGGCCTACGCCTGAGGGCCGCAACGGCGATTCCGCCGGCAGCACCGCCGGCAGCGGTGGCCGCCGCGGCCAGGTAGACCAGGCGGCGGGCCCGGCCCTTCGAACGCTGGGCCTCGTCGGCTGCGGCCCGACTGACCGCCAGCAACAGGTCGCTCAAAAGAGCGGGATCGGGGCTGACCATCGCCGTGCGCAACTCGCGAAGCGAGCGCCGCACCCGTCGACCTCTGACCACCTCGGCCTGGCACCTGAGACACTGGTCGACGTGCTGAGCTTGGCGACGGCTCGATGGCACCTCGCCCGCCACCAGAGACGCCACCGCCGCTGCTGCTGATTCACACTGCACGGCGCACCTCGGCCAACACGGTCTCGTCGACGAGGTCGCGCAGCTTGCGGCGGGCCCGATGGAGCCTCACCTTGGCCGCCGTCACAGAGATTCCCAGCTCGGCGGCAATGTCCTCGTGCGGGAGGTCGTAGACGTCTCGCAATACCACGACCGCACGCATGGAAGCGGGTAACCCCGCCAAGGCCTCCAACAACGAGCTACGAAGCGAGCCGTTCATCGCCACGAAGTCGGGATCGTGGATCGCCGTGCTGTCCGAGGGCGCGACCAGATCGGTCAGCTCGTCGTGGTTGTTGCGGCGCCGCTTGCCCAGATGGGTTGCAGCGCAGTTGGCTGTGATGCGATACATCCAGGTCGAGAACTTGGAATCGCCCCTGAACGACTTGAGGTTCTTGTACGCCCTTATGTAGGCATCCTGAACCACATCGGCGGCATCGTGGGCGTTACCGGTGAGCCTGTGGGCCAGCGTGTAGGTGTCGCCGTACGTTGCCTCGACCAGCGCAGAGAACGCCCGGTCGTCGCCGGCCTTGGCTGCGAGCGCCAGGGTCTCGATGTCCACCTCACCGAAGCTAGCCCAATCGAGCCAACAACGCAGCTGCCCGGGGCGGTGGCCCCGGGCAGCTCTCGATTGTGGTGCCCGACCGGTCAGTCGAGCAGGGGAGGACGACTACTTGATGATCTTGGTGACTCGACCAGCACCAACAGTACGACCACCCTCACGAATAGCAAACCGCAAACCCTCATCCATAGCAATCGGAGCATGCAACTCAACAGTCAAATCCGTGTTATCACCCGGCATACACATCTCCGTACCCTCAGGCAACGTAATCGCACCCGTCACATCCGTCGTACGGAAATAGAACTGAGGACGATAATTCGTGAAGAAAGGCTTATGACGACCACCCTCCTCCTTCGTCAACACATACATCGTCGCCTCAAACTCGGTATGAGGAGTAATCGACTTCGGCGCAGCCAACACCTGACCACGCTCCACCTCCTCCTTACCAATACCCCTCAACAACACACCAACATTGTCACCAGCCTGCCCCTCATCAAGAAGCTTCCGGAACATCTCAACACCAGTACACGTCGTCGTCTTCGTGTCCTTGATACCAACAATCTCGATCGAGTCACCCACATGGACAACACCCTGCTCGATCTTGCCAGTCACAACCGTCCCACGACCCGTAATCGTGAACACATCCTCAATCGGCATCAAGAACGGCTTATCCGTATCACGCTCAGGATCAGGAATAAACGCATCAACCTGCGCCATCAACTCCAACACCTGAGCAGCAGCATCCGCATCACCCTCAAGCGCCTTCAAAGCCGACACAGGCATCACCGGAATATCATCCCCAGGGAACTCATACTCCGACAGAAGCTCACGAACCTCAAGCTCAACAAGCTCCAACAACTCCTCATCATCAACCATGTCCACCTTATTCAAGGCAACCACAATCGACGGAACACCCACCTGACGAGCCAACAACACATGCTCACGCGCCTGAGGCATCGGACCATCAGCAGCCGACACAACAAGAATCGCGCCATCAACCTGCGCAGCACCCGTAATCATATTCTTGATGTAATCAGCATGCCCAGGCATATCAACATGCGCATAATGACGATTCGCAGTCTCATACTCAACATGAGCAATCGAAATCGTAATACCACGCTCCCGCTCCTCAGGAGCCTTATCAATATCCTCAAACGCCGTAGCCTTACCACCAGACGACTCAGCCAAAACCTTCGTAATAGCCGCCGTCAACGTCGTCTTCCCATGATCAATATGACCCATCGTCCCCACATTCACATGAGGCTTCGTCCGCTCAAACTTCTCTTTCGCCATGGGATATCTCGCTCTTTCCGGAGGATCTGGGAGCCGCGCCCTGCGCGCGGCGGTCTGGCAGCGATGTGGCGTCTGAAAACGACACCGCGGGCCCGGTGGGAACCGGGCCTGTGGTCCGGTCGTACCGGAGCCGTAGCGGGGACGGGGATCGAACCCGTGACCTCACGATTATGAGCCGTGCGCTCTGACCAGCTGAGCTACCCCGCCAGGGGTGCGAGTCTATTTTTACTCGTCGAGCCCCGTGCCGGAATCGAACCGGCGACACCAGCCTTACCATGGCTGTGCTCTACCGACTGAGCTAACGGGGCTGGCATGCCGTGTGGCAGCAAAGGACGAGTTTAGCTATGAACGAGGGGGTTCGCGCAACACTTTCGTTCGACTTTGCGCTGTACTCTTCGACTCACCCGTGACGAGGGAGGGATCGGTTTGTTGCTGCGCCTCGCGACGCTCGACGATGCCGCGGCGATCGCCCGCATCTACAACAACGAGGTCGAACACTCGACTGCGACATTTGACCTTCGCCCCCGCACACTCGACGAGCAGCGCACCTGGCTGGTCGATAGATCTGGGGCCCACGCCGTCGTGGTCGCCGTGATCGAGGGCGAAGTCGCGGGGTTCGCCTCGCTTTCGCCCTACCGCCAACGGCCGGCCTACAACACGACCGTGGAGAGTTCGGTCTATGTCTCAGACCGTCACCGCGGTCTGGGAGTCGGCGACCATCTGATGGCCGAACTCTGCCGCTGCAGCGACAGCCACGGTTTTCACACGATGATCGCCCGCATCGGCGACTCGAACACCGCCTCGATCGAGCTGCACCGCAAGCACGGATTCGAGACGGTGGGCATCGAGCGAGAGATCGGACGCAAGTTCGGCCGGTGGCTCGACGTGAACGTGATGCAGCGCATGGCAAGGCCGCGCTGAAGCCCCACACATTCGCGGTTTCGATTCGGCGCGATTGGCGCTATCTTCTTCCACCGGTTGGGTCGGTGCCCGAGCGGCCAAAGGGAACGGGCTGTAAACCCGTCGGTTCACGCCTACGGAGGTTCGAATCCTCCCCGGCCCACAGCTACAGAACCCCCGGAGTCTTCGGCTCCGGGGGTTCTCGCGTCGGGGGCGCTAGGTTCGGGGAATGGCATCCTTCGACGTGGTTTCTCAGATCGACATGCAGGAGGTCCGCAACGCCGTCGACCAGGCGGCTCGCGAGATCGCCAACCGCTACGACTTCAAGAACACCAACACCTCGATCGAGTTGGGCGACGAGTCGATAACCCTGGCATCGGTGTCGGCCGACCGGCTCGCCGCAGCCCGGGTGGTGCTCGAGGAAAAGCTCGTCAAGCGCAAGGTGAGCCTCAAGTCGCTGGACTATGGCAAGGAACAAGACGCCGCCGGCGGCACCGTTCGACAGGTCGTGGCGTTGAAGGCCGGAATCTCATCCGACGACGCGAAGTCGATCAACAAATACATCAAGACCCTCGGCCTGAAGGGCGTCCAATCTCAGACGCAGGGCGACCAGGTGCGTGTCATCTCGAAGAAGCGCGACGATCTCCAGACGGTCATCGCTGGGCTCAAGGAAGGCCCGTTCGACCTGCCCCTGCAGTTCGAGAACTTCCGCGACTGACCCGTTGCCCGGCCGCGGACCTAGTCGGGTAGGCGATCGAAGTCCAGCAGTTCTTGTGGGAACGCGAACTGGCCGTCGAGCACCTCGAAGACCGGTGCGATCTGTCCATCGATGACGTAGAACAGCATGCTGCTCAAGGGACCTGGCTCGGTTTCGTACAGGTCACCGGCAAGCCAGGACAGCACCTCGGCTGCGTCTCGGAGGGTCGATGCCGACTCGACCGGCGACAAGACCAGCAGATCGCGGGTGGGCACGATGGCCAGCCAGCCATGAGGCGCTTCGGGCAGGTCGAGCACCTCGGGAAACAAGATGAAGCTCGATGCGTAGTAGTCGCCGTCCACGAACCAGAGGTCGACACCGAAGTCGGTTTCGAGCAGCTCGACCGAAGGCTCGTGCGTCATGGTGGCTGCCGACGCTGTCGCGAGGAGCTCCTCCTCGCCCATCTCCAGATCGGCAAGGTCCTCGTCGGTTACGTATCGAACTGCGTCGGGGAAGTCGAACACCACACCCCACACCAGGCCGGGGGTTACTTCGCCCGAGATGGCCGGGCTGGGGATCTCCTCGCGGACCGCTACACGCAGCGCGTCGAGGCCGGGCGGTTCGGCTTCGACGGCCGCGACTTCGAGGCTAATTCGCACCCATCTTTCGACCCGTTCAGGCCACTCGGATCGATCGGCCTGGTCAAGCTCCCTGAGCAGGTTGTCGAACGAGATCACCCAATCGTCGCTCACGGCCGTCCCGTCGATGACCTGAAAAGACTCGCCCGTAGCGACCAGAGTCTCCTCGATCAGGTCGATCGCCTCGTCGAGTTCCGCCTGAGTCCATCCGGCTGGCGCCCAGCCCGGCAGCGTGGATTCTTCGGCGATCGCATCGGTCGACTCAGATGTGGTCGAGGGCGAAACAGACGTGGTCGAGGCCGAAACAGATGTGGTCGACGATGTCGAAGTCGGGGACTCGACGGTTGTCGATGGCGCTGAAGCAGTCGACGACGCAGTGTCGTTCGACCCGACGGTGTCGGCAGCTGTGGGATCGTCGCCAGACGAGCAACCCAAGACAACGCTGGCAAGAACCAGCACCAGCAACGATGTGACCCACCTCATGATGCCTCCCACGGCAGTCGGTCCTCGAAGAGTCGACTGCTGGGCACCCGACCTGAGCTAAAGGTCCGATCGGCGGCTCACCGCCAGCTGTTGTCGCGGAGGCGGCGGATGCGCTCGTCCATCGCAGGATGGGTCGAGAACAGGCTGCGGAAGCTCATCTGGCGTCCGGCCAACGGGTTGGCGATGTACATCTGGGCCTGGGCCGGGTCGGCTATACCTGCGATGCGCTGGGTTCCGATGCTGAGCTTCTCGAGCGCTCGGGCCAGAGGCTCACCGTCTTCGATCAGGCGAGCCGCCGTGCGGTCGGCCTGGAACTCGCGCGACCGGCTGATAGCCATCTGCAGCACCATCGCTGCAACCGGGGCCAGGAATATCAGCGCCAACTCGGCGATGGGATTGCGATCGTCGTCGCGGTTGCCCCCTCCGAAGATCGCCGCGAACTGGGCCATGCGGGCAGCGAAGGTGATGGCGGTTGCGATGGCAGCGGCCACCGAACCGATGAGGATGTCACGGTTCTTGATGTGGGCCAGCTCGTGAGCGAGAACACCCCTGATCTCGTACCACTCGAGGTGCTGCACCAAGCCCTGGGTCACACACACCGCGGAGTTCTCGGGGTTGCGCCCGGTGGCAAACGCGTTGGGCTGTGGATCAGGGCTGATGTAGAGCTTGGGCATGGGCATGCCGGCGCGCTGGGTCAGCTCGGTCATGATGTTCCAGTACTCGGGCAACTGCCCCGGCTGAAGTTCGACAGCGCGGGCAGAGCGGATGGCCAGCTTGTCGCTGAACCAGTAAGAGCCGCCGACGGTGACCAAGGCGACGATCAGGCCTATAACGAGGCCGTTTGCGCCCCAAAAGCTAGAGATGAACAGGATGAGACCACTGAGGCCGGCCATGAGCACGGCGGTCTTGGCGGTATTCAACATGACTCATCAAACGCCGGGCGTGGCCTTGGTGTTCCCGGGCTGGCGGTCGTAGATGCCGCTATGGATGTAGGTGGCCGAAACTCCCGAACGCCTGTAGGCATCGATGTTTCGGGGATCGTCGTCAATGGCCCACATCGGGGGGTAGCCGGCAGCGCGCAGTCGATCGACCTCACCCGACTTGAACGCCGCAGATGACTGTTGCGCCCTCGAAGGGCGCATCACCAGCAGGTCCCAGCGAACGTGGTGGCGCGACACCCACTCGACTGTGGGTTGCTGAACGGTCAACGGCCTGGACGTCAGCAACACCACGGTCAGGGCCGGGTCCAGCAGGGCCACCAGCAATGCGTTGGAGCCGATCAGGACGTCTTGGCCGCACGCGGCAAAGAAGTCGTCCCAACGGCCGTGGGCCAACAAGGGCTCGCGATGGCGACCATCGGCCAACACGCCGTCGAGGTCTACACAGACCGACGGTCCTTCAGCCGCGGGGCGTTCTCGCCACAGCCAATGCGATGGCTGGTCGACTGTCAATCGTCGTCGTGGTTGCCAGAAGCCGCCCGATCGCGGATCTCGTCGACCACCGTGGCGTCTGCCAACGTCGTGGTGTCACCGAGGATGCGACCCTCGGCAACATCGCGCAGGAGACGACGCATGATCTTTCCAGAGCGGGTCTTGGGCAGGTCGGGCACCAGCACAACGGCCTTGGGGCGAGCGATGGCGCCGAGCTTGGTGGCAACGTGGCCGCGGATCTCTTCGGTCAGCTCGGGGCTGGATTCATTGCCGCCGCGCAAGATGACGTAGCCGATGATGGCCTGGCCTGTGGTGGCGTCGGTGGCTCCCACCACGGCGGCCTCGGCCACGGCGGGGTGATCGACCAGCGCCGACTCGACCTCGGTGGTGGAGATGCGGTGGCCCGAGACATTCATCACGTCGTCGACGCGGCCCAGCAGCCACAGGTAGCCATCGTCGTCGATCTTGGCCCCGTCGCCGGCGAAGTATCGGCCCTGGTAGGTGCTCCAGTAGGTCTGCTTGTAGCGCTCGGGGTCGCCCCAGATGCCGCGCAACATCGACGGCCAGGGTTCGCTGATGGTCAGATAACCGCCACCGCGTTCGATCGGGTTGCCGTCGTCGTCGACAACCTCGACAACGACGCCAGGAATGGCGCCAACCGCCGAGCCGGGCTTGGTGGTCGTGACACCGGGCAGAGGGGTGATCATGTGGCCGCCCGTCTCGGTCTGCCACCACGTGTCGACGATCGGGCACCGCTCGCCGCCGATGTGGGTGTGGTACCACATCCAGGCCTCGGGGTTGATCGGCTCGCCGACCGTGCCCAGTACCTTCAGGCTGGACAGGTCGTGGCGTTCGACCTCCTGCGCGCCCCACTTCATGAAGGTGCGGATTGCGGTGGGGGCCGTGTAGAGCTGGGTCACCCCATAGCGCTCGATGATGTCCCACAGACGATCCTTGGGCCACTGGGCGCGCTCGCCTTCGCGCAGTTCGGGGCGCGGCGTATCTGGCGTGCCCTCATACATCACCGAGGTACAGCCATTGGCCAGGGGGCCGTAGACGATGTAGCTGTGGCCGGTGACCCAGCCGATGTCGGCTGCGCACCAATAGACGTCGCTGTCCGGATGCAGGTCGAACACGTATTTGTGGGTGAATGCCACCTGGGTGAGGTATCCACCGGTGGTGTGCATGATGCCCTTGGGCTTTGCGGTGGTGCCCGAGGTGTACAGGAGATACAGCAGATCCTCGGAGTCCATGGGTTCGGGCGGGCAATCCGGCGAGGCATCGGCCATCAGGTCGTGCCACCAGACGTCTACATCGGTCCAGTCGACGTCTTGTCCGGTGCGCTGCACCACGACGACGTGCTCGATGCTGGATGTGGCAGCCACGGCTGCGTCGGCCGTCGGCTTGAGCCCGAACGGGTCGCCACGGCGGTAGCCCCCGTCGGCGGTGATCAGGACCTTGGCCTCGGCGTCATGGATACGGTCGGCCAACGAGTCGGCCGAAAAGCCGCCGAACACGATCGAGTGCGGCGCACCGATGCGCGCGCAGGCCAACATCGCTACTGGCAGTTCGGGAATCATCGGCATGTAGATGCAAACCCGATCGCCTTTTTGGACCCCCAGGCTCTTCAGCGAGTTCGCAAACCGCGACACTTCGTCGAGCAGTTCGGAGTAGGTGATGGTGCGGGTGTCACCAGGTTCGCCCTCCCAGTGGAAGGCGACCTTGTCGCCCTTGCCCGCTTCGACGTGACGGTCGAGGCAGTTGTACGAAACGTTGAGCTTGCCGCCCACGAACCATTTGGCGAAGGGAAGCTCCCACTCGAGGACGGTGTCGAAGTCCTCGAACCAGGTCACCAGCTCGCGAGCCTGGCGCGCCCAAAAGCCCAACCGGTCTGCCGCGGCCTCCTCGTACAGCGAGTTGTCTGTGACCAGGGCCCGGCTCACGAAGTCGGCCGGTGGGGCGAACGTCCTGTCCTCGGAGTAATAGTTCTCGATCGTCGGCTCGTTCACGTCGCACCTCGTTCGGCTCGGATTCCACTTGCGAGAATAGCCACGGTGCTAGCCGGCTGCCGAAGCCGGCGGCGACCCTCAGTGCGTGCGAGCTGCCAGCAGTGCAGCGCCGATGATGCCGGCGTCGTTGCGCAGTTTCGCAGGCGTCAGCGGAGTGCGGGTGTTGAGGTAGGGAAAGAAGTCCTCGTGGCGCTTCGAGACACCGCCGCCCACGATGATCAGGTCTGGCCAGATGAGCCGCTCGATGGTGCGCAGGTACTTGTCGACCCTGCCACCCCACTGCTCCCAGCTGAGACCTTCCTCCTTGCGCCAGCGCGACGCTGCCCGGGTCTCGGCGTCGACGCCGTCGATCTCGATGTGGCCCAACTCGGTGTTGGGAACGAGGGTCCCGTCCACGAACAACGACGTACCGATGCCGGTGCCCAGGGTGACGATCAGCACCGTGCCCTCGTGACCGGCGCCCGCACCGAACTCCATCTCGGCCACGCCAGCTGCATCAGCATCGTTGACCACCAGCACGTCGTGGCCCAGATGCGAAGACAACAGCGTGGCGGCGTCGGCCCCGATCCAGCTCTTGTCGACGTTGGCGGCGGTTACGACCGTTCCGTTCTGCACGACGGCGGGGAAGGTGCACCCGACGGGGCCCTTCCAGCGGAAATAGTTGATGACCTCGCCGACCGCGTGAACCACGGCGCCCGGCGTCGCCGGTTGAGGGGTATCGACGCGGTGGCGCTCCTCGGCGAAGCGGCCGGCGTCGAGGTCGACAGGGGCGCCCTTGATGCCAGAGCCCCCGATGTCGATGCCCATCATGAGTCCCTCGTGGCCGATCATGTTCACTCCTGGGTTCGTCGATTCCGACATCGGTCCTGTCGGCAAAGCAGACCGCGAGGCTATCCATAGACTGTTCGAGCGTGTCGAGACAGCTGGTTTGGTTCCGCAAAGACCTTCGGGTCCACGACAACCCCGCCCTGGCCGCCGCCGCAAGCTCCGGCGAGGTTTCGGCGCTGTTCGTGGACGACCCGGTCGCCAGGCAGACGTGTGGTCGCCATAGGCGCCAGTTCCTCGACGATGCTCTGGCCGGTTTGTCGACCGCTCTTGCAGCCATCGACGTGGAACTCACGATCGCCCAGGGTGAGCCAAGGGATGTGGTGCCACGTTTCGCCTCGACGCACGACGTATCGAAGATTCACGTCAACAACGACGTCACGCCCTACAGCACCAGGCGCGACGCTGCGGTAGCCGAGGCATGCGAAGGCGAGCTGGTCGGCCACTGGGGCACCTTGGTGCAGCCGCCCGGCGCCGTCGTTGGAACCAACGGTCGCGTGTCTCAGGTGTTCACACCGTTCTACAAACGTTGGGTCGATACGGCGCAGCGGGCCCTGTGCGACGGCCTGCAGGCTCCGGCGGCCGAGCGATCCGGTAGAGGCGAGGCCAAGGCGCTTCATCAGTTGTACGAGTTCGCCGAGCGCGTCGACACCTACGACGATGTGCGCAACGAGCTCGACGGTGCACATACGTCACACTTTGGTGCAGCGCTGAAGTTCGGGACCTTGTCGCCCCTCCTGGCCATCGAGGTACTCGACGGCACATCTCACGGGCGCGAGGCCTTCATCCGACAGCTGGCGTGGCGCGAATGGTACGCCCACCTGTTCTGGGAGAACCCCAAGCTGACCAACTCGGCAATGCGGCCCGAGTACGACCGGGTCCAGTGGCGACAAGACGCCGAGGGGCTCGAGGCCTGGAAGCAAGGCCGCACCGGGTATCCGGTCGTCGATGCCGCCATGCGCCAGCTGGCCGAAACCGGCTGGATGTCGAACCGGATGCGCATGGTTGCAGGATCGTTCCTGGTGAAGGACCTGCTGATCGACTGGCGACTGGGCGAACAGCACTTCCGCGAGCTTCTGGTCGACTACGACCTGTCGCAGAACGTCGGCAACTGGCAATGGGTCGCCGGCACGGGCCCCGATGCCGCGCCCTACTTTCGCATCATGAATCCCCTGTCGCAGAGCCGCAGATTCGACCCCTCCGGCGAGTTCATCCGGAGTTGGGTGCCAGAGCTGGCCAGCCTCGACGACCAATCGATCCACGCTCCGTGGGAGGCAGGCCCCCTCGAACTGGAAGCCGCGGGAGTCAGGCTGGGCGACAACTACCCTCGGCCGATCGTCGATCACTCAGAGGCGCGTGATCGCACCCTGGCGGCGTACAAGAAGGCCCGCGGCTAGGCCTTGGTCCAGGTCGCCACGACGAAGCCGCCCATTCCGTGCGGGTCGGTGATGGCCATCTGCCCCATGTCGGCGGGTCGGGCCAGCTCGGGCAAACGCTCGATCAGCCAGCGGCGCTGGCTTGTCAGGGTGGGCTTGCCAGGCAGCTGATCGAACGGCACGTCGGCGGTGATGTCGACGCCGCCGGTGGTTGCATCGGAAATCGAACGCCGCTGATGGCCTCTGTAGAACCGCAACCAGCCACGTTCGGGCCTTTGGGAAAGCTCGGCGGTGTCGGCGCCATAGTCGATGAGGATCGCCTGCCCGCCATCGACCAGGCGTTCCAGTGCGGCCCAGGTCCAGGCAACAGCGCGGTCGGCCAGCGGAAACTGGCAGCCCGGCTGCACGTTTGTCGCGTGGCGGGTACACCGCACGAGGTCGTTGTCGGCGAGCCGCTGCCACGACTCGATGGAGGGTTCGCTGGGGTCGACGTAGAGCTCGCTGAACGTGTCGTGGTCGTCGCGCCGCACCACGCGCACTGCGAGGTTGTCGAGCAACTCGTTGGCGACAACTGCGTGCACAGACGGGCCGTCGCCCAGCTGCCGCAGCTCGGCGGCATACGAAACCTTTCCGTCGTCGAGCAACCCTGCCTGCTCGAGGCGCTCGGCCGCCAACGCGCGCTGGCCAGCCGATGTCTCGATCATGACCCAGTGCAGCGCCTCTCGGCATTGGGTCCGAGCGGCCAGGCATTGCAGTGAAAGAGACCCGACGCCCGAGCCGCCCTCGGCCACCAGGAAGGGGTTGGGGCACCCGAGACGGTGCCACAACGCATCCAACTCGACCGTCAGGGCCTCGGCGAACGACGAACTGGCCTCGACCGAGGTCATAAAGTCGTTGACCGCGCCCGCGGCACCGCCGCGGTTGTAGAACCCGTTGGGACCGTACAGCGCCTGGTGCTGGAACCGATCGAACCGGATCGGTGCTGGGCTCATCGAGTGCTAACGCAGCGCCAAGGTCGACGAGATGTCGCCGAAGCGGCCGGCCCATTCGGGATAGATGCCCAGGGCGACCGTGGCGACGATGGTCAGCACGATGGCGGCCGTGAGTGCCGGCGTGACGACGAAACGCGAGCCATCGGACTCGGGAGCGTCGTTCATCCACATCTCACGCATGACCCGGCCGTAGTACCCGAAGGCGATGACTGCGTTGATGGCCACCACCACGGCCAGCAGCGAGCCCTGCAAGGACGAGGCGTCGATGAGGGCGTTCCAGATGAGGAACTTCGCGAACCATCCACCGACCGGGGGAATACCAGCCAGAGCGGCCAGGAAGATCGTCATGGCCGTGGCCAGACCGGGCGCTCGTTGGAACAACCCGGCATAGGACGAAATCTCGCCGCTGCGGGTCTTGGCGGCCACTGCGAGCACGACGGCAAAGGCGCCCAGGTTCATGAAGGCGTAGATGATGAGGTAGGTCACCACAGCCTTGATCGACTGGTCGGTGGCGTCTCCGGCTACGGCGAAGGGGGCCAGCATGAACCCGCCCTGAGCGACGCCCGAGTAGGCCAACATGCGCACGATGTTGGTCTGGCGCAAGGCCAACAGGTTGCCCACCGTCATCGTGAGGGCGGCCATGATCCAAAAGAACGGCTCGACCACGTCGTCGCGGGCAGCGAAGGCTACGTACACCAGCTGCAACAAGGCCACGAAGCCCGCAGCCTTGGACGCCACCGCCAGGAAGGCGGTGACCGGAGTGGGTGCACCCTCGTATGTGTCGGGAGCCCAGGTGTGGAACGGCACGGCCGAGACCTTGAAGCCGAATCCGATCAGCACGAACAAGATGCCGAGGATGGTCATCGACGAGGGATCGTCGCCCGACAGGGCGACACGAATGTCGTCGAAGGCGGTCGAGCCGGTCATGCCGAACACCAGCGACATGCCATAGAGCATCACCGCGGACGCAAACACGCCCATCAGGTAGTACTTGATCGACGCCTCGTTCGAGGTGGCACCGCCCTTGCGCCAGCCGGCCAACATGTAGGCCGGGATCGACAGCAGCTCGAGCGCCACGAACATCGTGATGAGATCGCGGGACGAGGCGATCAGCACCATGCCCAGCAACGACGACAGCAACAGCGAGTAGTACTCGTTCTCGTAGTAGTCACCGTCGCGGATGTAGTCGACCGACAACAAGACGATGACGTAACCGGCGATGAGGAACAGCGCCTTCAGGACCAAGGACATGTCGTCGATGACGTAGGCGCCACCGAACATGGCTCGGTCGGTGCCGTCGACGGCAAGCGTCAGAACAGGAACCAGTGTGGCCAACAGGCCCGCGCCCGCCAGCGTAGGCATCAGGGGACGGATTCGATCGGTCCAGATGATGTCGGCGAGCGTGATGAGGCTGCCAATGATCAGCAGCGTCAGTTCGGGTGCGATCGCATGCCAATCGATGGGCGGCCTCTCGAAGGCGAGCAATGTGGCCAGGCTCATGGATCAGCCTCCGACCGACTTGGCGACGATCTCGGCGATGTTGACAACAGCGCCGTCCGTCACCGAGAACAGGAGATTCGGGTAGACGCCAAATACCACGATGGCGATCAGGAACGGTGTCCACGCGATCCACTCGAAGGTGCCCACGTCGTGGATGTGGTGGTCCTTCCATTCGTCCTTGGGTTCGCCGAATGCGGTGCGCTGGTAGAGCCACAGCAGGTAGCCGGCGGCCAGCACGGTGCCGAGAGCGGCGATCACCATGTAGGTGCGGAACGTCTCGACCGGCAGGCCCTCAGCGGGGCTATAGGCCGACAGGATCGCCGGGAATTCGCCCCAGAACCCGGCCAGACCCGGAAGACCGAGCGACGCCATGCTGGTGAAGCCGAGGATCCAGCCCATGCGCGGGGCCGACACGAGCAAACCGCCCAGGCGGCTGATCTCGAGGGTGTGATAGCGCTCCTTGACCGAGCCGGCGACGAAGAAGAGCATGCCGGTGATGAGGCCGTGGGCGACCATGCCGAACACGGCGGCGTTCATGCCGAAGTCGGTAAGGGTCGAGATGCCCAACATGACATAACCCATGTGAGCCACAGACGAGAAGGCGATGAGGCGCTTCATGTCGGTCTGGGCCAAACAGCCGAGGGCGCCATAGATGATGCCGATGACCGCGAGCAGGCCGATCCAGGGTGCCCATTCGGCTGCGGCTCCGGGAAGGATCGGGATGGCGATGCGGATGAAGCCGTAGGTACCCAGCTTCAGGAGCACCGCGGCCAGGATGACCGAACCCACGGTGGGTGCCTGCGTGTGGGCGTCGGGCAACCAGGTGTGGAACGGGAACATCGGCACCTTGATGCCAAAGCCCATGAACATGCCGCCGAAGATCCAGATGGCGGTGGTGCTGTGGATGCCTGCCGCAGCCTCGGGAAGGATGCGCATGTCGAAGGTCTGCACGTCGCTGAGGAAGAACAGCGCCAGGAAGCTGAGGATCATCAGCGCCGAGCCGAACAGCGTGTAGAGGAAGAACTTGAGCGAGGCGTACTTGCGCTCTGGGCCGCCCCAGACGCCGATGAGGAAGTACATCGGCAGCAGCACGACCTCGAAGAACACGAAGAACAAGATGAGGTCTTGGGCGACGAAGGTGCCGTTCATGCCGGTGGCCAGCACCAGGATGAGCATCAGAAACGCCTTGGCGTTGCCCGGCTCTGGGATGTGATCCCAGCTGTAGATGATGCACAACGGCACCACCACCAGCGACAGGGCGAACATCGGCAGTGACAGACCGTCGAGGGCGATGATGTAGCGGCTGTTGATGACGTCGATCCAGCTCTTGTCGACCAGGAACTGCAGCTCGCCTGTTCGGTCGTAGTCGAACTGGGCCAAGACGTAGATGCCAACCGCCAGAGCGGCAAGCGACGTCACCAGGGCGATGAGCTTGTGTGTCTCCTCGTCCTCCTTGGGCACCGCCATCATGACGATTGCGCCCAGTAGCGGTAGGAAGACGGCGAGGGTCAATGCCCATGCCTCGAATCCTGTTGCTTCCATTCGAGCAGTTCTCCCTAGATGACGATCACGAAGATGATGGCCAGGACAGCGGTGGCGCCGAACAGTAGTGCGCCGTAGCCCTGAACCTTGCCGGACTGGGTTACACGGAGCCCCTCACCTGAGGCTCCAGCGGCATTGCCTGCGGTGTTTACAGCACCGTCGACGATTGCCTGATCGATGTGGGTATAGACCCACTTTCCGCCATCGCGAGCAGACTCGCCCGCAGTGTTGACGATCTTGTCGAGGACGTTCTGGTTGAACCAGTAGGCCGCCTTGGCGAGAGGCCACTTGACCCCGGCGACGATGACGTTCTCGTAGAGGTGATCGAGGTAGTACTTGTTCTCGAGGAACGTACGGCCCCGGCGAGCAAGTGCGTTGCGCTCGGTGAGACCGTGTGGACCAGCGTTCTTCCAGAAGAACAGGTAGGTGACGATGATGCCGCCAAGGGCCAGCGCCAGACCCACCAACGCCATCGCCAGCGACGGTGCCGGGTGCTTGATGCCCAGCGGGTCCAGGAAGTTGCCCGGCTCGGCATAGGTCTGCAGTCTGTGGGCGAAGCCATCGGCGCCGAACACCTCGACAACGGGCCCTGGCAGGTTCGCGGCGCCCGCCACCACAGCTCCGATCGACAGCAGGATCAGCGGGATGGTGATGACCTTCGGCGACTCGTGGGGAACCTCGGCGTGGTGGTCGTCGTGACCGTGGTCGTCGTGGCCGTGAGCGTCGGCATGGCCGTGGGCGTCGCCGTGATCGTCGTGGTGATGCAGCTCGCCGCGGAACTCGCCGAAGAACGTGTACCAGATGACCCTGGTCATGTAGGCGGCAGTCATCGCAGCCACCAGACAGCCGAAGACCAGCATCAGGGGGTAACTCTGGCTCTGGCCGGCCAGGGCACCTAGCAAGATCTCGTCTTTGGACCAGAAGCCCGCAAGGGGGAAGATGCCGGCTAGCGCCAGCGAACACACGATGAAGGTCCAGAACGTGACCGGCATGTGCTTCTTGAGGCCACCGAACTTGCGGATGTCGAAGGTGTGGCCGGCCGAGTGGCTGACCGAACCGGCGCCCAGGAAGAGGCCGGCCTTGAACAGTGCGTGGGTGAACAGGTGGAACACTGCTGCGGTCCACGCGCCGACGCCCAGGGCCATGACCATGTAGCCGAGCTGCGACACGGTCGAGTAGGCCAGCACCTTCTTGATGTCCCACTGGACGAAGGCAAGCGCCGCGGCCATGAGGGCGGTGAAACCACCGACCAGGGCCAACAGGTTGATCGACGAGCTGTAGATGGCGAAGCCGTCGTAGAAGACCGGGTACAGGCGGGCCACCATGTACACGCCGGCCACGACCATGGTGGCTGCGTGGATCAGGGCCGACACCGGCGTGGGACCCGCCATGGCGTCGGGCAGCCAGGTGTGGAGCGGGAACTGGCCCGACTTGGACATCACCGCAGCCACCAGACAAGAGGCGGCCACGATGAGCAGGAAGTGCCTGACCTCGCCGTCTGCGATGAGGGTGTTGATCTCGAAGATGTCGAAGGTGCCGGTCGCGAAGAACAGCGTGATCATGCCGATCAGCAGGCCGATGTCGCCAACGCGGTTGGTGAGGAAGGCCTTCAGGGCTGCGTTGCTGTTGCTGCCGTCTTCCCACCAGTGGCCGATGAGCCCGAACGAACAGACACCGACGAGCTCCCAGCCGACGATCATTTGCAAGATGCTCGACGACAGGACGAAGAACAGCATCGATGCCGTGAACAGGCTGAGGAATGCGTAGTAGTGCGTGTAGCGACGGTCGCCCTTGACGTACTCGGTCGAGTAGATGTGAACCAGCAGCGAGATGGTGGTCACCACAAAGAGCAGCAGAGCAGACAGACCGTCGACGTAGGTGCCGATCTTGTGCTCGGTGCCGCCGTTCTGGAACCAGGTGATCTGCTCGATGACCGGCTCGGCGACGACGACGTGATGTCCGCCTTCTTCGACACCCAGCAGGGTGCCGTCGCCCAAGCCGCTGGAGCCGACGACGCCGAGGCCGTCCTCATGGGTGTCGGTTTCGTCGCTGTGGGTGTCGGTCTCTTCGGAGTGGTCCCCGTCTTCGGAGTGGTCACCCTCGTCGGAGTGGACCTCCTCGCTGCCGTGATCGGCCGCTGCAGCATCCTCGCTGCGGTCGATCCACTGCACGCCGATCACGAGCGACAACACCCACGCGATCGACACGGCGGTGATGCCTACCCAGTGCACGGCAGATCCGCCCTTCATCCGCTTGCCGAACAGCAAGATGATGAGGAACGAGACAGCCGGCAGCAGTGGGACCAGGTATGCGTTTTCGAGCATTGGTGGTGCCTCAGCCGCGCATCAAGTCGAGTTCTTCGACGTTGATGTTCGAGCGGTTGCGATAGATGAGCAGGACGATGGCCAAACCGACGGCGACCTCGGCCGCGGCCACGGCGATGATGAACAGGGCGAAGACCTGACCGGCGACGGCGCCGTGGAGCTGGCCGAACGCCAGCAGATTGATGTTGACGGCGTTCAGCATCAGTTCGATCGACATCAACACCATCACGGCGTTGCGCCTAGCGAGGACGCCATAGATGCCGGTGCAGAACAGGAACGCACCCAACAACAGGAACTGGTTCACGAGCATGATCAGTCCTTCCTGGCCAAGACGATGGCCCCGATGAGAGCGGCCAGCAACAGCACCGAGGCGGCCTCGAAGGCGATCAGGTAGGTGCTGAAGATCTCGTCGCCCACATCGCGGGTTCGAAACACCACAGGGTCGTTGGGCAACTCGTCGGTACCGAACTGATCGATCAGCGAATAGACGAGCACTGCGCCGAGCATTGCGGCCACACCCAGACCGATGGGCCACGAAGAGGTGGTGAGCGACGTGGTCTGGCCCATGGGGGCGCGGGTGAGCATGACGCCGAACAAGAACAACACCATCACTGCGCCGATGTACACGAGGAACTGGGTCGTGGCGACGAACTCGGCAGTGAGAAGGATGTACAGAGCGCCGAGGCTGGCCAGCACCGCCACCAGGTAGAGGGCCGCGTGAACGACGTTCTTGGTGGTGACCATGCGCAGCGCGCTGACCGCGGCGACAGCGGCGATGATGCCGAATGCGATGTTCTGGGCAACCATCAGCGCGGCACCTTCTTGACCTTCATCTCCGACCCCGCCTCGTAGGCCTCGAAGTCGGGAACCGTATCGAACCACTCGCCGAGGCGCCGCTTGTCGTGCAGCAGGTCTGCGATGCGCGGTTCGCTGTACTCGTACTCGGGGGTCCAAAAGAGCGCTTCGAACGGGCACACCTCGACGCAGATACCGCAGTACATACAAAGCGAGTAGTCGATGTCGAAGCGGTCGAGCTTGTTGACCGTGCGGGGCTTGCCGCCCGCGCGGCGCGGCGGCGCCTTGACCTTGTGACCCTCGATGTAGATGCACCAGTCGGGGCAGCTACGGCTGCACAACATGCACGCGGTGCAGTTCTCTTCGTGCAAAGAGATGACGCCACGGGCTCGGGGCGTCGGCTCTTCTTTCTCGTGCGGGTATTGCACGGTGACCGCACCCTTGACGGGCGACGGCGGCTTGGCCGGTCCGTCCGGGAACATGGTGCGAACAGCGGTGCGCGCCGTGACCCCGAGGCCTTTGAAGTATCCGGAAATGTTTGCCATCTAGAACGCCACCTTGAACACGCCGGTGAGCACGATGTTTACGAGGGCGAGGGGGATGAGGACCTTCCACGCGAACTTCTGGAGCTGGTCTTCGCGAAGTCTGGGGTAGGTGAAACGAACCCAGAAGATCAGGAAGGACAGCAGCATGATCTTGGCCAGCATGACCCCAGGCCCGACGATGTTGAGCCAGTTTGCGTTGGGGTCGACGAACGGCAGCGCCCAACCGCCGAGGAACAACACCGAAGCGATAGAGGCGAAGGCGAATGCGGTGCCGAACTCGGCCATGAAGAACAGCAGGAACCTGAAGCCCGTGTACTCGATGTGGAAACCGCCGACCAGCTCGGTCTCGGCGACCGGCATGTCGAAGGGTGTCTGGGTGAGCTCGGCCTGGGCGGCGATCATGAAGATCGCAAACCCGATGCCCTGGGTGAAGATGAAGGGCATGCCGGCGTCCCAGCCGAAGATCTCCCAGTTGGCCTGGGCGTGGACGATGCCCTGCAACGACAGGGTCTCGGCCTGAATCACCACGCCGACGACGGCCAGAACCAGCGGCAGCTCATAGGCGATCAGCTGGCCTGCAGCGCGCAGGCCGCCGAGCAGTGCGTATTTGTTGGCAGACGCCCAGCCGGCCATGAGCACGCCCAGAGCCGACAACGACGACACCGCCATGGCATAGAAGATGCCCGTGTCGAGGTTCTCGACCACCAGATCGGGGCCCGCAGGCAAGATGACGTACAGCAGGAAGGTCGACATGAGGACCACCACCGGCGCCAGCGCGAACACGTGCTTGTCGGCGTTGTCGGGGTGGATGTCTTCCTTTTGCAGGAACTTGATGGCCTCGGCGATGAGCTGCAACGTGCCGTGGGGGCCGGCTTCCATGGGGCCCAGACGGCTCTGCATGAACGCCATCATCTTGAACAAGAAGACGTAGACCAGGATCAGCGAGGTCAGCGGTATGACGCCGAGCACCACGCCGAGCTTGATCGCCGTCGACACGGCGTAGTCGGAGAAGATCCAGAAACTGACATCGGCGATCATCGATCGATGTCTCCCAGAATGAAGTAGAGCGAGCCGAGGATCGTGATGACGTCTGGGACGTACACGCCTCGCATCACCCAAGACGTGATCGAGATGTTGTTGAAGCTCGGCGTGCGGATCTTGACCCGGAACGGTCCCAGATCGCCTTTCGAGACGATGTAGTAGCCCATCTCGCCGAGAGGGTTCTCGGTCGAGACGTAGGCCTCACCCTCGGGCACCTTAATGATGCGGGGGACCTTGGCCATGATCGGGCCGCTGGGCAAGCTGTCGAGCAGCTTGTCGACGATGTAGGTCGCTTCGCGGGTTTCCTGCAGGCGGACCCAGTAGCGGGCGAACGAGTCGCCGTCCGGGTGGGTCCAGACCTTCCAGTCGATCTTGTCGTAGGGCAGCGGCGACGGAACGTCGCGGCGAAGGTCCCAGTCGACACCCGATGCCCGGAGGTTGGCACCGGAGAGACCGTATTCGAGGGCGACGTCTTTGGGGATGACGCCGATGCCGCGGCAGCGCTGCTGAAAGACCGGGTTGCCCATCAGCAGGTCCTCGATCTCGTCGCAGAAGGTCCGCATCTTGTCCATGCAGTCCTTGGTCTCGGCGATCCAGCCCTTGGGAAGGTCGTCCTTCAGACCACCGATGCGGTCGAAGTTGGGATGGAATCGGCCACCGGTGACCGCCTCGATCTGGTTCAGGACGCGCTCGCGATCACGGAATGCGAAGAACACCGGGGTGAGTGCGCCGACCTGAACGCCCATGTCGCCGAGGAACAGCGAAATGTTGGCTATGCGCGACATCTCGAACAGGATCGCCCTGATCCACTGGGCTCGGGGCGGTGCCTCGACGTCCATCAACTGCTCGGCGGCCAGGACGAACGGAACCTCGTTGGCGAAGTTGCCGACCCAGTCGATGCGGTTGATGAGGGTTGTGACCTGAGGGTATGTGCGGACCTCGGCGAGCTTTTCGTAGCCGCGGTGCATGTAGCCGGGGATGGGGTCGGCCTTGACGACCAGCTCACCATCGAGCTGCACCGCGATGCGCAGCGTGCCGTGGGTGGCCGGATGCTGCGGGCCGATGTTGAGGGTCATGTCGCCCGTGTCGAGTTCGACATTGACCCGGGCCTCGGCGGCCTGTGTGGCTATGTAGGCCAGCTGCTGGTGTTCAGAAGTTGCGGTCATGCTCCGCCCTCCGCTTCGAATGCAGCCATCACTTCGGCTTCGAGTTGTTCCTCGAGGTGCTCGGGAATCTCTTCGATGTCGACCACTCCGGGCCAGGGCTTCACGACCCGCGCCAGCAACGGGAAGTCCTTGCGAAGCGGGTGGCCCTCGAATTCGGTCGGCAGGTAGAGGTGACGCAAGCGCGGGTGCCCGGTGAAGGTCACGCCGAACATCTCCCAAGCCTCGCGCTCGTGCCAGTCGGCGCCGGCAAAGACGCCCGTCCAGGTGTCGATCGTCATCGAGTCGTCGATGTCGGCTTTGAGGGTCACGCCGACACCTTCGGCGATCGAGTGCACCCGGGCGAAGGCCTGGAATCTGGTGTCGCCACCCGCGTAGCCGGTGCCGTCGGGCAGCTTCGAGCCCGACTCTTCACCTTCTACGACGTCGAACTCGGTGTCTTCATAACGGCCCTCGGGGGCGATCATCCAGTCGATCACCGAAAGGAAGCCGAAATAGGTGAAGCCCATGTTCTCGAGGGCGCGTCCGGCGTCTTGCCAGCGGTTGGCTGCAACCCTGATCCAAACGTCGGTTCCGGGGATGACATGGCTGGCGAGCACACCGTCGCCGAGCGCCTCGGTGAGGCGCGCCACGATGCTGTCGCGAAGCTCGTCGGTGACGGGTTCTGGGTTTTCGGTTTCGGTGGTCTCGTCGGCCACTGTTTCCTCACTCGGCGACGACGATTGGATCGCCGCGCCACTTCTCGCCCATGTCCTCGTTCAGGATCCGGTCCTGCAACAACACGATGCCCTCGAGCAGCGCCTCGGGCCGCGGTGGGCAACCGGGCACGTAGACGTCGACGGGGATGATCTGATCGACACCCTTGGTTACCGAGTAGCTGTCCCAGTAGGGGCCGCCGCTGTTGGCACAAGAGCCCATCGAGATGACGTACTTGGGCTCGGGCATCTGCTCGTACAGACGCAGAATGACCGGCGCCATCTTGTCGGTGACCGTGCCCGAGATGACGACGAGGTCGGCCTGGCGGGGGCTCGCCGGGAACGGGATGACGCCCAGGCGCATGACGTCGTAGCGCGGCGAACCGAACGCAGCACCCATCTCGATGGCGCAGCAGGCCAGACCCCACTGGTAAACCCACATCGAGCGAGAGCGCCCGAAGTTGAGCAGCTTTTGGATGGGGCCCTTGTTCCAGCCCTTTTCGACTAGGCCCATCGAAGTACTCCCTTGCGCCATGCGTAGCCGAGGCCGAGGGCCAAGATGGCTATGAAGATCGCCATCTCGACGAGCCCGAACAGGCCGTAATCCTCGAGGCCGATGGCCCACGGGAAGATGAACACGGCCTCGACGTCGAAGATCACGAACAAGACCGCAAAGACGTAATAACGGATCTGGCTCTGGACCCACTCGCTACCCGAGGGATCTACGCCCGATTCGTAGGCGATGAGCTTTTGCCTTGTAGGGCGGGTCGGCCGCAAGAAGCGGGCGAGACCGAGCATGAACGCCACCATGCCAACGGCAGCAATGCCGAAGAGAGCGACGACTAGGTAGCTACGGACGAGTTCGGACACGGCAGGAGAGGCTAGTGATCGTTTTCACGAGCCAGCAAACCCCTCTTCTCGCCTCTGGTGGGGATGCCGACTCCACCAAGCTACTAGAGGCCAAGGGCCCTACGGAACATTGTGTTCGACAAGGCCCCGACAAAGCTGGTGCGACGGTGTGGCTTGTACCGAAATTCCGACAGGCGAGCAGCCTCAGACGGCCCGTCTGCCGGAAGAACCCGAGACATCAGCCGCCGGCCACCAGCACGGGTACGGCGTCGCGGGCGAACTCGATGAGCGAGTCGGGGACGACGCCATAGACCAACGTCACGGCGACGGTGGCGGCCAGGACAAAGGCCGTAGCCGGGCTGATCGACAGCACGGGTGCACCGTCGACGTCGGCGTCTCGCATCCACATCGACATCACGATGCGCAGGTACATGAACGCGGTGATGACCGAGGCGACCATGGCCAGGACGGCCAGCCAGTAGACCTCGTCGGCCACGGCCGACTTGATGACCAGGAACTTGGCCACGAAACCGGCTGTGAAGGGCACACCGGCCTGTGCCAGCAAGAACACGGTGAACGCGCCGGCCAACCAGGCGCGACGTTTGGCGAGCCCCTCGTAGCGCTCGATGGGATGCCCACCGTCCCAGCCGAGAACGCTGACGACGGCAAAGCTGCCGATGACCATGAACGTGTAAACGAACAGATAGAACAGCGCAGACGACATGCCCTCGGCAGTGGCGGTCTGGACACCCACCAACACGTAGCCCGCGTGACCCACCGACGAGAAGGCAAGCATACGTTTGACGTCGTTTTGCGAGATCGCCATCACTGCGCCGACGATGATCGATATTGCGGACAGAACGGCCAGCGGGATGGCCCAATCGCCGTCGTTGGCGCCCATGGCCACGACGATGACCCTCAGAAGGGCGGCGAAGGCGGCGGCCTTGGCGACCGAGGCCATGAAGCCAGACACCGGGCTGGCCGATCCCTCGTAGACATCGGGAGCCCAGAAGTGGAACGGTGCGGCCGCGATCTTGAAGGCGAAGCCCACCAGCAACAGGGCTATACCGACGACCAAGAGCTCGTTCGGCGAGATGAGGTTGCCTAGCGTGCTGGTGGCATCGCGCACGACGACCAGGTTGGTCGAGCCGGTCGAGCCATAGACCAGGGCTATGCCGTACAGCAGGAATGCGCTGGAGAACGCTCCCAACACGAAGTACTTCATGGCAGCTTCGCGGCCCTGTGGCCTGCGGAACTGCATGGCCGCCAACACATAGAGACCGATCGACAACGACTCGAGGCCGATGAACATGACCACCAGGTCGTTGGCCGAGGCCATGACGATGGCACCGGTGGATGCACTGAGCAACAGGGCGTGGAACTCGGGTGCGGCCATGTGCTCGCGCCGGAGATACGAGTCGCCGACGAGAGCGGTCGCGATCAGGCCCAACGACACCAAGACCGTGAAGAACAGCGAGAACCCGTCTACGCCTATGGCTCCGGCGACTGTGGAATAGGCGCCCTCGTCGCGCACGTCGTTCCACAACACCATGGCCACGATGACCGAAGCCACACCGGCGATGACGGTGAGCCCGGTCGAGAACCATCCGGGAACGGGTCGGGCCGACAGGGCTGTGATCAGCATGATCAACAGCGCCGCACCCACGAGGATGATCTGGGGCGCCAGGGCGAACCAGTCGACCGAGGGGGCATCGAATGTGCTGAGTTGGGCGAACATCAGTGACCCTCCTCCTCGGACTCGGTGCCGGCGTGATCTGAGTCGTCGGAGTGCTCACCGTCGGCGGGCACCACGACCACTTCTTCGGGCCGCTCGTAGTCGGTGTAGGTCTCGAGGTGTGTCACGAGAACGTCGACGCTGGGCTCGATGCGCTCGAGCAGGAGCTGCGGGTAGACACCCAGGAAGACCATGGCCGCGATGAACGGCACCATCAGCAGGGCCTCGCCCTTCTTGAGTTCGGGCGTTTCCATGTCGGCGTCTGTGGGTTCACCGTGGAACACCCGCTGATAGGCCCACAGCAGGTACAGGGCAGCGAGGATCACGCCGGCAGCAGCCACGACGGTCCACCAACGACGCGTCTCGAACGAACCGATGAGGATCAAGAACTCGCCCGCGAAGCCGTTCAGGCCCGGCAGGCCCACCGACGACAGCATCGAAACCGTGAAGACACCGGCCAACACAGGTGCGGCCTTCTGGATGCCCGAGAGCTCGTCGATGGCGCGGGTCTTGCGCCGCTCGTAGATCATGCCTACCAGGATGAACAGGGCGCCGGTGCTGATGCCGTGGTTGACCATCTGCAGCACGCCACCCGAAATGCCCTGGGTGGTGAACGCAAACGTGCCGAGCACGATGAAGCCCATGTGGGCCACCGAGGAGTAGGCGACCAGTCGCTTGAGATCGCCTTGGACGGTGGCGACTATGGCTCCGTAGATGATCCCGATCACACCCAACGTCACCAGCAGCGGGGCGAAATAGACCGAAGCCTCCGGGAACAGATACAGCCCGAAGCGCAACAGGCCGTAGGTGCCCAGCTTCAGCATGACGGCAGCCAGGATGACAGAGCCACCCGTGGGCGCCTGGGTGTGAGCATCGGGTAGCCAGGTGTGGATCGGCGCAACCGGAACCTTGATGGCAAACGCCAGGGCGAAGGCCAGGAACAGCCAGCGGGCGGTGTTGACCCCCAACGCCTGACGCTCGGCAAGGGCGACCAGATCGAAGGTGAGCCCGCCGTGGTCGGCCGACAGCGACACCAGGGTCAACATCGCCACCAGCATCAGCGCCGAGCCGAACATGGTGTAGAGGAAGAACTTGGTGGCGGCGTACTTGCGGTCGGCGTAACCCCAGCCTGCAATCAACATGTACATCGGGACCAGAACGATCTCGAAGAAGATGAAGAACATGAACAGGTCGAGGGCCAAGAACGCGCCGAACGAGCCCGCCTGAAGCATCAACATCCACGCGGTGTAGGGCTTCTCGTCGCCGTGAGGGTCGATGCCGGCCAACACGATCGGGAAGATCAGACCCGTCAACACCACCAGCCACAACGAGATGCCATCGACGCCCAGGTGCCACGAGATGCCCAGCGAAGGAATCCACTCGCGAATCGACTCGAACTGGAAGCCCCCGGCATGGGTGTCGAACTTCACCGCCAGATAGATCGACAGCGCACCGGCGGCCGCCGAGAACAACACGCCGATCTGGCGATGTACTCCAGGCAGGTTCTTGGGCAGGAGGGTTATCAACGCCGCCCCGACCGCTGGTGTGAGTATCAGCCACGTCAGCACAGGCATTGAGGCGCCTGTGGATGATGCGAGCATGGACATCTGCGACATCACACCGCCCCTGTCATGAGCCAGATGACCAGGGCGAGGGCGCCCAGCGCGATACCAATCGCGTACTGGCGCACGTAGCCGCTCTGGGCCGGCTGGATGAATCGTCCGACCGTCTGCACAACACGCCCGGCGCCGTTGACCGCGCCGTCGACGACGTTGCGATCAAAAGCGGCCAAGAGGTCGAAGCCTTTTTGGCCAGGGCCGCCGACGACCTTGGCGTAGGTGGCGTCCACATACATGGCGTTCTCGAGGAACTTGGGCTCGAGCTTGTCGGTGTTGACCTTGTGTTGCAGCCAGGCCCGGGCTGCAAAGGCGATGCCGATGAGGCCGGCGACGACCGACACCACCGCCAGGCCGACCTTGGTGCCGGTGGACGAGGTGAAGTGGTGCAGGTGGCCGTGTTCGAAGACCGGCTCGAGGAAGTGCTCGAGCACCAGCCAGTCTTTGACCAGAGGCAGGTTCAGCGCACCGCCGGCGACCGCAGCCACGGACAGCACGGCAAGCGGGGTCCACATCGTCCAAGGCGACTCGTGTGGATGTACGGCGTGATCGCCCTCATCGGACCAGCGTGCCTTGCCGAAGAACACCAGGAACACCTGGCGGCTCATGTAATAGGCGGTGAGCAGCGCTGTGACCAGGCCGACGGCCCACAGCACCGGCGACTTCTCCCACGCTGCGAGCAAGATCTCGTCCTTTGACCAGAATCCGCTGAACGGTGGCACACCGGCGATGGCCAGCCAGCCGACGATGAAGGTGCCCGCCGTGATGGGCATGAGGGCGCGCAACGCGCCCATCTTGCGCATGTCCTGCTCGTCGTGCATCCCGTGGATGACCGATCCCGATCCGAGGAACAGGAGGGCCTTGAAGAACGCGTGGGTGATGACGTGGAAGATCGCTGCCACATAGGCGCCCGAGCCGATGGCCAGGAACATGTAGCCGAGCTGGCTGACCGTCGAGTAGGCCAGCACCTTCTTGATGTCGTGCTGGGCCACAGCGGACAGCGCCGCGAACAGCGCCGTTGCGGCACCGACGATTGCGACGACGGTGAGGGCGTCATCGGTGAGTACCGGGTTGAGGCGCACCAACAGGTAGACGCCGGAGGTGACCATGGTGGCCGCGTGGATCAGCGCCGAAACCGGCGTGGGGCCTTCCATGGCGTCGGGAAGCCACACATACAAAGGCAGCTGGGCCGACTTGCCGGCTGCGGCCACGAGGAACAGCAGCGAAACGGCAGTGGCCGTGGTGCTCGACAGCTCGTGGGCCGCCGGGCCGATCTCGGCGTAGGTGACGGTGCCGATGGTGGTCCAAAGCAGGAACGTTCCCACCATGAAGCCCCAGTCGCCGACGCGGTTGGTGACGAAGGCCTTCTTGCCCGCAACCGCCGCAGACTCGCGGGTGTGCCAGAACGAGATCAGGAAGTACGAGCACGCGCCCACACCCTCCCAGCCCAGGAAGGTGACGATGAGGTTGTTCCCGAATACCAACATCAGCATCGAGAACAAGAACAGGTTGAGGTACACGAAGAACTTCGAGAACTTCTCGTCTCCGTGCATGTAGCCGATCGAATAGAGGTGGATCAGGCTGCCGACGCCGGTGATGAACAGCGCCATCGTGATCGACAGCGGGTCGACGAGGAAACCGGCCTCGACGTTGAGCGAGCCGACGGGAAGCCAGTCGAACAAGACCTGCTCGAACTGGCGGCTGTGACCGTCTTCGCCGAGCAGGCCGACGAACACCACCACCGTGGCCAGGAACGAGCCGGCCGCGGCTGCTGTGGCCAGCCAACCCGCCAGGGGTTCGCCCAGCCGACGGCCAAATACGACCAGGGTGAGGAATCCGGCGAGTGGCAGCGCCGGAACGAGCCAGATGAGTTCGAGCACTCCCCTACCCCTTCATCAGGTTCAGATCGTCGGCCGTAGCGCCGGGTTGGCGGCGCAAGATGGCCACCACCAGCCCCAAGCCAACCACGACCTCGGCCGCGGCTATGACCAGGACGAAGAACACCACGGTTTGCCCCGCTACGTCGTTCAGCATTCGAGAGAAGGCGACGAACGACAGGTTGATGCCGTTCAGCATCAGCTCTACGCACATCAGCATCACCAGCGGGTTGCGGCGTATCAGCAGGCCCACACCACCAATGATGAAAAGCAGCGCCCCGAGGACGAGGTACCAGTTACTCGTGACCTCCATCAGGACTCACCTCCAGAGGGTTCCTCGAGTTCGGGCCGCGGCTTGCGAGACAAGATCACGGCGCCTATCACCGCCACGATCAGCAGGACGGAGGTCAGCTCGAAGGCGAACACGTACTGGTCGAACAGCGAATAGGCCAGTTGCTTGACGTCGGCGACATCTTCGGAGATGGCGGTTCCGGCGGCGACCGGCGAGATCGGGTCGAGCTCGCGCACGATCAGGAAACCCAGCACCCCCAGCCCCGCGAGCGCGAACAGGCCGGCGGCGTATTTCTGTGTGGGCATGACCTGTAGCTCGAGCTTGGTCTCGATGTCGACGCCCAACAACATGATGACGAACAGGAACATCACCACGATGGCACCGGCGTAGACGATGACCTGCACCGCGGCCAGAAAGTGCGCCTCCTGGGCCACGAAGTGCACGGCAATTCCGAACAAGGTCATGACGAGCATCAGCGCCGAGTGCACCGGGTTCTTGGCCAAGATGACGCCGACGGCGCCAACCAGGCAGATCGCGGCGGCGACGATGAAAACGATGAGGTCGATCATTGGTGGCCCTTCGACTCGCCTGCCGACGCTGACTGGCCGGCCTCAGGAGCCCTGACGCCTGCACCCAGGTCGCCGCTCCAGCCCACGACACCCTCGTAGCTGGCACGTCCCGAAGGCGATGTCGCCCTCAGCCAGCCAGACAGGTTGTCGCCGTCACCGTCGTGCCAAAGCTCCCACGGCTGGCGCTTGGGCTGGCCGTTGTCGTCTACGACCAGTTCGGCCTTTGTGTAGATGGCGTCGGCGCGGTTGGTGAAGGAGAACTCGAACAGCTTGGACTCGGTGATGGCGCCGGTTGGACACGCCTCTACGCACAGGTCGCAGTGGATACAGCGCAGGTAGTTGATCTCGTAGACGTATCCGTAGCGTTCGCCGGGCGAGACCGGGTCGTCGATGGGGTTGTCGGCGCCTCGTACGTAGATGCACTTGGCAGGACACACACCGGCGCAGAGTTCGCAACCGATGCACTTCTCCATGCCGTCCTCGTAGCGGTTGAGGACATGGCGGCCGTGAAAGCGCGTTGGCTTGGGCCGCTTCTCTTTCGGGTATTCGGTGGTGACGCGCTCTTCGAAGAGGCGGTCGAAGGTGACCTTGAAACCCCTGACGTAGTCGAGCATGCCCATGATCAGCCTCCGACCTCGTCTTTGACAGCGTTGTCGCGTTCGTAAGCCCGGTCACCGGCGGCGAATGCTGCTGTCAGCAGCGCCGTTGCACCCACCGCCAAGATGACGCCCACGACGATTGCGACAACGGCGTCGATGTTGCCCTCTTGCTGCTGCAGGATCGCCGCCCGGACGAGCAGCCACCCGAGCATCATCGGGATCAGCACTTTCCAGCCAAGGTGCATGAGCTGGTCGTAGCGCAGCCGGGGAAGGGTGGCGCGGAACCAGACGAACACGAACAGGAACACCAGCACCTTGGCGAAGAACCAGACGGTGGGCCACAACCAATCGAGCCCGAAGAAGATCGGGCCGGCGGGGCCGCCGAAGAACAAGGTGACCATGATGGCCGACATCGTGATGACGTTCATGAACTCGGCCAGGAAGAACAGGGCGAAACGGATCGACGAGTACTCGGTGTGGAAGCCGCCTACCAGTTCTTGTTCGGCCTCGACGAGATCGAAGGGCGGGCGGTTCAGCTCGGCGGTGGCGGCGATGAGGAACACGACGAATGGGATGATGCCGCTGGCCAGGAAGAACCACGACCGGATTCCGCCGGCCTGCTCGAGGACGATGCCGTGGGTCGACAAGGTGCCCGACAGCAGCACCACCGCAACGACCGACATGCCCAGAGCGGCTTCATAGGAAATCGCCTGTGCCGAGGCACGCACCGAGCCCAGCAGCGGGTACTTCGAACCCGACGACCAACCTGCGAGCATGATTCCGTATACGGCGATCGATGACACAGCAAGCAGCAACAAGATGCCGATGGGCGGATCGGCCACCTGCACGAACGTCTCGCGTCCGCCGATGCTGATGGTGCCGTTACGTCCGTCGGTGAATACGCCGCCTATGGGCACGATTGCAAAGGCCAGGAAGGCGGTGACCGCAGACAGATATGGCGCCAACCGGAACACCAACGGGTCGGAGTTGGCGGGCTTGAGGTCTTCTTTGAAGAAGAACTTCACACCGTCGGCGAACGTCTGCAGCAGGCCCCATGGCCCAGCGACGTTGGGGCCGATGCGGTTCTGCATGTCGCCCACGACCTTGCGTTCGAACCACACCATGAACATGGTGGCCACCAGCAAGAACACAAAGGCGATGACGACCTTGCCGCCCATGATGACGACATCCCAGCCGTCGACTCCGTCTGTGAACAGCGGATCACCGAACACGGCGGGCCTCCCGGTCGAGTCGCAAGACGGTCATCGGGTCTCGATCCTTATCTCGGTGACCGTGGTTTCGGAGCTGATCAGATCTGCAGCCGATACCCCTGGCTGGTTGAAGCCCATGAATGCCACGCCGCGCGGCACGGACGAATCGGCCGAGATGGCCAGCACCGTGGTGCCTCTCGACGAGGTGACGTTGACCCGTGAACCGCTGTCGATGCCGAGGCCGGACAACTCGGCGGGATGCAGCTTGAGGACCGCGTCTTGGGCCATGTTGGCCATGCTGGGCGACATGGCTGTGTGGGTGGCCAGGTCGTACAAGCGCCGGCGAGCCACGAGCCTCAGGGAATAACCGTCGACCGCGGGCGGTGCGGCCAGCGCCGGAGCGGCCCAGCCGACAAAGTCAGGGACAGCTACGCCGACAGGTTCGGCCGCTTCGTCGGCATCGTCTGTTGCCTCGGTGGCTGCGTCCGCAGTGGTGTCATCGTCGTCGGCTGGTGATGCCTCGGCGACCGGCTCGACCTCGGTTTCGGGGGCCGCAGGCTTGGGCAGAGGCACCAGCACACCCTCGCTGTCGGCAGCGAGCAGTTCGGCGGTGCAACCGAAGTGGCTGGGGGCCAGCGCCTCGATCTCGTCCCAAATGTCTTGCAGCGACTCGAGGTGCAGGTCAGAGCCCAGACGCCAGGCCAGCTCGGCTGCGATCGTCCAATCGTCGCGAACCGTACCCGGCGCGGTCACCATGTATCCGAGGGTGCTGACGCGCCCCTCGATGTTGGTGGTGGTGCCGCCCGCTTCGGCGAACGTCGAAGTCGGCAAGACCACCCCGGCCCGCCTTACCGACGCGTTGGCGAAGGTGTCGACCGCGATGACCTCGGCGACTCCGGCAAACGCACGCTCGACCAGGTCGCGATCGGGGACATCGGACAGCGGGTCGGACCCGATGAGAAGCAATGTGTGAAGTCGGCCCGACGCCGCAGCCTCGAGCATCGCGATGGTGTCCATGCCCTGGTTGGCAGCGACATTCGACCACTTGGATGCATACCACTGGCGGCCGGCCTCGTCGTTGGCGATGCGCCCGGGCAGCAGGCCCGGTGCCAAGCCCATGTCGATGGCGCCGAACACGTTGCCGCGCCGCAGGACGGGCAGGAACGTGGCCTCCGGCAGCTTCTCGAGCAGCACAGCGACGGCCTGCTCGACCTCGGCCGACGAGTCGGCCAACGACGGGCGCCCGACCACGACCACGGTGCGGCCAGACGCCATTTCCTGGCCCAGCGGACCCGCCATCAGCTCGTTGACCGCATGTGCCAACTCGCCCGGCCGGTATGTGTGAGCGACCTTTGCGTACTTGGTGAGCCCTGTCGGAACCGGTGCCAGCTCGACCAGCTTGGTGGCGTTCTCGGATGCTCCGCGCAGCCGCAGGTACAGGACCGGAAGCTCTTCTTTGAGGTCTGGCCCCAGCAACAGGACGTGGTCGGCAGAAGCGGCCTCGTTGATGGTGGCTCGCGGGAGTGCCAGCAACATCTCGGCGGTCAGGCCGTCGCCCAGCTGGGCATCGACGTTGTTGGTGTCGAGCACCGTGCGGGCGAACTTCGACCACGCGTACGCGTTCTCGTTGGACAGACGGGCGCCGCCGATGACACCGACCGACCCGTTTGCGGCACGCAGGGCCTCGGCGGCGGCGTCGAGCGCCGAGTTCCAGTCTGTGCCCACCAACTCTGCGTCGTTGGCACCGTTGCGAACATAGGGCTGTGTCAGGCGCTGATCGGAGTTGACAGCCTCGAACCCGAAACGGCCCTTGTCGCAGAGCCAGCCGTGGTTGACCGACTCGATGTCGACGCCCTGATAGCGCAGCAGTTCGTTGCGGCTGGACTGCACGGCCACCCGACAACCAACCGAACAGGTGGTGCAGGTGGATTCGACCTCGGCGAGGTCCCATGGCCGGGCCCGGAAGCGGTAGGGCTTGGCCGTGAGGGCACCCACCGGGCAGATCTGCACGGTGTTGCCAGAGAAGTACGAATTGAACGGATCGTCGGGGAAGGTCAGGACCTGGGTCTGGTTCCCCCGCTGCATGAAGCTGATCAGGGGGTCGCCGGCCACCTCGCGCGCGAAGCGCGTGCAGCGGTCGCACAGGATGCAGCGCTCGCGGTCGAGATAGACCAGGTCGCTGATCGGAATCGGCTTCTCGTAATGCCGCTTTTCTTCGACGAAGCGCGACTCGCCGGGACCAAAGGCCAGCGTCTGATCCTGCAAGGGGCATTCGCCACCCTTGTCACAGACCGGGCAGTCGAGCGGGTGGTTCACCAACAGCAGCTCGAGGATGCCCTCTTGGGCTCGCTTGACGCTTTCAGACTCGGTGTCGACGACCATTCCGTCCGACACCGAAATCATGCACGAGGGCTGCAGGCCCGGACCACGTCCGGTGTCGATGTTGACGAGGCACTGGCGGCACATGCCCACCGAGCTCATGCGCGGGTGGTAGCAGAACCGGGGGATGTAGGTGCCGTTTCGCTCGGCAGCCTCGATGACCAGCTCGCCCGGTTTGGCGACGACCTCGACCCCGTTGATGGTGACGGCAACACCTGGCGTAGCTTCGACTGCATCGCTCATCGCGAGGCCTCCCCAGCGTGTGCTTTGGCGCCGATGGCGACCGGAACCGAGTTGGGCGAAACGGCGTCGTCGGGCAGCAGCTTGGCCTCGAACTCTTCACGGAACAGAGTGAGAGCCGAATGGACCGGGGCAAAGGCCGACGGGCCGACGAAGCAGATGGTCGTCATCTTGTACGGGAAGGGCTGCGCCTCGAGGCCCAGCTTCGAGCTGGACGCGTGCGGGAAGTCGCCGGGACAGATGCTCTCACCGACCTCGAGCAACAGGTCGAGGTCGCGGCGGGTGCCGTGGCCCCGCACGATTCGCGTGAGGATCTTCTCCAGCCAGGTGCCGCCCTCGCGGCACGGAACACACTTGCCGCATGACTCGTGGGCGTAGAAGCGTGTCAGCGACAAAGCGGCTGTGGGGATGTCGGTTGTGTCGTCCATCACCATCACGGCGCCCGAACCCAGCATCGAACCAGCAGCACCGGCTTCGCGGCCCTCGAACGGAATATCGAGCTGTTCTGGAGTGAACCAGGGGGCGCTGCCGCCGCCCGGCACGAAGGCCTTCAGTTCGCGGCCCTCGAGCATGCCCTGGCAGTAGTCGTCGCCATAGATCAGGTCGCGGAACGTCGTCGTGCCGTTGACGATCTCGTAGACGCCCGGGCGCTTGACGTGGCCGGACACGGCCACCATGCGGGTTCCGGGCGAGGTCTCGGTGCCGATGGCGGTGTACGCGGTGGCGCCGTGGTTGAGGATCCAGGGCAGGTTCGACAACGTCTCGACGTTGTTGACGATCGTCGGTTGCCCGTACAAGCCGATGGCCGCTGGGAAGTAGGGCGGCTTCAGGCGCGGCATGCCTCGCTTGCCTTCGAGCGATTCGATGAGCGCCGTTTCCTCACCGACGACATAGGCGCCCGCGCCCCAGTGGAGAATGATGTCGACGCTGAAGTCGGTGCCCAGGATGTTCTTGCCGACGAACCCGGCGGCATATGCGTCGTTGAGTGCCTGGGCGATCCGTTCGTGTGCCAGGGGCATCTCGCCGCGCACATATAAGAAGCACTGCGACAGGCCCACGGCGTAGCAGGCGATGAGGCAACCCTCGATCAGTTGGTGGGGGTCGCGCTCCATGAGCAGGCGGTCCTTGTAGGTGCCTGGCTCGGATTCGTCGCCGTTCACGACCAGATAGCGGGGCCAAACGGTGGGAGGCATGAAGCCCCACTTGACACCCGCGGGGAAGCCTGCGCCTCCGCGGCCCAGAACGGTGGCGTTGCGCACCTCGTCGTGAACCTCGGACGGCGTCTTGGTGAGGGCGGTCTTGAGGCCCTCGTAGGCACCGGTGGCCATTGCTCGCTCGAAGGTGTAGCCGTCTTCGTGGTCGAAGCGCGACGTCACCACGCGAGGCGTCTCGTCGTTCGCGAAGAACCCGGGCGCATGTGGAATGGGGCGAACGGTCATGCACCCTCCTTCGACTCGGTGGGAAGCCAGGCCGGGGCACTGTCGACGTCTTCGGGTGGCACGGCGCCGACCCATTTGGCTGCCGGGATGTCCTGGCGGGTGCGGGCCAGCGTGCCGTGTGGCGGGATCTCGGCGTCGAGTCGCCCCGCCGCCAGGTCGTCGATGAGCTGATCGAATGCCTCGGTGGTGACCCGATAGCGGTGGCGGTAGTTGACCTGCAGCGTGGGCGCCTCGGTGCAGGCCGCCTGGCACTCGGCGTGCTCGAGGGTGAACAGACCGTCGGGGGTCGTGCCACCGGCGGTGATTCCGAGCTTTTGTTCGGCGTGGTGCATCAACGACTCGGAACCGAGCAGTTGACATGACATGGTGCCGCAGATGTTCACCACGTACTTGCCCACCGGGTGGAACTTGAACATCTCGTAGAACGTGCCGGTGCCCTTGACCTCGGCAGGGGTGGCATCGACCAGTTCGGCGATCTCGATCATCGCCTCGTCGCAGATCCATCCGTGCTGCTCTTGGGCCAGGTGCAGCAGTGGAATCGTGGCCGAACGACGACGTGGATATCGAGCCACGATCGTCTCGGCGAGACTCCGGTTCTGGGGTGTGAAGAAGCTCATCGGTGTTTCATCTGATCGGGCCACCATCAGCGGTCGACCTCGCCCATGATCGGGTCGACCGACGAGATGACGGCCACGGCGTCGGCAATGAGGCCCCCCTGGAGCAGGTGGGGCAGTGTCTGTAGGTTCACGAAGCTGGGTCCGCGGATGTGCATACGCACGGGCTTGGTCGAGCCGTCGCTGACGATGTAGCAGCCGAGCTCGCCGCGGGGCGACTCGACGGCGGCGTAAACCTCGCCCTCGGGCACGCTGAAACCCTGGGTGAAGATCTTGAAATGGTGGATCAGTGCCTCCATCGACTCGTCGATGCGGGCACGGGGCGGTGGGGTCACCTTGCGGTCGTCGCTGCGATAGTCGCCGCTGGGCATGCGCTCGAGGCACTGCTGGACGATGCGCATCGACTCGCGTATCTCGTTGAGACGGATGGCATAGCGGTCGAAGGTGTCGCCGTAGGTACCGACGACCACGTCGAAGTCGACCTCGGGGTAGGCGAGGTAGGGCATGTCACGCCGCAGGTCCCAGGCGTAGCCGGTCGAGCGCAGAATTGGCCCGGTTGCTCCCAAAGCCACGGCGTCTTCGGTCGTGATGACTCCGATGCCCTGGGTGCGATCGCGCCAGATCGGCTGGCCGGTCATGAGGATGTCGAACTCTTCGAGGCGCTCGGGCAGGCCCGACAGAAGGTTCGCCACGCCATCTTCCCAACCATCGGGTAGGTCGGCGGCCACACCACCGGGGCGGATGTAGTTGTGGTTCATCCGCAGACCGGTGACGGTCTCGAAGAAGCGGAGTACGTCCTCGCGCTCCTTCCAGCCGTACAACATCATGCCGACGGCGCCGAGGTCCATGCCGTTGGTGGCCAAGAACAGCAGGTGCGAGCTCATCCGGTTGAGCTCGGTCATGAGCATGCGGATCCAGGTGGCGCGCTCGGGTATTTCGATCTCGAGCAACTGCTCGACGGCCAGAGAGAAAGCCAGTTCGGAAAACAGCGGCGATGCGTAATCCATGCGAGTGACGTTGGTGCAGCCCTGCAGGAAGGTCAGGTCTTCGCCCGTCTTCTCCATGCCGGTGTGCAGATAGCCGATGATCGGCTTGCTGCGCACCACGGTTTCGCCCTGCAGCTCGAACATGACCCTGAGCACGCCGTGGGTCGACGGGTGCTGCGGGCCCATGTTGATGATCATCCGCTCGTCTTCGATGTCGGCCGCTATCTCGGCGGCACGGATCTCGGACAGGCGCAACACCTTGTCGTCGTGGAGGAGGGCCTGGCGAGAAGCCAGGATGCTGTCTGTATCGATGTGGTCCGGTGAGTTCTCGGTGGTCGTCATGTCACCTGCCCTCCGGAGCCTTGAACTGAACTGGGATGCGGCCCATGGAGAAGTCCTTGCGGAGCGGGTAGCCCACCCAGTTCTCGGGCATGAGAATTCGGGTGTGGTCTGGGTGACCGTCGAAGGTGATGCCGAACATGTCGTAGGCCTCTCGCTCCATCGCCTCTGCACCCGGATGAAGGTCGACGATGGTCGGCACACTCTGGCCGTCGTCGAGCTGAACGCGCAGGCGAACCCGCCGACGCCCGACGAGGTCGAGGAGGTTGACGACCAACTCGAAGCGTTTGGCCGCTACGCCGTCGGCGACCGTGCGGTTGTCGAGGCCGAGGTAGTCGACGGCGGTGAGGTCGGCGCACATCGTGAATCCCTGACCCAACAGAGCCACGACGGTGTCCTTGTATCCCGCCAAGTCAGGGTGAAGAACCTGTTGGCCCCGCGAGCTCGTCTCGACGACTCCGAGGGCAGCTGCATCTACGGCGGCGGTCACCGTCCGCCACCCGTGGTGATGATCACAGGTGCCGGCTGCTCGTCGAGGTGGATGCCGGCCCCGCCGCCGTTCTGTTCGCGGCGCTGGGTGAGCTCTCCGGTGCGGATCTTTTCGTGCAGGGTCAAGATTGCATGGAGCAGTGTCTCGGGTCCCGGAGGACACCCGGGTGCGTAGACATCGACAGGAACGATCTGGTCGACGCCCTGGACGATGGCGTAGTTGTTGAACATCCCGCCGCTGGACGCGCATACGCCCATGGAGATGACCCACTTGGGTTCCATCATCTGGTCGTAGACGGTCCGCAGAACGGGGGCCATCTTCTGGCTGACACGTCCGGCCACGATCATGAGATCGGCCTGGCGTGGCGACGCCCGGAACGTCTCCATGCCATAGCGCGCCATGTCATAGTGGGCGGCGCCCGTCGCCATCATCTCGATGGCACAGCACGCCAAACCAAAGGTCGCCGGCATCAGCGAGCGCCGGCGGGCCCACTTGACCAGCTCCTCGATGGGAGCGGTGATGAAGTTGTGTTGGAGTCCTTCGAGGCCGTCGTCGAGGAATCCCATCAGGCTGCCTCACCTTCCGCTTGTGGCTGTGGGACGGCGAAGCGTCCCTCGAGCCCGACCTTGCGGACCGTGCTCGTGGTGGTGCGCTCGGGTGAGCGAACCGGGTCGAGTCGCTTCCTCCCGGGACCCCAGTTGAGGCCTCCGAGCGCGAGCTCATAGACGAAGGTCAGGAAGAAGATGCCAGCAAAGATCAGCATCGCGACCAGGCCAAAAGCCCCTAGTTCGCCGTTGGCGACGGCCCACGGATACAAGAACACGATCTCGATGTCGAACATGATGAACAACATCGCGACCAGATAGAACTTGACCGGGAATCGCTCGGGCGCCTCGACGGTATCGGTGATGCCGCACTCGTATGGCGCCGACTTCGCCCTCGTCGCTCGGCTGGGCGCGAGCAAGCGAGATGCGAAGATACTCCCCAGTACGAATATGACCCCCAGTACCCCCAGCGTCAGAATCGGCAGGTACTGCTCCATCGGTCTTTTCCTTAGGTTTGGGCGCCGCTCCTGGCCATCAGGGCCAAGTCACGACGGTGCAACTGATAAGCGGTGATCGCGAAGAGGATCCCAGACCCCACCGTTATCAGGAATGGCGGGAATCGCAAGTTGCCCTGGTCGCGAACCATCACGACACTCCAGATGGTGGCGTTGTCGTCCAGGACGCGCTCGGGAATCGGAGCATCGGAGTTCAGGTCGATCGGCGGCTGGTCTTGATAAGCCTGCACCTGGACCACGGTGTAGTGGGGTGAGCCCCACGTGGGCAGGAAGAAGTCGAAGAGCTTGTTGCTGGGAATCAGCGGGCGAGAGCGCTCGCCACCGATACGAAACGCTCGGTGGTGGAAGATGTCCTGGGCGCTCTCGTACAAGCAGTTGTTGACAACCTCGAGGCGACGCTCGTCGGCAGCAGCACAGACGATCTCGGCATCTGCCGCCGAGTCGATGTCGCCGCGCTCTTCAGCGCTGACAAGCTGCCAATCGCCTGGCGGTTCGGCACCCAACGGCAGGTTGGCGAGTTGCTGAACCTCGTCGACGTCGGCAGCGGCCAGGTTGGTCGTTATCTGCAGCGGTCGCCACGAGGGCGGATCGCCGACCAGACCGATGCCATAGACCCACCAGATGATGCCCATCAGGAACATCCAGCCGGCAAGACCACAGAGTGAAATCAAGAATCCGAGGCGGGTTCCGACGTTGGTCGCCAACAGGAGGTAGACCGAACCGCACAGCACGATGAAACCGATGCCGACAGCGAGGTAGCCGGTTATGTTCGGATCCCACTGGAAAGCGAGCAGGCTGCTGATCATCTGCGACTTATCCCTCGCTCGATTCTGGGTTGACCTCGTCGCCAGCCGTGCCGGTCAGGCCGGGCTCGAGCTCGAAGGTCCTGGTGTACTCGACAATGGCTCGGATCTCGTCTTCTGAGAGGAAGGTGCCGAATCCGGGCATTCCGTAGTTGCCGAGGCCCCTGGTGCCGTAGGGAACGTCCTGCTCGGCGCCTCGGGTGACGAAACCGATCTGGTCTTCGATGTCGGGGAACTGCTCGGTCAACGATGCAGCGCTGAGCGGTCGGCCGTACGCGCCCGCACCCGGCTGCCCGGGCTCGATGGTCACCTCGGCTCCGGTCGGCTGAACGTGGGTACCACGCGAGCTGTAGAACGGGGTGTGGCACCGGGCGCAATGCAGCTCGTAGAGGACCTGGCCCTCTGACTTGCCGGCGTTCTCGTCGAGCCCCTGTTGGGTGGCGAACGCGCTCTGCCACTTGTCGACGACCTCTTCTTGGCTCAGCTGGTTGTGCCAGAGATAGTCGATGACGTCCTGTATCTGCTGCTCGTTGCCTGGGCCGCCGCCGGGCAGACCCCATGCCGGCATGACCGGAGCACGTCCGAAGTTGAGGATCGAGCGAACCTCGGTGCTGTCCTCGGGATCTTCGATGTCGGTGTCGAAGCGGTAGAACACGTCGTTCAGCGAGGGTGCGGCCCAGTTGACCTGGACGCTGACCTCGTCGCCGCTGCTGCCCCGGGGCAACTTGACGATGGTGGCAGCAGCACCACCGCTGAGGTCTTCGCCGTGGCAGCTGTTGCACTGGAAACCGGCCGTGTAGGCCTCTTCGCCCCGTGAAAGGGCCTGGTCGTCGAGCAACCGCTGGGCGCCGTCTTGGCGCCCGGGCTCACGCAGCCAATAGATCGGCAGACCGAGGCCGATGACAGCCAGGAACAGCACGCCCCAAGCCTGGACGCGCTCGAGCCGTGGGCCCTCGAACTCGTCGTCGGTCGGCATGGGCTTGCGGTTGGCCGCAAGCTCGACCTCAGACCCGAGTTCGGCCTTCGACTGAAGGATGTTGACGAACACATAGACGACCCAGGCGATGATGATGATCGCGAGGATCACCAGACCGATGGTCCGTTCTGTGCTGGCAGCGATGATCACGAATTCTCTCTCCCGCCCGATGCTTCGAGCGACGCCGGGTAGCCGGCGTCAGACCTTAGTGGCCACCCGAGGTGCAGTGCGGCCCCTCAAGACCTTGGTTGGTGGTGTTGACACCCGGCGTGGGTCCTTGAAGGACCGCTCCGGTGTTGACAATGACGTCCTGACCGCTGATCTCGATGGGGAACGCATCGAGACCGCGAGGTGCCGGGCCGGCCTTTTTTTGGCCAACACGGTTGTACTGCGAACCGTGGCATGGGCACTCGAACCACTGCGACGTCGCGCAGGCAGGAACCTTGCAGCCCAGGTGCGGGCACTTTTGCCACAGTGCGATCATCCCTGCCTCGAGACCGGGGTGAAGCGCCTCTTTGTACACAGCCTTGCCGGCGGCGAGTGCGTCGGCCGGATAGGGCTGCACGTAGGTCTGGGCCTCGGAGAAGTAGGCGAAGTTGACGGCTGGCTGGCTGCTCTCCCATGCCGTCTGAACATCTTCGATGGTGCCGACCTTGACCTTGGAACCGAAACCACCGCCGGCCTTGGGCCAAAGGAACGCCAACACCGCAGCACCAAAGCCCGAAAGGCTGAGACCCATGAGGCCAATGGCAGAACGGTTGAGGAATTGGCGGCGGCTGACACCGAGCGCTTCGGGGTCAGGTGGTGTCCACACCTCGGGAGCGGTGGCGACCTTGACCGGCTCGATCGAGCCGCCGATGCGCTCGAGGGCCGCAGCCCGTTCGACCTCGCGGCCAGAGACCGACTCGACGTCGTCGTTCACGCCGAGACCAACCGCAGCCTCGCGGCTGAGGGTTTCGCGCGACAGGTGGCCCAAGCCCGCCTGGTCGCGGCGGCGCATAGAAACCACGGCAACAACCACGGCCAAACCGACCAGGGCTGGTATTGCGATGGCGAGCACTGTTGAGGCGTCCATAACTGAGTCCCTTGCCGACTAGAGGTGGAAGATGCCAGTGAGGCCGGTGTCCCACGGCATGGTGAAGTTGAACCCGGGGCCGCGGAAGAACGAGCTGACGATGGTGAGCACGGCCCAGAACATGAGGTGGATCGTGAACAGCGAAACCATGAACTTGCGGTCTTCTGGCTTCTTGCTGGGGTTGCGATCGACGTAGGGCGCCAGGATCAGCAGGCCCAGGACCACACCGGGAATTGTGACGCCGGCGATCATCGGATGGAACATCGTCAAGAGTTCCTGGAGGCCGAGGAAGTACCACGGTGCCTTCGCCGGGTTGGGTGTGTTGTTGAAGTCGGCCAACGTCAGCAGCGGAGCGTTGACGAAGATGCTGAAGATCAACAAGAAGGCGGTGATGAACAGGGCTGCAGTGAACTCGGCGGCCAACAGGTGCGGCCACGTGTGCACCTTGTCGACCGTATTCGACTTGATGTCCTGGATCGAGCCCGACTTGACCACGGTGAGCAGGCGCTGCGTGTGTCCGCCAGGGCCAGCGGCCAGGGGCGGGGCAAGTGTGGCTACGCCACCGCCGGCTCCGGCGGGGGCAACGGCACCGCCACCCTGCTGGCTCTTTTCGAGCAGGGCGCGCGGGATCTTCTCGCCGTCGTCACCCGAAGGTGCGCCCGAATCGCCCCCGTCGCCCGACGCCTTGCTGCGGGCGGCCTTGGAGCGGTTGAGCAGGTGTTCTGGGATCTCTGTCATCTAAAAGATTCCCTTCGGCCTAGAGCGGACCGGAGATGCCGCCGTCCTTGCGGACTCTCCAGAAATGGATCGCCATGAAGATGACGATGGTGAACGGGAGCATCAGTACGTGTAGCACGTACCAACGGAGAAGTGTTTCTGCACCGATCTGGTTTCCGCCGAGCAGCACGAAGCGGACCTGCTCGCCGAACACCGGCGTGAAGCCCATCATGTTGGTGCCCACGGTGACGGCCCACAAGGCCAGCTGATCCCACGGCAGCAGATAACCGGTGAACGACAGCAGGAGTGTGAGCTTCAGCAACATGACGCCGATGACCCAGTTGAACTCACGGGGGGCCTTGTATGCGCCGTGATAGAAGACGCGGGCCATGTGCAAGAACACCGACAACACCATGAGGTGGGCGGCCCATCTGTGCATGTTGCGCACCAGCAGGCCGAACGCAACCGAGGTCTGGAGGTTGGCGATGTCTGCCCACGCAGCGGCTGCCGTTGGACGGTAGAAGAACATCAAGAAGATGCCCGTCACCGTCAACAAGATGAACAGGAAGAAGCTCAGCCCGCCGAGGCACAGCGTGTAGCTGACCTTGACCGCGTGGCGCTTCACCTTCACCGGGTGAAGGTGATACAGCACGCTGTTCATGATCACGTACGAGCGGTTCCTGGGGCTGTCTGTGTAGCCCTTGCGGAATATCGAGCCCGGACGAAAGATCGAGTTCCAGGCCTGTGAACTCTGGGTCTTGTCGACCACGTTGTTCATGGTGTCTTGAACCCGCTCGGGGAGACTGGGCTTGCGCTTTTCGATGGTCTTGGCCATGTCGGAGTTCCTGCCTGTCCTCTCAGAACCGCATGCCGTAGGCGTAGCCGTGGTTGTTGGTGCGCCCGTGGACATCGCCGTCCGCAGGCGGGTTGTTCGTGACCTTGCCGAGGGTGATGACACCCGTCGGGCAACGATCGACACACAGTGCGCAGCGGGTGCACACGTCGTCGTCGATCAAGAACACCGACGCGTCGGTGGGATCGGAGCCAGGTAGATCGGCACCGATGGCCTCGTCGATGACATCTGTCGAAACGAGCCAGATGCACTTCCACGGGCAGATGTCGACACAGCCCTCGCAGGTGATGCACTCGGACTGATCGATGTTGATGAACTGCTTGGGCTTGACCGCGGCCGCCAAGTAGTCGGCATCGACCGTCTGCAGGACGTAGTCGGTGCGGAACTCGGGCAGCGGCGGGTTTGCGTCGGTCTTGGCCATCAGGCCTCCCTGACCAGGGGACGGCCGAAGTCCGAAGGTGCAGCGGTGGCGGCTTCCTTGGCCTTGGCCCGCTCGCCACGGTTCTGCCAGTAGGCGGCGGTGATGGGAAGAAGAGCCAAGGCGACGACGTGCTCGATGACCACGACGATGTCGCGAATGGCCAGGTAGGTGATGGAGAACGGGAACCAGCCACCCTGGGCCTTGGCCTCGAGGATTGCCCCTGGGCCCACGAAGAAGCGCTCGTTGTTCCAGCCCTCAGAGTCGACCCAGTCGACGAACTGGTCGGGAAGGATGCCAAACCACAGGATCAGCAGCATGAAGACGTAGGCCGAGCCGATCATCGCCTCGCCCCATGTCGTCGGCTGATCGGCGGGCCTTCGGTCTGCATAGACGAAGATGCCGGCGGTCATGCCGATGGTGATCACGAGTGCCGTGATGAATGCGACCACGCTCTACGTCCTCCTTACCAATCCGAACTCGACCTGTAGATCTCGACCCGAGCGCCTCGGCGCGCACGAGGGCGGACCTTGTGAATCGCCTCACAATGTATCCGCACCCGACCGCACGCGAAAACCGTCGAGTTGTCTAATACGCGAAACGGTACCGAACCAAACGAAGGTGCCGCGCCGACTCGACCAGGCTACGCCACCGATCGACCATCGCGGATCATTGTCTTCGGGTCGGTTTCGCGTGGCAGACTGGTGCGACGGTTTTGTCGAGCCCTGGCTGCGCGTTCGCTAGGCTCGCGTGGCGAGACCACCAAGTGAGAGGCGGGCCCACGCGCCCGACCGCCCCTGGCGGAGGAATCTGTGACCGAAGTACCCGAATACCTGCTGGAGCGTTCGCGAGAGCGTCGTCGCGCTCTTGGCCTGCTCGGCGACGATGGCGGCGCGCCCGCCGCGTCGTCCGATGGCGGCGCGTCGCCAGCGCCCGTGGCTGCGGCCCCCGCCCCGGTGGCTGCTGCGGCCCCGGCTGCGGTCGAGTCGAAGCCCGAGCCGCCAAAGCCAGACTCGCCAGAGGTGGCAGCCGCCAAGTCCAGGCACAAGATCCCCATGTGGGTGCTGCCCGTGTTGTTCCTGCTGCCCGTCTGGGGCATCACCTATGTGCAGATGATGGCCGACGAGGAAGTCACCGAGGTCACCGCATTGAGCGAAGGCGCCCAGGTGTACAACGCCCGCGGCTGCGCGGGTTGCCACGGCGCCGGTGGCGGCGGCGGTGTCGGCTATCCGTTCACCGAGGGTTCAGTTCTGCTGACCTTCCCGACCATCGATCCGATGCTCGACTGGATTGCAGCCGGCACGACCGAGTGGGGCGTCGGAAACGTGATCGGCGACCCGAATCGCCCGGGCGGTCCCCACATCGCAGGTGCCCGCGCCGTGATGCCAGGCTTCTCACAGCTGTCCGAGCACGAGATCTACGCCGTTGCTCGCTATGTCCGTGAGCAGCTCGGAGGCGAGGAGCTCGCCGAGGCCGACATCGAAGCCCGCGATCTCGTATGGGAAGAGCTCGGTGGCGGCAGCGGTGGCGCCGGCGGCGGCGGTCACTGATCAACCGTCACCAGGCCTCGACGGATCGGACGTAATTGACGTCTGAGCGCTTCGACGTAGCCGTTGTGGGCGGAGGCATAGCGGGCGCATCAGCGGCCGCTGAGCTGGCTCGGCGGGGCCTGTCGGTGGTTGTACTCGAAAGCCGCGACAAAGCTTCTCGGGCGCCGGGAAACCTGGCTCTGACCCCCCACGCAATCGACTCGCTCGAACGCATGGGGGCTCTCCCCCACGACTGTCACGACGTAACCGGCGTGCGCGTGCTGGCTCACGGCCGCTCGATCGAGGTCGCATTTCCAGACTCCAGGCGGGGCGCCACCGTGGCGAGGGCCAGCGTGCTCGACCGGCTCGCCGAGACGGCCATCGAGTCGGGCGTCAGCTGGTTGTGGTCGACCACAGCCACAAACCCGATCTTCGACGACGGGATCCTGGTGGGATTCGACACCTATTCGGGGCCTGTGTGGTGCAGATTTGCCGTTGTGGCCGATGGGTCGCTGTCGAGGGTCGGGCGTCGCCTCGGTACCGCTCGGCGACGCACCAGGCCTCAAGCGGTAGCAGCGGCGCGAACCATGGCATGCGATGCGGCCGATCGCGGTTGGCTCGACATCGCCATCGACATCCACGATCGCAGGGGCAACAGTGTGCCCGGCATGGCGTGGGCATTTCCCACGGGTGAAAGCGAAGTAGACGTCGGCGTCGGTGTGCTCAGCACCTACCGAGACTCGGACTCGGTGGTCATCGGTGATCTGCTCGAAGACTGGACCGACAAGCTGCCGCGTCGCTGGAACATCGACCCTCACGACACCGAAAGGGCCATGACAGGCCGGATTCCGCTGGGCGACAGCGTGTGGCCGCGGACGGGCCCCAACTGGTTGGCGGTCGGAGATGCCGTGGCGATGACCAGCCCGCTGAACGGGGCCGGCGCGGCCGCGGCGCTGGGTACTGCGAGCCTGGCGATCGATCCGATGGTCGAGGCCGTCCGAAGAGACGACGGGTTGGCGCTACGCGACTACGAAGCGGCCCTAGACACTGCATACGCAGATCAGCTGACGATAGCCAGGCTGATCGCCCGCGGGCTGACCCGTCCGCGCGTGGCGGGCCTGTTGACCCGCGTAACCATGTGGACCCAGGGAAACCTCGACCTGGCCATGCACCTGGCCACCGGTCACCGGCCCAGCAGACGGGGTGCCGCGGCCGCGCGCCTGGTGGTGCAGCTGGCTCGTCTGGTTCCCGAGCCCCCAGAGCATCACTAGCGGCTCGCAACCACCTCGGCCGCCGCGTCGCCCGCTATCTCGATCACCTCGTCGATGATCTCGTCGGTGTGCGCAAGCCCGGGGAACAAGATCTCGTAGGCACCCGGCGCCATCGCCACCCCGCGCCTGAGCATGGCGTGGAACAGAGCCGCATAGGCATCTTCGTCGGTGGTTCGAGCCTGGTCGTAGTTGTGTGGTTCGTCAGGCCCGCAGAACAGGCCGACCAGAGTTCCGGCCCTGGGCACTCGAGCCTCGAAACCGGCACGGTCGAACGCGGCCTGCAGGCCATCTGCAAGGCGCTTGGCCGCGGCCCCGAGCTGGACATAGGAATCGGCATCGAGCAGCGACAAGGCCGCAGACCCAGCGGCCGTAGCCAGCGGGTTACCAGACAAGGTGCCCGCCTGATACACGGGCCCCAAAGGCGCCAGACTGGACATGACGTCGGACCGCCCGCCGAAGGCACCGATCGGAAGCCCGCCACCGATGATCTTCCCGAAGCAGACGAGGTCGGGGTCGACACCCCAGAACTCGCAAGCTCCGCCACGGGCCAGACGGAAACCGGTGATGACCTCGTCGAAGATCAACAGGGCACCTACGCGGTCGCACTCGGCGCGAAGCTGCTGGATGAAGCTGGCGGGAGGTACGACCAGCCCCATGTTCGCAGCCACCGGTTCGACGATGACACAAGCGACGTCGTCCGTGAGATCTGGCACGACGTCGTAGGGGGCCACGATGGTGTCGGCTACGGCACTGGCCGGCACGCCGGCCGAACCCGACAGCCCGAAGGTCGCCATTCCGCTGCCTCCGGCGGCCAACAACATGTCGGCGTGGCCGTGATAGTTGCCTGCGAACTTGAGGATTCGGTCACGCCCCGTGTGGCCGCGGGCAAGCCTGATGGCGCTCATCGTTGCTTCGGTGCCAGAGTTCACCAGGCGAATCTGATCGACCACGCCGACTCGATCCGCGATTGCGTCTGCCAGTTCGATCTCGCGAGGTGTCGGCGCTCCATACGACGTGCCCTTGCGGGCGGCCTCTTCGATTGCCCTGACCACCGTGGGGTGCGCGTGGCCGGCGATGATCGCGCCATAGGACTGAACCAGGTCTATGAGGCGATTGCCCTCGACATCCCACACGTATGCGCCCTCGGCACGTTCGACGAAATAGGGCGTGCCGCCGACGGCGCCGAAGGCCCTGACGGGCGAGTTGACACCGCCGGGAATCACAGAGCGGGCTCGGTCGAACATGCCTTGGTTAGATGTCATCGGTTCTCCGATGGACGGTGGTTAGATGTCATCGGTTCTCCGATGGACGGGGGCGGGGGACCCGGCCGATGTTAGATGCTGGGCGGAACGGACCGTTCGGCGGCCACAACCAATGCCTCGATCAGGCCTTCGAGATCGTGCGAAACCGCCTCGGCCTCGATACGGAAACCCAAATGGCGCGCCACCGCCGAGGTCTTTGGTCCGATAGACACGGCGGGCAGGCGCGCTCCTCCGGCTTCGACCCAGCCCCGTGCCGTCGACCCCGACGTGAACGCAACCAGGTCACAGCGGTTGGCTGCAACCATCGACCGCTGGTCGGGGGTCAGCAGCCTGGTGTCGTATACGTCGTGGCGGTCCACGCGCCAGCCCAGCGTCTCGAGCCCGGCCTGAAGGTCTGGGCCTGCGGCCGCCGCTGCCATGAACACCACCCGGCCGTTCCCAGGCCCCACGGCTTCGGCGAGAGCGGCAGCCGTTTGTTTGGCCGGCACCAGGCGCACCTGGAAACCAGCCGATCTGGCAGCATCGGCGGTTGCACCGCCCACCGCGACCAGGCCACTGGGAAGCGTTACATTCAGGGCCGACAACGCCCGCACTCCGTTGACCGACGTCACGGCTACGAGGTCGCTCGGTGTCAGGCCATTGATCGCCGTGGCCAGCGCAGGATCAGGAGGTCGCAAAACGACGCCGAACACGGGCACCGATACGACGTCGGCTCCGGCTGCACAAACCAGGTCGACCAGCTGATGGGCACGATCGGCCGAGCGCGTCACCGCGACACGCAGTCCGGCCAACGTCGACCGAAGCATCAAAGGCGGCCCAACAGTGAGCGGCCCCCACGTCGATTCAGGACCTCGTCGGCAACCGCCAGCCCAACGGTCTCGGCGTCGCGGCCCGAGTCGGCGAACCTGATCGCCTGCGACCCGTCGTCAGCACACAGGATCACCTCGAGCTCGATCAGGTCACCATTCCAGGTGGCCAGGCCGCCGACAGGAAGCTCACAGCCGCTGCCCAAGACCCTCAGCCATGCACGCTCGGCCTCGACCAATGGCCTGACCGACGCGTCGTCGATCTGAGACAGAGCAGCCAACACAGGTTCGTCGTCGGCTCGACACTCGACCGCCAGAGCACCCTGCCCGACCTGCGGCAGGACCGCAAGTGGTTCGAGGTACTCGGCGATGTGGTGTTCCATACCGAGGCGCTGCAACCCGGCAGCAGCCAGAACCACTGCGTCGATGCCGTCGACGCCGACCTTGGCCACGCGTGACGGCACATTGCCTCTCAGCTCTACGAAGTCGAGGTCGGGGCGCAACAAAGCGAGCTGCGAACGGCGCCTGACCGAGCCGGTGGCAACGCGAGCGCCCGCGGCCAGCGCGGCGAGGCTGGACCCGACCAGGGCGTCGCGGACGTCGGCTCGGGCCGGGTAAGCCCCGATGGTGAGTCCGTCGGGTGAGGTCGATGTGAGGTCCTTGGCCGAATGCACCGCCATGTCGGCCCGGCCGTCAAGCACCGCAGCCTGCACCTCTTTGGCGAAAACGCCCCGGCCTCCGATGGCCGATATGGGAGAGGTCTGATCGCGATCGCCGCCCGTGGTCACTATCACCAGTTCGACATCGACGCCGGGCAACGCGCCCGACAACAAGTCTGAGACGAAGCGTGCCTGCCAGAGCGCGAGATCGCTGCCCCTGGTCGCTATACGCAGCTTCACCCGCTACAGCCCGAAGAGATCGCGCAAGCTGTCGGCGAGCCGGTCGCCCTTGGGTGTCCCCGCCGATTCCTTGACGGTGATCGTGGGCTGATGCAACAGCTTTGCGACGAGGCGGTGGGTCAGCTGCTCGACAGCGGCGATCTGGGCGTCGCTGAGATCGCTGAGCGAGCCGAGTGCCCGGTCGATCTCGGCACGCCTGATGGCTTCGGCCTCGGTTCGCAACGAGGTGACCAGAGGGGCAACCTCGCGAGCAGACTTCACGTCGGTGAAGCGGGCCACCTCTTCGGTGACGATGGCATCGACAGCAGCTATCTCGAGAGCACGTTCACGACGACCGGCCGCAGCGAACTCGGACAGGTCGTCCATGTCCAGCAAGGTGACGCCTGGCAGGTCCGACACCGACGGGTCGACATCGCGCGGGACGGCCACATCGACTATGACCAAAGGGTGCCCCCCGCGGCCTTCGACAGCAGCGGCCAGGCCAACGTGGTCGACGATGATCGACGTGGCACCCGTCGAGGTCAACAAGACGTCTACGTCTGTCAGCTCACGACCCAGGTCTGGAAGGCTGATGGCCCTGCCACCGACACGAGCCGCCAGTTCGGCAGCCCGCTGACGGGTGCGGTTGGCAACCAGGACCTCGGCGGCACCGGCACCGGCGAGCGACTCGAGCATTCCGGTGGCCATCTCGCCTGCACCGACGACCATGACCTTGGTGTTGTCGAGGGTGCCGAGGCGCTCGGTTGCCATGGCCACTGCGGCCTGCGAAACCGATGCGATGTTGCGAGCAATGCCTGTTTCGGTGCGGGCACGCTTGCCGCACTCGACCGCGTGGCGAAACAGCAGGTTCAGCGTGGACGAAGCGGTCTCGTTGGCGCGAGCCGTCTCCCAAGCCGTCTTCACCTGCCCGAGAATCTCCGACTCGCCCAACACCGCAGAGTCGAGGCCAGACGTGACCCGGAACAGGTGCCTGACCGCCTCGTCGTCGTAATAGACGTACAGGTGCTCGAGGAGCTCTTCGTGCGACATCTGCACACGATCGGCCATGAGGTTGCGGATGTCGTCGAAGGCCCCGTGGAACCGCTCGGCGACGGCATAGATCTCGGTTCGGTTGCAGGTCGACAAGATCACGACCTCGCCGACGTTGTCGCACTGCCAAAGCCCGTGAAGCGCCTTGTCGACATCGTCGCCACGAATGGCGACGCGCTCGAGCAGGTCGAGCGGCGCGCTTGCGTGATTGACTCCGATTACAAGGATCGACACGGTTCAGACAACCTCAGCCGGGAACACAAGGATCCTACCGGCACCAGCCTGCCGATAGCCATGTGAAGAACAGGGGAAATGCGAGATAGCAGGCGTCATGTGGTTGCCATGTTGCGTTCGAGGTAGAAGCTCAGCACCTGCAGCTCGAGACCCAGGTCGACAGAGCGCAGCGACACGCCTTCGGGAACCGCCACGACCCCTGGGGCGAAGTTGAGAAAGCTCCGCACACCGGCGCGCACAAAGCGATCGACGACCTCTTGGGCCGACGGACCCGGCACGGCCACGACGACGATGCACCCTGGATGTTCGGCAACCAACCCCTCGACCGACGACGGCCCGAACACCGGGATGGCCGAGTCGTCTGCCAGCTTGGATGGGTCGGAATCGACCATCGCCACGACTCGGAACCCCCGGTCGGAGAAGCCCCCGTAGTTGCTGAGCGCCTGCCCGAGGTTGCCGGCCCCGGCGATGATGACAGCGCGGTCGCCGGTGAGCCCCAACTGGCGGTTCATCTGGAACATCAACAACTCGATGTCATAGCCAACGCCACGCGTGCCGTACGTACCCAAGTAGCTGAGATCCTTGCGGACCTTGGCCGCGTTGACCCCAGAACGCGCCGCCAACTCTTCCGAGGAGATCGTCGGACCGTGGCCCGCCGACTCGGCAGCCACATCGGAGAGGACGCGCAAGTACACGGGCAGTCTCGAAACGGTGGCGTCGGGGATCTGGCGATCCATGTCGATCGAAGTTACTCCGATTTCACGAGTTCACAAGCGCGCATCGCTGGGTCTGCGAGCTCACAGCCCGAACACGAACTGCAGCACGGCAGCGACGAACAGCGCCATCAACAACACGGCCAGAACCAGGGTCGTCCATGGTCGCATGAATGCCTCCCGTAACGGCGACGACCAGCGAAGCCTACGAGATGGCTCCGCTGGTCGTGCCTCCCCCAGTTCGAGGGGTTGCCGCTCAGTTGCCGACCATGTCGCGCCAGCCGGGCAGGTCGGGCGCGGTCGGTTCCCAGGTTCGGATGAAGATCTGCAGGGCCCGAATCTGCTCGGAGGTCAGCGGGCCACCGTGATCCTGGCTGTAGGCGCTCATCTGCGACCCGGGCACGCCAACGGCTATCAACAGCTGGATCTGGTCGTCGCTGGCCGACTGCATGAACTGCTGCGAGTTCAACGCGGGCCCGATGAGGCCCTCACCGTTGAGGCCATGACACGAAGCGCACGAGATCGCCCACATCTCCTCGCCTTGCTCGGCCAAGGATTCGAGGTTCTGTTCGCGGGCAGCTTCGCGGTTGGTCGGCTCGAACCAGCGATACAGCGGAAACACTGCCGCCATACACAACATCAGGACGCCACCGACCAGCATCCACTTGTTGGTGGACGTCTCGAGTTCTTCGTCGCCTTGGTATTCGTATCTGGCCATCAGTGCCCAGCCTCCGATGCGCACGCCGGACCGATTGCCGGTGCGTCGATGGTCGTCACGCCCGGCGCCGACCCGTCGATGGTGGTGCCCGTGTCGATGTAGACCAGGCCGTCATCGCCGATCTCGACAGGGAACTTGTCCATGCCCCGCGGAGCGGGCCCGGCCCGATAGTCACCACCCCTGTTGAACTTCGAGCCGTGGCAGGGGCACTCGAACTGTCCCGACGAGGCACAGAACGGAACCCGACAGCCCAGGTGGGTGCACTTCTGCGACAGGGCGACCACGTCTCCGTCGACCTTGACCAGATAGGCCCGAGCTGCCGCCACTTCGACGACGCTGTCGTCGGGAACGGCTTCGGGCTTCACCGCTCGGACCACTCCACCAAAGCCCGCCGTGGGTAGCGGCTTGATGAGGTCCCAAGTGGTCCAGGCGCCGGCACCGGCGATGAAGGCCGCACCCGTCTTCCAGAGGTTGGAGAGGAAACGGCGTCGCTTGATCAGCTCAGTGGTCATAGTACTCCATGCCATTCTTCCCAAGGCCAGACCCACGACCAGTTGGGCCCGCGGAACGCAAAGCCGATGAGGGTCAGGATCACCCAGATGACCAGGAAGGTCGTGAAGGTTGCCACGGCCACCTTGCGGTGACGGGGTTGTACGTATTCGCCGCGATCGACGAAGGGCAGGGCCACCAGACCTAGTGCAATGGCGCCCGGAACCAGCACGCCCGCGATCAGTGGCGGGAACTGGGCCAGCAACTCCTGTAGCGCTGCGAAGTACCAGGGAGCCTTCTCTGGGTTGGGGGTCAGCGTCGGATCGGCATGGCTGCCGAGCGGTGCGTCGAAGAGCACCGCAATGACCAGCACGACCAGCAGGGTGCCGATGGCGACCACGCCGTGCCTGACAAGCAGGTGGGGCCAGACCATCACCATGTCTTCGTCGCCTGGCTCCTTGCGCTCGCCGGCGACGGGCTTGCCGGGGACGATGCCCATGACCCGCCGGCCGTCGATGACCTTGGGTTTGGGGTCGAGGTGTACGGGAACCTCGGTGCTGGTGCCTGGATCAGACATCGGGCTCACTCCTTGATACCTCGAGCATCGAGTCCTTGCGCCAGCGCCACATGTGGAAGGTCAACAAGGTGACGATCATCACCGGCAGCACGGCGACGTGCAGCACATAGAACCGCAGCAGGGTGCTGGCACCGACCACCGGCCCGCCGAGCATGACCTCCTTGACGGTGTCGCCGACGAAGGGAACGAAGCCGGCCATCTCGGTGCCGACTGTGATGGCCCAGAAGGCCAGCTGGTCCCACGGCAGCAGGTAGCCGGTGAACGACATCAGCAGGGTCAGCGCCAGCAGGCCGACACCGATGATCCAGTTGCCCTCACGCGGTGGCTTGTAGGCGCCCCGGTAGAACATCTTGCACATGTGGGCGACCACCGCCAGAACCATCAGGTGGGCAGACCATCGGTGCACGTTGCGGATGTACTGACCGAAGGTGACCTCGGTCTGCAGGGTCTGGATATCCGAGTACGCCTGGTTGGGGGAAGGTACGTAGAAGAACATCAGATACAGGCCCGAGACGATCAGCGAGCCGAACAGCACGGTCGAGATGACCCCGAGGAACCACGAGTAGCGAAACGCGATCTGTTCGCGCTTCATCTTCACCGGATAGAGGTGCATGACGAAGCTCGACCAGTGCGCGGCCGCACGGTCACGTGGTGTCACCCGCCTGGGACTGCGCCAGATCGAGCGACCGATCGGTGTGCTTCGGACCTTGTCTAGAAGGTCCTCACCATCGGCCGCTCTGTCGGTCTCGGAGGGCCGCTCCTCGGCAATTGTCATGTCGGTACTCCCGTTCCTGACCACATTCCGACGGACAGGGCATCTGCTGGACAACGCTCGACACACATGGCGCAGCGAATGCAGCGCTCTTCATCGAGCAACAAGGCCGTGCCGGCGTCTTCGCCGAGCGACGGATCGATCTCGTTCGCGGGCACGAGCGAGATGACATCAACCGGACACACGTCTGCACACAGAGCGCACAGGACGCATTTCTCGGGTTCGAGCAATATGTTTGCGAAGCACCTCAGGCAGCGGCTCGCTTCACACCGGGCCTGCTCGGGGGTGAACCCCATCTCGACCTCGGTCAGTCCGATGCGGCGGCCTGAGGAAATCGTGGGAACCTCGACCCGATCGATGCGGTCGTAGGTGTCCTGGAGACGGTGGAACTGCTCGAGTTTCACCATCTTTCCCATCGATTCTTCGGGCACTTCGCCTCCGAAGGATCGATGGATCGATGCAGCGGCCTTGCGGCCATCGGCAACGGCGTCGATCAGGGTTCGAGGACCCTTGGCGGCGTCGCCTCCCGACCAAACGTCGGCCAGTGAGGTCTGGCCGGTGTTCCAGTCGATCTCGATGGTGCGCCTCGGGCTGACTTCGGGGCCGGCATCGCCGAGGGCCTCGAGATCGATCGCCTGGCCGATGGCCAAGATGATGGTGTCGGCCTCGAACGTCTGGATGTCGGACTCGTCGAAGGTCGGCGAGAAACGACCGTCCTCGTCGAACACCGAAGTGACACCCACGGTCTCGATGCCAACCACGGCACCGTCCTTGGTCAGTATGCGCTTGGGGCCTCTGCGGGGGCTGAAGCTGATGCCTTCGACCTCGGCTTCCTCGACCTCGAAGTCGTGGGCCGGCATCTCTTCTCGCGATTCCAGCGACATCACCCGCACATCTCGGGCGCCGGCGCGAGCCGCCGTACGAGCGACATCGAGGGCGTCGCTGATCGATGCTCGACCCTTGCCGTCGTCGCCGTACACATCGGCACGCAGTGCGGTGCGGGCTGCGTCCATTGCGACGTCACCGCCGCCGACCACCAGCACCCGCTCGCCAACGTCGACCGTGAAGCCACGGTTCATATTGATCAGGAACTCGATGGCCTTGAAGACGCCGTCGGACTGGGCGCCCTCGATATCGAGACCGCGGCCGAGGGTGGCCCCGATGCCCAGGAACACGGCGTCGAACTCCTGGCGGAGTTGTTCGAGGGTGATGTCTTGGCCCAGCCGGGTGTTGTAGCGAACCTCGACGCCCAGATCGACTATGGCCTGTATGTCGCGGGCCAACACGTTGCGATCGAGGCGATACTCGGGGATGCCCAGCCACATCGCGCCGCCGAGCTTGTCGGTGGCCTCGAAGACCGTGACGCCGTAGCCGAGCCGGCGCAGATCGTGCGCCGCGGCCATGCCGGCCGGGCCGCCGCCCACCACTGCGATCCTTTGAGGCCGGTCTTCGTCTGGAGGTGCAACGACCTTGTCCCACGGCGCCTGGCCGTTGTAGTCGTAGGCCCTGGCTTCGGGGCCGTACTGCTCGGTGACGAAACGCTTGAGCGCCCGGATCGCTATGGGCCGGTCGATCTTTCCCCTGCGACACGCGTCCTCACACGGTGCCGCACATACCCGGCCGCAGACCGACGCAAAGGGGTTGGGAAGACGGGCGGTCAGATAGGCCAGCTCGTCTTCACCATCGGCGATGGCCGCCACATACATGCCGGCGTTGGTGTGAACGGGGCACGCCGCCAGGCAGGGGATGTTCTCGTCGTAGAACGACAGCGAATCTGGAATCATCAGATCCGCCGATCGCGGTGGGCGTACCAGAGGGCCCAGATGCCGACCACCAGGCCACCGCCCCACAGACCCAGCCCGATGACGTTCTGGCCGAAGTCGCCGAGCCTGGTCACATAGTCGGTCTTGAGGATCTCGCTGGGGATGTAGACGGTTGCGAGGATGAAGCCGACGACTATGACGGCCGTCTTGAGCCAGGCGTCGAGCCACGGCATCTGCAAGCGATCTACCTGACCGACGATCCTCGGCGCCAACGCATAGACGCCTACACCCGCTGCCACCAACATCGCCAGCAGATAGGTCATGTTGGCCAGACCGGGCAACGAGTTGCCCGTCTCGCCACCGACGATCTCTTCGACCACCGCCGCCGGCGTGACGAATCCGTTGCTGACGTAAGCGACGATCGCGTCGACGTCTCCGTCTGGCAAGGTCGAGAACGCCGGCATCACACCGTTGTAGGTGACACCGTCGACCACCAACTCGCCCTGGCGACCGTTGTTGATGACCTGGCGTACATAGTCGGCCTGGCCTTGAACGTTCGGATTGCCGATCAACGGCGGGAACTGGCCCTCGAGGCCGGCGCCTCGCGGCTGGTGACACGATGAACAGGTGGCGGTGTAGAGGTCTGCGCCCCTGACGAGCAGCTCGTCGGGCACGCCGGGCACGGTCTCGGCCGGCTCTTCGACGGTGCCGTCATCTGTTCCGCCTGTGTCTGTGCCGGTGTCGGTCGTCTCGGTGCCACCATCGTCGGCAGCGAGGTGCTCCTGGGCCATTGCCGAGGATGAGGACAAGCCCAGGGCCACGACGACGACCGCGAGCAATGCCGCGAGCCTCAACCGTGCCCTGGAGCGTCTTTCGGCTTCGAATCGGGTGTGCGCCATGGACTCCAACTCGCGAGTCGTCGGATGGGAAGGGGACGTTCCGGATTGTCACGCTCCTCCCATGTACCAAACAGGGTCTTTTGTCCCTGGTTCGGTCAATCACGCGCGGCGACCATCGCTGAAGCCACAGCCGCGTACGTACGAGGGAGAGGTTCGTGAGCGCACTCGAACAAGACACGGGTGAAGCACACCCTGACGAGGACTTCAAGCCGACCGGGACCGTGTTCCTGGTCGTGGCCTTCGTCGCAATGCTGATCCTTTTGTGGGCATCGGTCTACGTGATCCTCATCAGCCGTGGGGTGACCGGATGACAGCCACCGAAAACAAGGGGCTGGGGGCCGACCCGATCGAACGCAATTGGATGCGGTTCTCGGTGGTGCTGCTGGTCGCATTTGCAGCGACCGTCACCGTCGCCGGTTTCTTCATGGGCTTCACCGTTCCCGGCGCCGACCAAGAGGTCGACCCGCAGACGGTCACCCAGGAAGGGCCATTCTCCGAACCCGGCCTGCGCGAGGTCGCCGAGGGCAAGTACGACGCATACATCGTCGCCCAGACCTTCAGCTACACGCCCGGTCTGCTGGAGATTCCCGTCGGTGCCGAGGTCACCTTCTATGTGACCAGCATCGACGTACAGCACGGCTTCAACATCCGTGACACGAACATCAACATGCAGATCGTCCCCGGGCAGGTCTCGAAGCTGACTCACACCTTCGAAGAACCCGGCGAGTTCCCATTCATCTGCACCGAGTACTGCGGCAGTCAGCACCACGCGATGTTCGGAACCATCAGAGTCGTGTCAGGCACCGGAGCGGAGGGCTAGCAATGACGATCACCGAGAACACGCCGGCCCCTGAACGCAACTGGGACTCCGGCTACGACCTCAGCAAGGGCGAGAAGAACTTCATCGCTCTGCACATCTATATCGCCGTTGCAGCGCTGCTCGTAGGCAGCTTGTTCGGACCCTTGCAGTCGTTCCAGTGGGCCGGCTGGGATCTGTACGAATACCTCGACCCGGTGATCAAGAGCTACTACCAGGGTCTCACCCTGCACGGCGTGCTCAACGCGCTTGTGTGGACCACCTTCTTCATCGTCGGGTTCACCAACCTGACGACCATGAAGGGCCTCGGCAGGTCACTGGCCAAGCCGATCATCAACAAGGTCGGCTTCTATGTGATGGTCGCCGGCCTGTTGATCACGGCCGTGCCGATCCTCGCCAACCAGGCAACCGTCCTCTACACGTTCTACGCACCACTCAAGGCGAGCTGGGCCTTCTATCTGGGCCTCACCCTCGTCGTTGTGGGTAGCTGGATCGAGGGTCTGGGCTTCTACCTGACCCTGGCCCAGTGGCGTAAGGACAATCCGGGCGTACGGTCACCGTTCATCGCCTTGGGCGGTGTGCTGAACGCCGCCATGTGGCAGATCGCGACGCTGGGCGTCGCCGTCGAGATCCTCACGATGCTGTTGCCCTGGTCGCTCGGCCTCATCGACAACACCGATCCCGAGCTCGCCCGCACGTACTTCTGGTTCACCGGTCACCCGCTGGTCTACTTCTGGCTGCTGCCCGCTTACGTCAGCTGGTACGGAATGCTGCCCAAGCAGGCCGGAGGCAAGCTGTTCAGCGACTCGCTGGCCCGCCTGGCCTTCTGGATGTTCCTGATCGTTTCGGTGCCGGTCGGTTTCCACCACCAGTTCGTCGACCCGGGCGTGCCCCAGGCATGGAAGTACATCCACGCCATCTTGACCTACTCGGTGTTCTTCCCCTCGATGCTGACGCTGTTCACCGTCGTCGCCTCGCTCGAGTACGCAGCACGCAAGCGCGGCGGCATCGGCCTGATCGGCTGGGTCAGGGCGCTGCCGTGGAGCGATCCTTCGGTTGCGGCACAGCTGCTGGCCGGCATCTTGTTCATGTTCGGAGGCATCGGCGGTCTCACCAACGCCTCGTACAACCTGAACCTCGTGGTGCACAACACGGCTTGGGTGCCCGGACACTTCCATCTCACCGTCGCCACAGCGGTGACGCTGTCGTTCATCGGCATCAGCTACTGGATGGTTCCGTATCTCACCGGCAAGGCGCTGTGGGGCCCCAAGGTGGCACTGTTCCAGGCCTGGTCGTGGTTCGTGGGCATGGTGATCTTCTCGAACGCCATGCACATGCTGGGCCTGCTGGGCGCACCCCGCCGCACCGCTCTGGGCGACGCTCTGTACGTACCCGAGAGCTGGGACGGCCACCTGCTGCGTGTTTCGATCGGCGGCGCCATCCTGCTGGTTTCGGTCATCACCTACGTCGTGATCATCGTCAGGACCGTGATGGGCAAGCCGGTGCCCGCCGATGAGGTGCCCCAGGTGCCAATCGCCGAGTCGCTGCACGATGCCCAGAACACCCCGGCCTGGCTCGACAGGTTCAAGCCGTGGCTCATCGGTGCCGCCGCCCTGCTGCTCATCGCCTATGGCCCGCAGCTCGTCGACCAGATCGTGAACATGAACCTCAACGCACCAGGATTCAAGCCTTGGTAGAAGCTCGAAATGGCGGTGGGTCGGCGGCTCGGACGACCACCGAGTCGCTGGCTCACCGCCTCGAGCGGCCCATGCGCCGCATCATCGGATCGGCTAGGGCAAACCCTCTTCCCCACGCTGGCACGATCAGCGTCTTCCTTCTGGGTGTGGTGACCTTCACCGGTCTCTACATCACCCTTTTCTTCGAGTTCGGCTTCGACGCCTCGTACTCGGCCGTCGAGGACCTGACCAACCACCCGATCCAGCGGGTGATGCGAGGAATCCACCGGTACTCCTCGGCTGCGCTGGTGCTGACCACGATCGTGCACGCGTGGCGCATCTTCGTCAGCGGCCGGTTCGGTTCGGCTCGCCGGTACCGCTGGCTCACCGGCCTGACAGCGTTGGTCCTGATCTGGCTGGCCGGGGTCACCGGCTATTGGCTTGTCTGGGATCTTCGGGCCCAAGCTCTGGGCGAATCGGTGCAGTCGGTCATCGGCGGTTTCGGTTGGGGTGCCTCCTTCGTGGTCCGCAACATCGTCGGGTCGGGTGCCGGCTCGGGCTCGGGGCTGATGGTGTTCGTGTGGTTCGCCCACGTCATCCTCACCATCGTCATCGGCTTCTTCATGTGGCGTCACCTGCGGCGCAGTCGCCTGCGGTGGGTTCCCCCACGTCACTGGATGATCCTGATGGCCGCAGGCCTGTTGCTATTGGCCATAGCCGTACCTGCCGACCTGCTCGATCACGCCGACCCGGCCCGTCTCACACCGGCGATGCCTCTGGACCCGTTCATCTTGTTCCTGCTGCCCCCGCTGCTTTCCAGCAAGGCCGGCCTGGTGGTGCTGGCAATGACCGCGGCGGTCGTCGCGGCGGCGCTGGTGCCTTGGGTACTCAAAGACCGCTCGCCAGTTGTCGAGGTACTCGAGGACAAGTGCACGGGCTGCGATCTGTGTGTTGCCGACTGTCCCTACATGGCGCTGTCGATGGTGCAGATCGGCGACACCGAGGGAACCCGTGGCCTCGCCGTGGTCGACCCCGACGCGTGCGTTGGCTGCGGCATCTGCCTCGGCTCGTGCTCGTTCGGTGCGCTGGAGCTTCCGGGCTTCGACTCACACGCCGTCGAACTGGTCGATCCTCAGGGCAAACAGGTCGTCGTGACCTGCGAGCGGCACCTGCGTACCAACCGTGTACCCAGCGACGACCAGCACACCGTGGTCGCGGTTCGCTGCACCGGAATGTTCCACGCCCAGGCTGTCGGCGACCTGATGCGCCGCGGCGCCGAGTCGGTTCAGATCGTCGGATGTGCGCCGGGCGAGTGCGCCTACGGAATCGGCAACGAGCTGACCCACGATCGCCTCGGAGGGCAAAGAGCACCGCATCTTCAGCGGGCGTTCCAAGGCTCGGTCGCCGAAGACTACGTCGCGTTGGGCGATCTGGCGCTGGCTGTGAAGAGTCCGGGTCTTCACCCCGCCACCGACGCCAGCCACATGCCTGCCGGACGTCGCACCCGCGTTGCCGCTGCGGCCGTCGTGATGTTGTCGTTGTTGGGGGTCGGGCTGGCCACGCTGATCCCGTTCGACGGCGCTTCGGCAGATGCGGCCGTTCGGGTCGTGGTCGATCACACCCCCGGTCGCCAGATCACCGGACAACCGTCGCCCAGCGGTGTGGTGGGCCAGCCCGTCGCTGTGGTCGTGACCGTCGACGGGGTGGCGATGGGATCCAAGGCGGTCCCCCGGTCTGGAACCAGCGCCGTCGGGGTGATCGACTTCGACCTCGATCCCGGAAGCTACGACCTCGTCGTGGAACTACACGAAGGAAACACCGTCACCACGCTGTTCTCGGGTCCCGCGGTCGTCGAAGCCGGACGGCGTGTCTTCCTGGAAGCCATCGATGAGCCGCCACCACCGGGCGCCGACGAGGGCAGGGCCATCTTCAACGACAACCGCAGAGGCGGCTGCTCGGCATGTCACTCGGTGGCACCGGGCGACGACCGTCCGGTTGCGCCTTCGCTGGGTGGCATCGCCGATCGCGCCGGTCAGCGCATCCCTGGGATGACCGCGCAAGAGTATCTGCACGAATCCATCGTCGACCCCAACGCCTATATCGTCGATGGCTTCAGGGCCGGTCAGATGCTTCCCATCTACCAAGACCGGCTGACGCCAGAAGAGATCGAGTCCTTGATCGAATACCTTCTGACGCTTGGAGGTACCTCGTGAACCCCCGCAGGCAGAACTCAGGCTTCCTGGAAGATCTCCTCGGTGCCGACGCCGTCGACGCCGTCGACCGATCGGGTTCCGAAGATGTTCCCCTCGTCGTCGACGGTGTAGCTGCCGGTTCCGGTGCTGGTGTCTTCGTCGGAGGCGATGGTGCGCCACTGCACCACGAAGCGATCGCCGGTGAGGGTCCCGGTGCCGGTCAGCAGAGCTCCGGTGACCAGCCAGTCGATCTCGTAGACGTCCTCGGTGTCGGTGGCCCTGATCACAACGGTGCCCGAGTACTCCGAGCCGACGACGTCGACGCCGTTGACGGTGTAGGTGCCGACCAGTCCCGGACCGTCGACGACCTGCCTGCCGGGGATGGCGCACCCGCCCAGCGGGGTGGCCAACGAGATGGCGGCAGCGAAGGCGACGGCTCTGACGACTCTTCTGGTGGGCCTGGATCTCAGCATGCAGAGCAAGGTAACCAACGAAGCAGCCTTCGCCGATGGGCGAAAGTCCCGATCGTGGTGTTCTCCACGGTGTTCTTCGGGGCGATAGCGTTCGCCATCATCCAGCCCATCAAGGTGCTCCCCCGCGAAAGGCCGGCGCCAGGTTTCTCGCTGACGGACCAAGCCGGCGACGCCTACACCAGCGAAACCGGGCGGGGTTCGATCACGCTTTACACCTTCCAGCCGCTCGACTGCACCGGCGAGTGCGCCCGCATTCCCGACACGATGGCCGCCGTCTTCTCCAGGGTCGACAGCGAGGTGAACCTCAGCGAGATCGAGTTCAAGATGGTCACCATCGCCTTGGCAGACCAGCCCTCCACCAGCAGTCTTCAGCAGGCCGCCGCGTCCACGGGTGCCGACGGGCAACGCTGGTCATGGCTCGGCGGGTCATGGGACCAGGTCAAGTCGTTGGTGGGTTCGGGTTTCGGCCGCTATTTCGACCGTGTCGAGCCGGGCCAGAACGCCATCGGCAGCGTCGAATCGGGAGACATCACCTTCGATCCCGGCTTCGTCCTGGTCGACGGCAACGGCGTTGTCCGCGGCGAATATCGCTATCAGACCCTCTCCAACGATGCCGACAAGCTCGTGAGCCACGTGGGGCTCCTGGCAGACGAGGCGCGCCTGTCGAAGGGGGCGGCTTCGCTGGCCTATGAGGCCGCCCATCTCTTTGCCTGCTATGGCTGATACACACATCACGATGGAAACCACCGCCGAGACCGACACCACACCCGGACCCGCTTCGGCTCCTGTTGCCTCGAGAGCCAAGACCCTTGGCCTCAAGCTCGCGCTGTTGGTGGCCGTCATCATCGCGGCCCTGCTGACCGCACAGTTCGCACTTCCACGGCTGTTCGCCATGTTCGGTCCGCACAGCTTTGCCGGCACCACCTTTTCGGGCGACGTTGCCGCCGCTCCTCTCGATGGGCTGCTGTTCGACGACGGCCAGCCGGCCAGCCTCAGCCCCTTCGAGGGCGATGTGGTGATGATCTATTTCGGCTACACCTACTGCCCCGACGTGTGCCCCACGACCCTCGACACGGCAGCTCGCGCCATAGAGGGCCTTGGCGACGATGGCGAAGACGTACACCTCATCATGGTCACCGTCGACCCCGAGCGCGACGGCCTGGGCTCGCTCGGCGAATACGTACGGTTCTTCAACCCCGGTTTCCTGGGGGCAGGCGGCGAGGTCGAGGCCATCGACCGGGTGGCGTCGGCCTATGGCGTCTTCTACCAGTTGGACGAGCCCGCCGCCGACGGCAGCTATGCGGTCAACCACACAGCTTCGTTGTTCGGGATCGATCGCAACGGAAACCTCGCTGTCGTGTGGCCGCCTACCGTCGAGCGCGACGATCTACGCGACGATCTGAAGGAGCTGTTGTGAAGCGCCGATTCGCCCTGGCGACTGCCTGCGCCTTGTCAGGCGCGATGGTCGGCGCTTGCGGCTCTGGCGACTCGGGCGATCTCACCGTTGCCGAGGCGTGGACCAGGGCCACCCCGCCTGGGGCCGAGGTCGCAGCGTTCTATCTGACTGTCGACAACGGAGCCGACGCGCCCGACGAATTGTTGAGCGCCACGTCGCCTCGGTGCGCGATGGCAGAACTGCACCGCAGCGAGGTCGTCGACGATCTGATGCAGATGGGGCCTGCCAATGCCCAGGACCTCACCGTCGACGCAGGCCAGGAGATGGTGTTCGAGCCGACGGGCCTGCACGTCATGTGTATGGGCATGACCGAGCCGATCGTCGACGGAGATCAAATAGAGCTGACCCTCGAGTTCGCCAACGCTGGTCGCGTCGTCACCACGGTCACGGTCGGCGAGCCCTAGTCGCCCGCCGGCGCCAGAATCACCTCGGCGCCTATGTCCAGCTTCAGCTCGGCAGCCGCAGATTGTTGCTGCACAGCCAGACACAACATTCCGTGCACGTCGGGTGCCAACCCGATGCGACCATCGGGTATGTCTGCCACCGACGCATAGACCTGAACCGTGCGATGTTGGTCACCAAAGGACGCAACCACCGTAGGGCCGATGTGCGACACGGTCTCGGAATCGATGTTCAGCTGGATCTTGCCGTAGTGGTCGACCCACATGACCTCGGCGATGACCTGTTCGTTCTCGAGTCTGGGCATGGGTACCAGCGACGGCAGCAACGAGCTCGGGTCGACAGCGGGACCCAACTCGGAGATGTCTACGCCGTTGCAGACATGGGCGGCCGCAGGCACCAACACGTCGCGCAGCGGGCAGGTCTGGCCCGGGCTCGGCAGCCGATGCATCTCGGAGGTGATCTCGTGACACCTGCCCGCTCCGCCCACCACGGCAACGGCGGCTGCGAGAAGCCCATTGTCGGGACCCATCAACACGGCAACACCGTCGCCAACCTCGACGGCGATAGATCTGCGAGCCGCCGAGCCGTCCGGGTCGACCGACGCGACCACCACGCCAGGCACGATGTATGGCGCACTGCGCGCAAGCATCAGACTGCCCGACCGCACGTCGTGGGCAGGCACCTCGTGGGCCAGGTCGACGACGGCGACCGAGGGGGCAATGTCGCGAACGATGCTGTGCGCAACACCGATGCTCTCGTCGACGCGTCCTCGGTCGGTGAGCAGGGTGACGGTTTCGTAGTGGCGGGACATCGCCGCTGACGTTATCGGCCCCCGAGCTGGCGCGATCTCGCCGCGGCAGCGGATACCGCATCCAGGAACGCCGATCTGACGGCCTTGGCCTCCAGTGCTGCCAGGCCTGCGGCCGTGGTGCCCCCGGGGCTGGTCACGTTGCCTCGCAGGGCGGCCGGGTCGGCTCCCTCGGTCAGCAGCATCTTGCCGGCGCCTGCGATGGTGTTGAACGCCAGGGTCGAAGCGAGGTCGCGGGGCAAGCCGTTCAGCACACCGGCCTCGACCATCGCTTCGGCCACCATGAACAGGTAGGCGGGCCCACTGCCCGACAGGCCCGTGACTGCGTCGAGCAGGCCCTCGTCGACTCGAACGGCTGCCCCAACGGCGCCCAGAATGCCCAACGCCCACTCGACGTCGGCGTCGGTGGCGGCCTTGCCGGGCGCAAGCGCAGACGCGCCCATTCCGACCAGCGCAGGCGTGTTGGGCATGGCTCGGACCGCGGCTACTCCATCGCCCAAAGCCGACTCGAGAGTGGCCAACGTGACCCCGGCTGCAATCGACAACACTCGTGAAACACCAGCGCTCGCCAGCTGACGGCACACCAGCTCGACATAGTGGGGCTTCACAGCGACTATGGCCCCCGAGCAGGCCCCGACGGTGTCAGACGTCGACACCCCGTGGGTGTCTTCCAGCTCGGCCCTCCGTGCCGCCACGGGCTCGACGACCACGACAGAACCTGGGTCTGTGCCAGCGCTGAGCAAGCCGCCCAGCAGGGCCTCGCCCATCTTGCCGCCGCCGACTATCTGGAGTTCAACCGGGTCTGTCGAGCCGTTCATGTCGCCGACAGTACCGCCAAAGGACGGATCGGGCGCCCGCCCTACTTCCCCGATCGACCAGCGCCCGATCCGTCTGACGACATTGTATGAAACAGATCGAAAGTTGTCAAGAAGCCATGAAGGGGTCGGATTGATCTTGAGATCCTCAGTCCTTGAATCGTGATGCAAAGCCAATTCGAAGAAGCGGCTTGAACCAGCGTTCCACGGCCTCGTAGATGGTTCCGAGAATCCGATCGAGCTCGAACCCGTCGACGGTGTGATAGCCGATCTCGCCCTCGATGAATACGGCGTCCTCGGCACCTATCGAGAACCGGGCGCCCGACAGCTTGTTGTTCCATCGAAGCAGGGTCTCGTAGGCCAGGAGCTGGTTTTCTTCGGGTGCTGGTGCGAAGTACGACTCGAACGACAGTGTTCGCTGGCGCAGTGTCAGCCACACGGCGGTGATATCTCGCTCGTCGCCGGCCATCCTGACGAACCACCGATAGCGCTCGTCTGGGTCTACTCCGACGGCTACGACTGCGTCGTTCTCGGCGAGCTGCTCGCTCAACCAGGAATCGATGAACGCAGCCACCTCGGACATCTCGGGAACGGAAGCGGGATCTCGGAACATGATGCACAAACCCTATTCGTGCGGGCAGCCGGGTGTCCCACCCCCTGTTTAGGGTTTGTGGCGTGACAGAGGTGCGGGTGGTGCTGAGCGGCGCCGACGAACTCGAGGTGATGGATGTCGCCGGGCTAGAAGCTGAGCTCGGCGGTGTTCGTCGTGTGCGAGCTCGTTTGGACGGCCACGAAGCTCGTTTGCTTAGCGCGTTGACCAAGGCGCGTCAGAGGGCCGCGAACCGGCGAGGTAAGGAGCCCGATCCCGAAGCTAAGCCAGAGTCGGAGCAGAACGATAAGCCCAAGCCGATTCCTGGGCCGCCGGCGCCGTCGCGTAAGGCCCAACGCGAAGCCGAAGCCAGGTCACAGCGTCTAGCGACGAATCCCGATGTTGCGGAGGCGTTGGAAGCAGGAGACATCAACTCCGAACAGGCCGACTACCTGACCAACACCGACCTACCCGACGAAATCAAAGCCCGACTCTTGGCAGAAGCGATGGGCCAGTCGGCGGATGAGACGAGGGCGGCGGTTCGTGAGGCCGAACGCGAACAAACCCGCGAGGACCCTGAAGAGCGGCTGGCCCGTCAGCGTCGACGCAGGCGTGGGTCTTGTGGGATCGACGATGAAGACATGATCTGGTTCAAAGCCACCCTCGACCCAGTCACCGGTGCCGCGTTGAAAGCCGAATACGACCGCCGCGAACGCGCCGCGTTCCACCACGACATGCGAACCATCACAGACCCGCGAAAGCGGCGCAGCCATCAGCAGCGTGGTGCAGACGTGATCGCAAGCATGCTCACAGACGGACTCCTCCCGGCAGCCGACCAAGCCGACCCCACCGCGGGTGCCAAGGAGAAGGCTGCTGGTTGTGTGAACCTGATCATCGACATCGACCAACTCGCCAAACCCGACGGATCGGCTTACACGATCGACGGAACCCAAATACCAGCATCGATCGCACGTTCGATGCTGTGTAGGGCCCAGATCAATGCTTGGTTTCAGCAGGCGGACAGGCGGCTGCTGGATCTGGCATATGACGTCGAGTACGCCACACCAACACAGAAGCTGGCCCTGGCCGTCCGCGACAGCACATGCAGATGGCGGCACTGCAACACCGAAGCCGCGCGATGTGAGGCCCACCACCTACACCACCGCGAACACGGCGGAACGACCAACCTCGACAACCTCGCGTTGCTATGCCCACACCACCACGACCGGCTCCACGCCACGAACGCACGACTCGTCATGGGAGACACACCAGACCACTGGCGACTCGAGGACAGCCACGGCACCATCATCAGCGAATGGACCAAACCACCACCACGAAAACAGAAACCGAAGGCCAAACCACCAAACCAGGCGGCCTGAGCCGGGCTTGGCAGAACGGTGCTGCGCCCCTCTAGCTGCAGGTCACCAGCTCGACCGCACCCAAGCGGTCGAATACTTCCAACACGGCGTCGGCCGCCGCACCCCAAGTGAAGTCGAGCGACCTGCGGTACGCGGCCGCACCCATCGGGGAGCTCTCGGCTTGGTCGAGCACCCGGTCGATGCCCCTGGCAAACGCCGGGGCCGTTCGGTCCGCCACAAGCACACCAGACCGGCCATGGTCGACAATGGTGTTGAGGCCGCCGACAGCAGTGGCCACCACGGGTGTCCCGCACGCCGATGCTTCCAGTGCCACCAGCCCGAACGATTCGCTGCGGCTGGGCACCACCACCACATCGGCAGCGCGGTAGAACGACGACAGCAGGTGATGCGGCTGCGGATCGAACCATCGAACCTGGCCTGCGATGCCCAACTCCGAACAACGACGGTGCAACTCGGCGACATACTCCTCGCCACCCACGCCTGAGGGGCCGCCGACAACCACCAGTTGAGGGCGATGCTTCGACCGGGCCACTGCCTCTATCGCCAGGTCGACCCCTTTGAGCGGCTGAAGCCGGCCCGCAAACAACACGGTCGGCTTGTCGGCAGCCAGCCCCAGGGCGCTGCGGGCAGCCCAACGCCGCCCCGGCGAGAAGAAGGCGTGGTCGACCCCAGGCGTGACGAACTCGATGCGCCCCCGAGCCTGCTCGTGATGATCGAGCAATTCGAGAGCCTCGGTCTCACAAGAGGCAAAGACCGCATCGCTGCAGCCGATGATGGCCCGCTCAGTGTCGATTCGAAACTGCGGTTCGTCGTCTCCTTTGGCCCGCTTGACCGCTCCCAGGGTGTGGAAGGTCACCGCCAAAGGAATACCCAGCTCGTGCTTGAGCCGATGGCCCACATCGGCCGAGAGCCAATAGTTGGCGTGGATCGCCTCGATCGGATAATCGCGGATTCGGTCGAGCATTGCCGAGGTGAAGGTGCCGACGATGGCCGGAAGGTCCTCTTTGGCCAGGTCGTAACCGCCGGCGGTGATGTGGTGAAGAAACAGCCCCGGCTCGACCTGCACGACGTCTGGCTGACCCTCATGAACCCGTCGCGTGAACACGTGGCAATCGACGCCTCGATGGGCCATGGCGGTGGCCAGTTCGCGCACGTAGACGTTCATTCCACCGCCATCACCTGACCCGGGCTGAACCATCGGGGAAGTGTGGAGAGATATGACGCCTATCGATCGCACAACAGGAGCAACGTAGCAGCCCCTCGCCAAATTCCCGACTTCGCCGATCGGCTTTAGGCGATTCAGTGACGAGCGGGCTAGACGCGCACGTCGTCTCGGCGGGCGATTTCCTCTTCGATCTGGTCCAGTCGTTGCTGCACCAGCCGCCGTTGCACCGAGATGCGAGCTTCCTCGGCCTCGAGCCTGACGACCAGCTCACGCAATTCGGTGCGACTGAACGTACCGACATCGAGCAGCCGAACCGGCGACACTACCGTGTCGAGATCGACCGAATACTCGGGATCGATATCTATGTCGGGCGCCGCCACACCGGGCATCCCATGGCTGTTGCCGTGCTCTGACAGAACCTCGGGTAGACGTCGGATGATGTCGCTGAGGTCGCTGCGCTGACGCCCGGCAGCACGGGCGTCGAGCTCGGAACGAGCGACATCGACGCGGCTCTGCGCTACGCGCCGCAGATACGAAACCTGCTCCTCGACGGCGGTCAGACGATGGCGGCGCTCGGCCAGCTCGTCGCGCGAAGCATCATCGAGGTCGGCGACCGCATCTGGTGACATCGCGTATTCGAGTTCTGGATGGGGCATGGCGTTCAACCTTCGCTGGTCTCAGACAACAGTCCTGTCGGAGGTTGGGCCCCAGACCTTGAGAAGACGCGGCTTATAGCGTCGGCGAGATCGATTCGATGTATCGGCCGATGAAGAACGCCCAGATCGGCGCCAGGCACAGCAGGCTGTCGATGCGGCGCAGCGCCGGAGCAACGACGTCGGCACGGGGCAGCAGCAGGCCGGCCAGAATCACACCCGCGGGCATCAGGACAACCGCCGCAGCGCCGAACCTGAGGCCGGCCGCCTCGTCGAGCGGAGGCACGCCGATGGATACGAGCGCGAACGACACGACCGCAACACCGATGGCCCCGGCGACCGGACCTTCCCAGAACTGGGGCGAACCGGCCCCGATCAGATAGTGGCCGGCGTCGTAGATGGCCGACAGCGACAGGAGCCACACCGCAGCACCGACCTCGTAGCGGTACACCAGAACGAAGCTGGCCGACGCAATCGAGATCGCCAACCACGACTGGATCGTGAACCCGGCGTCTTCGACCGGCGACGAGTGCATGGTTCTCTGCACACTGGCACCGAGCAAGGTGACCACAACCCCCGCGATCAGCAGCGCACCAACCGCAGCGGTGTGAACCGCGGCGGCGGGCGCCGACAGGCCACAGACCAACGCCGCCAGGTAAGCGTCTGCGCGGCGGCCGGCCTCGATCCATGACGCGCCCAGCTGATAGCCGGCGACGGCCGACACCACGCCCAGCACCATGGCCACCGGCCACATTCCCAGCCACATCGCTCCGGACATGACACCGAACCAGGCCAAGCCCATCGGGATTTGGCGGGTTGCCGGCGTGGGCTGCCACCACCACCGGTTCGATCGCGCCACCTTGCGCCGGCCCTTGGCCTTGGAGCGAGCAGCCCCTTGGGAGCGCCGGCCGTCGGGCCTGCGCTGCGCAGTCGTACTCACCCGCCAGAAACCGGGGGCAACACGGCGACCTCATCGCGGTCGCCCACCACCATGTCGTACTGGGCAGGGTCGCCGTTGAGCCAGACCCTGCTGTGCTCGACAACGGTGGCAAACCCGGCACCCCACATATCGATCGCCTGGTCGAGGACACCGCCGACAGTCGTGGCATCGAACTGGGCCGTCGACGTGCCAGCGGCCTCTCGGGCCTGAGCGAACAGACGAAGCGTTGCCATTTGTGCCGAGCCCTCCTGCCGCAGTAGTAGCCGACGGCGATGGATGACCAGCGTAGCGAGTACCTTCGCAGGCCATGACGGAGCTGCTGATCGTCAGGCACGGCCAATCGGAGTGGAACGAGATCGGGCGTTGGCAAGGACAATCCGACCCGCCCCTCACCGAACTGGGTCGCCGAGAGGCCGCAGCTGCGGGCGCCAGCCTGGCAGCCGGGGCCATGGGCGAGTTCGACTCGATCTGGGCGTCGGATCTGTGGCGAGCCGTCACCACCGCCAACCTGATCGCCCAGGCGTTGGGCCACGAGATCGTTTCGACCCACTGCAAGATCCGCGAACGTTTCGCCGGCCCGTGGGAAGGGCTGACCCGAGAAGAGATAGAAGCCGGCTGGCCCGGCTATCTAGACCAGCGGATGCGTCCGGAGGGGTTCGAGTCTGACGACAGCCTCACCCAGCGGGCGATGGCAGGTCTGGAGGACATTGCCGAGCGCACAGCTAGGGCCGTTGTTGTGGCTCACGGCGGAGTCATCAGATGCATCGACCGCCACCTGGGGCTGCAAGGCCGCTCAATCGCCAACCTGGCCAGCAGATTGCTGACCCGAGACTCGTCGGGCTGGTCCATCGTAGATGGCCCCGATCTGGCTGCGGGCACCGACACCGGCCTCGAGTAGCGATCGGGCAGACCAGGGTCGATCAACTGCGGACGGTCAGTCGTTGTCGGCGATCCAACCCGTCAGAGCACCCGGGTCGGCGTCGCCGGCACCTAGGGCTCCGAGTGTCGCCTCGACCCTCATCATCTCACCCTCGACACGCTCGAGCAGTGCGACATCTGGCGCCGCGTCGAGATCTATGTCGGCTTCGGCAGAAATATCTGGAGGCTGCGACGAGGTGTTCACCCGGGCGATCGTATCGGGCCCAGATGATTGCTAGCGTCTCGGGCTGGTCGCCCCTGTGGCCAAGTAGGTAAGGCAGCGGACTTTTAATCCGACGATCGTGGGTTCGAGTCCCACCGGGGGCACGGCGGCGGTGTTCTATGACACCAGCGTCAAGGTGTGGCGCATGCGGGAGTGGTGGTCGCGCTGGTCGCCCACCGAGGAGTCACGCCGTCGCTTCGAGCGGCTTGCAGCGATGGCGCGGCGGCGGGCGAACTCGGCCTCGACACCCTCAGACATCGCCGAGGCGGCCAACGCCCGGTGCTCGGCCGACAGCTCGCGGATGCGATCTCGAGCGTCGTCATATGCGGAGTGTTGCTCGTCGACACGCCTGGCTCGGCCGCTGCTGGGGTGGCGGCGGGTGCGCTGGATCGAACGTGGACGGCCCAGCTCGTCGAAGAGCTGGCCGTCGAAGAGGGTGTCCGGAGAGAACACGTCGTCTTGGTCGGCGCCGGGGGTGGTGCGTTCGTCCATGCCACAAGTCATACATAGGGGGTGGGACAACGTCGCGGACCCTCGGCCCGATTGTGACGAAAGTCAGCGGCCCGTATGCCCGAATCCGCCTTCGCCACGCTCGGTCTCGTCGAGTTGGTCGACCTCGACCCAGTCGACGGTCTCGAACCTCTGCACCACCAGCTGGGCTACGCGTTCACCCGCGCGCACCGTATAGGCGTGGGTCGGGTCGGTGTTGACCATGATGACTTTGATCTCGCCCCGGTAGCCGCTGTCGATGGTGCCCGGAGCATTGAGAGTGGTCAGCCCGTGTTTGGCCGCCAGCCCAGAGCGGGGGTGCACCAAACCGACGAAACCATCGGGCAGCGCTATTGCAACGCCTGTCGGCACGATGGCCCGCCCTCCGGCGGGCTCGATCACCACCTCCTCCACCGACACCAGATCGGCTCCGGCGTCGCCGGGTTTGGCGTAGGCGGGAACCTCGGCCAGAGGATGCAAACGGCGTATCTCGATGGCGACCACGGCGGGCGAGCCTAGCGGCCACGACAGGTCCGGATTCGGGAACCCGGCCGAAGCCGCCTACGATGCCCGGGTGCTCGTTTGGATGGACCTCGAGATGACAGGGCTGGACCCACGCCGCCACACCATTGTCGAGATCGCCACCATCATCACAGACGACCGGCTCGAGATCATCGCCGAAGGCCCCGACCTGGTGGTGTTCCAAGACGACGAAGCCTTGTCGCACATGGACGACGTCGTCACCCGAATGCACACGCGCAGTGGCCTGCTCGAACAGATCCGCGGCTCGTCGATCAGCCTCGAGCAGGCGGGTAACGAGACCCTCGACTTCATCAAGCGCCATTGCCCCCAACCAGCGACCGTGCCCCTGTGCGGCAACTCGATTGGCACCGACCGGCGCTTTCTAGACGCCTACCTACCCGACATCGAGAACCACCTTCACTATCGATCGGTAGATGTGTCCAGCATCAAGGAACTCTGTCGTCGGTGGTATCCGGACGTCTTCAAAGCCAGCCCTGGCAAGCGCACCAGCCACCGCGCCCTCGACGACATCAAGGAATCGATCGAGGAACTCCGCTACTACCGAGACAACCTCTTTGCGCCGGGGGCGCCCGGCGCACCCGCACCCGCCGTCGAAACCGACGACCAATGACCGAGAACTCCGCACACCAGCATCACCACCACAGCGGCCACGGCGATCCGGCTGACATGCCCAAGCCGTTGCGCGAAGAGCGTCGCGCCCCCATCGAAGAGATAACTGAGCTGGCACCCGGTGTCAGGCGTTTGCAGCTGCCCATCAACTTCACCGGCCTGGGTCACGTCAACTGCTACATCCTCGACGACGACAAAGGCGCGGCCCTGATCGACCCCGGCCTGCCCGGGCGCGAGGCCTGGAAGTCGCTTCAGGCTGGTCTGACCAGGGCTGGGCTGAAGGTCGGCGACATCCACACGGTCCTGGTGACCCACAGCCACCCAGATCACTTCGGCCAAGCCGGACGCCTGCGCAAGGAGGCCGGGGCGCGCGTCATCACACACCGCGACTTCCGCATGTTCTGGGACCCCTCAGAGGACGACGACGAGCCCCTCGAGAACGTCGACACACCAGACGACAACGTGCACCTGGTGGACGAAGCGGGCAAGACGCCTTGGGGTGCCGAGCTGCGGTTCGAGACCCCTCGCCACCGTCGCCTGATGTACGCCTTGATGCGCACGAAGCTGGGGCGTGTTTTCATACCCACGCCCAACCCGACCCACCGGGTCGAAGACGGCAACGTCATCGAACTGGCGGGCCGCGAGTTTCGTGCCGTACACACCCCGGGGCACACCATCGACCATCTGTGCCTGCACGACCCCGAACACAAGCTGCTGTTCGCCGGCGACCACGTGCTGCCCACCATCACGCCACACATTTCGGGCCTGAAACAGGGTCGCGACCCTCTGCGGGCATTCTTCGGGTCGCTCGACAAGGTCGCGTCCTATGCCGACGTCGAGCGGGTGCTCCCTGCACATGGCCTCGAATTCCAAGACATCGGGTCAAGGGTCCGGCACATCAAGGATCACCACAACGAACGTCTCGACATCTTGCGTGAAGCCAGCGCCGATCTGGGCCCGGCAACCGTCGAGCAGTACATGAAGCGGCTGTTCCAGAAGCGCAGTTGGGGCCCGATGGCCGAAAGCGAGACCTTCGCCCACCTCGAGCATCTTCGCTACGACGGAGAGGCTTCGATCTCGCGGCGCGAAGACGGCCAGCTGCTGTACACGTTCACCTAGCCGCTAGGCGTCGCCCGTGGGTCGCCACCGATAGCTGGCCGCAACAGTGCCGTCGACCATGAACCAGCCGGCCTCACCACCGCCGAAAGGTGCAACCGACAGCTCGACCGAAGACCGGGCCTCAATACCCGAAGCGAACTCGACCGATGCCCGCACCCGCCCCCCAGAGCGAGCTTCGGCCATCGACTCCTCGACAGCTGCCCAGTAGACGGCGTTGTTGACGTGGCCGATGACGTCGAGGTCGACATATCGCACTGCCCACGATTTGCGGGCGGCGTCGACCGGGGGCTGCTCGTGATGCAGCCGGGCGCGAACCTTTCGTCCGCGAGCAGCCAGGTCGTAGGTTTCGACGAATTCGTCGCCAATACGCCGCGGCGCACCCGTCTGGCTGTCGACCGCCACCCAAAGCGCCACCGCCGACAGGTGCCCCCCTTTGTCGCCCACCAGTTCGGTGCGGCGCTCGGCCCAACGCCCGCCATAGCCAGAGCACCAGGTCGTCAGCTCGACCTTCTCGTCGAAGCTCAGCGGGGCGTCGACGACCACCTTGGTGCGCCTGAGAATCCACCACATGGCATCGGTGAGACCCGCGTCGCGAGCATCGTCGTTGGCTATGTCTTGGAGGTATCTGGCCACCGCGTCGAGGCGCAGCCGTCCCCTCGGCGTGGTGTCGCCTAGGCGAACCTTGCGGGTGTAGCTGAAGCGCCTTCCGCTGTCGGGAAGTGGCAACAGTTCTCTGGCTCCGTCTGGTGTCGGCACGGCCCCTCACAATAAATGGGTTGACTCCGGGTCGAAATCCGTGGATCCTCGTGAAAGCGAGACGCCAGTCCCGCCGCCCGTTGCGGCCCCGGTTCATGCCGGTTCAGCACGGACGCCCGACAACCGAGGACGCAGAACTCCGATGAACGCCGTGACCACGCTTCAGCTCTCGTTGAGCAGCGTCGTCGCGCGCGCCAAGTTCCGCGCCGCTGTCGCTGCCGACGCCATCTGCTCGATCGTGTGGACCACCAACACCGTCAAGCCGGCGTTCGCGCACCTCGGGAAGGGCGCCGGCATGTATCACCCGAATCCGCGGCTTGTGAGACCGACTTAGCGACGCAAAGACATCGCTAGTTCTTCCACCAGGCCGCCGGATCGATCCGGCGGCCTTTCTCGTTTCCGGAGGCGCCATGAATCCACCTGACACCTGACTGACTGTCCGACAACCCAGAACCCTGCGGGGTGTGGCTCACAAGGGGAGAGCCGAATCATGAGGACGATCCAACTATTACTCGACACAACCGAGGACACCTCGTGGCGTAAGAACGGCCGTTGCGTCGACGGCGCCGGCACCATGACCGGTCTGTTCTTCTCCGATGAGATCCACGACATAGCCAGGGCCAAGGCCATCTGCGGCAAGTGCACCGTGACCGCCCAGTGCCTCGAACTGGCGCTTCGCAACCAGGAGCCGTGGGGGGTCTGGGGTGGCGAGCTCGTCATGAACGGAAAGGTTCTCGCCAACAAGCGGGGACGTGGTCGTCCGCCCAAGAACCCGCGCCCTGCGCTGGTGGTCGACGAGGTTCCGATTCCGCCCGAGCTGACCGCCACGGCCTGACGAACGCAGCCCGATGTCGAGCCGATCCGAGATGGATCGGTGACGACCGGGCTTGCCGGGACGGCTGGGCGGCCCGGGGCCGGTATCTTTTGACCCATGGATACCGAAGCTCCGGGCCGCCCCTCGCGTTCGCTCGGCCGTACCATCGGTGGCATCGGTCTGTTGGCTCTGGCCGCCATCGCTTTGGTAGTTGCCTTCACGTGGTCTGAGGGTGAAGACGGCCCCAGCCAGTTCCATCAAACGGTGGCGGTCGATTTGGCGGGCCAACCTCTCGATTTCGCCCAGTACGAAGGCACACCCGTCGTTCTGAACTTCTTTGCCTCGTGGTGCCCGCCGTGTGTGGCAGAGATGCCCGCTCTCGAGGCCATTCACCTCGACTTGCAAGGCGAATTGGTTGTGTTGGGTCTCGACCCATCCGAGCCCGCCGACATCGCCGCCAAGCTCGTGGCAGAACTGGGCGTCACCTATCCGACCGGTATCGATATCGATGGTGTTCTGCTCGACCGATACGAGGGTTTCGGTATGCCCACAACGGTGTTCATCAGCGCCGATGGCAAGGTGCTCGATACCCACATCGGAGCACTGACCGAAGGCCAGTTCCGCGACCGAATCGCCGACAACTTCGGGTTGGGCTGAGCCGTGTTCGACGCTCCGATCGCCTTCGCCTTCACGGCGGGCCTGATCGCGATCGTCAACCCGTGCGGCTTCGCCATGTTGCCCGCCTACCTGTCGTACTTCCTCGGCATCGAGAGTCGATCAGACGGCGGCGTAGCCAACCCAAGTGCCGCCGTGTTGCGCGCCCTCGCAACCGGGGGTGTCGTCTCGCTGGGGTTCCTCGCAGTGTTCGGTGCGGTCGGAATCCTGTTCACCGCAGGGCTGACGTCGCTACAGGATCGACTGCCGTGGATCGGGCTGATCCTGGGTCTTGCGATGGTGGCGTTGGGCGTATCGATGCTGCTCGGCTTCAGGCTCATCATCTCGTTGCCCAAGCTCGAGGCCGACACCTCTGGCACCGGCCTGCGGTCGCTGTTCGTGTTCGGGGCCAGCTACGCGCTGGCGAGCCTGTCATGTGCCTTCCCCACTTTTGTCGTGGTCATCAGTGGAGTTGACGGGCTCGATTCTGGCATTGCCAGCTTCGTGGCCTACTCGGCCGGTATGGCCACCGTGCTGATCGCTTTGACAGTGTCGCTGGCCCTGGCTCGCCAGAGCCTTCTCCACACCCTGCGAAGGGCCATGCGCCACGTCGATCGAGCCGCCGCTGTGCTGCTGATAGCAGCCGGCATCTACATGACCTACTACTGGTCGATCGAACTGGTCGACGCCGCCCACGACAGCGCTTGGAGGCGGCCGAGTCGCTGGGTCGAGGGTGTGGCCGACAGCATTCGCAACCAGGTCAGCAGCTTGGGCGGAGCAAAGGTGGGCCTGTTGTTGGTGGCCATTGTCGCCGCAGCCGTTGGTCTGGTGCTTTTGCGACCTCCACGCCGCGACCCGTCGGAATCGACCGCCGGTGCCACACCGGGTCGTCGGGTATGACGCTGCACCTTCGCGACCATGCTCTGTTGAACGAGCCGAGGCCGTTTCGCAGCCTGCTGGCCCAACCCGGGGTCGTCGAGCAACTGCAGCTGCGATCGTCGGTCGGCTTCATGGCGATCCATGGCGGCCACCTGGAGGAGATGACCGACTGGGTGGCCAGGGAAGCTGCCGAAAGGTCGGGCGCCTCCTACTACGCCGTGGTTCAGCCGCCCGAAGATCAGTGGCACATCCCCTCACACCTGATCGGCCGCGACCCCAGCCCCCGGCTGGAGACCTTCCTCGAGCACGTCGAGGTAGTCGTTTCTCTGCATGGTTTCGGTCGACCCGAACTGTGGCGGTCGCTGCTGCTGGGCGGGCGCAATCGGCAGGTCGCCGAGATGGTCGCCATAGAGCTCATCCCCCGGCTGCGCCACTACGAGATCATCACCGAGCTGAAGGGCATTCCGAAAGCGCTGCGGGGCCAGCACCGGCTGAACCCGGTGAACCTGCCACGCATGGGTGGCGTACAGATCGAGCTACCACCTCGGGTGCGCGGTCGCAGCCCCATCTTCTGGGGCCAGCTCGAGCCTGGCACGATCGTTCCCCATCTGGAAGCGCTGGTGGAAGGTCTGGCGGCGTTCGCTCAGCGCTGGTCGCTTGGCGACGCCAAGCTCAAGGCGCCAGACGCGTCGTTGTCCAGCCGTCGTCAGAGCGCGTGAAGACCAACCGATCGTGAAGCCTGTGCCTGGCACCTTGCCAGAACTCGATGCGTTCGGCGACCAGTCCGTAGCCGCCCCAGTGGGACGGCCTTTCGACCTCACGCCCGTCGTTGGCGGCCTCGAGGACCTTGAAGCGCTTCATCAGATACTGCCGGTCGGGTATCGGCGTGCTCTGGTCGGATGCCACGGCAGCCAGCTGGCTCTCGCGCGGTCGTGTGGCGAAGTACTGGTCGCTGGCAGCGTCGGCCAGCTCGACCACCGCACCGCGCACCCGGATTTGGCGTTCGAGCGGCAACCACGAGAACAGGCCCTCGGCTTTGGGCTTCGATGCCAGCGCCTTGCCCTTCTCGCTCTGCCGGTTGGTGTAGAACGTGAACGCGCCGTCGACGATGCCCTGCATCAACACGTTGCGGACCGTGGGGAAGCCGTCGGGCCCCGCCGTTGCAAGGGCCATCGAGTGGGCATTGAACAGGCCTGCGCCCCGGGCCTCGCCCAGCCAGGCGGCGAACAGCTCGAGCGGGTCCTCTTCGGCGAGCTCTGCGGCCAGGCCCGCGTCCATCAGGCGACCCCTGAGTTCGTCGATGTTCACCAGACTTCCCTTTCAGCTGAGCGCGCACCGATAAGTGTGACGCCTGGGGACGCTGTAACTCCACCGGATTTCTTGCCCCTATGACCACGCCCCGGCTGTCGATACTACGGGCTGTGCCGCTTGTTGGGGCGGGCGCGGTGGCGGGCGCAGGCTGTCGATGGTTGGCCGGCGAGGTGTTGGCGGCGAATGGTGCCTTGGTGTTGGTGAACGCGCTCGGGTGCGTCGTCATCGGCTGGGTGGCTGCCCGCAAACCCCAAGCGGCCACTCGGCTGGTGGTGGCCACAGGGTTTTGCGGGGGGCTCACCACCTTGTCCAGCGCTGCGGTCGCTGTCGCAGGGCGGTTCGACCAGGGTCGTGCGGCTTCGGCAACGCTGCTGCTGTTTGCGGTCGTTGTTGCGTCGGGTCTTGGCTATGTCAGTGGTCGGCGGCTCGGGATGCTCGAGCCATGACGGCCCTCGGGTTCGTGCTGGCTGCGGTCGTCGGCGCCGCCGCAAGGTTCCTGGTGACCAACACGATGAATGGGCGGTGGCCGGTGGGAACGCTGTTGGTCAACCTGAGTGGCGCATTTCTGGCCGGGCTGTTCCACGGCTTGACCGGTGGTTCTGCCGTGGTCGTCACCATTGCCGGGCTTGGGTCGTTGACGTCGGTGTCGACGGTTGCCGACGAGGTCGCCGCGCTCGCCGAGGGCGACCGGCGGGCGGGGGTGGCTTACTTGGTGGTCACCGCAGTTGGTGGCGTCGGCGCAGCCCTGGCGGGCATCTCATTGGCCTGAGGGGCCAGTCGGGCTCAGGGTGCCTCGATGACCTCTAGACCGCAGTAGGGCCTCAGAACCTCCGGAACGACGATGACCCCGTCGAACTGGGCATTCTCGAACAAGAACACCAGCATGCGAGAGATTGCACAGGCAGTGCCGTTGAGTGTGTGCACGAGGTCTGACTTGCCGTCTTCACCCTTGTAGCGGGTGCGCATGCGTCGCGCCGAGTAGTCGGTGTAGTTCGAACACGACGTGATCTCGCGATAGCGACCCTCTGAAGGCAACCAGATCTCGAGGTCGTATTTCTTGGCCGCCGCTGCTCCCAGATCTCCTGCAGCCACATTGATGACCCGATATGGCATGCCGAGTTCGGCGACGATCTCCTCTTGGAGGGTTCGGATCTGCTCGAGCTCGTCCCACGAGGTATCGGGATGGGCGTACGAGAACATCTCGACCTTGTCGAATTGGTGAACCCGAAAGATTCCCTTGGTGTCCTTGCCGTAGGTTCCGGCCTCACGCCGGAAGCACGACGAGAACCCGGCATAGCGCAGCGGCAGCTGCTCGGCGTCGAGCCTCTCGCCACGGTGAAGGCCGGCCAAAGCGACCTCGCTGGTGCCGATCAGGAACAGATCGTCGCCGGCGATCTCGTAGACCTGATTGCGGTCGGTGGGAAAGAAGCCGGCGTCGACCATCATGTCTTCGCGGACCAGCACGGGCGGTACCACCGGAATGAACTGGTGCGCCAGCAACTTGTCCAGTGTCCACTGCACCAGTGCGAACTCGAGTCGCACCGCCGCTCCCATCAGATAGGCAAACCGGCTGCCGCTGTTGCGTACGGCACGCTCGCTGTCGACCAGGCCCAGCGCCTCGCCAATCGCGGCGTGGTCCATGGCCGGCGCTGGGGTGGGTTCGCCGATGGTACGGAGCACCTCGTAGTCGTCCTCCCCGCCGGAGGGAACGCTGACGTGGGCTGGGTTGGGAATCGTGACGATGAGACCGCCTACAACCGACTCGGCTTGGCGGAGTTCGTCCTCGGCGGCAGCCAACTGGGCCTTGATCTGCGACGCGGCCTCGATCTTGGCCGGACGCTCATCGGGGGGCGACGATCCGATCTCCTTACTTGCCGCGTTCGAGGCTGCCCTCAGCTCCTCGGTGCGGGTCAGGTGGTCGCGCCTTTGGTCGTCGGCTGCCAACAGCGCATCGAGGCTGGCGTCGTCGGCACCCTTCGCGATCGCCCCCTGACGGTACTGGGCGTCGTTGCGTAGGAGATTGAGATCGATCACGGTTGAAGATGGTAGGTGGCCGGGACGGTCTCCACGACCCGTATTCGCATCACGCAACCGCATGCCGCCCGACGCAGTAGCTTTGGGCCCGGTGTCGATTGTCTCCGTCCACGGCCTGACCATTCGTTATGGCGACCTCGTTGCTGTCGATGGAGTGGATCTCGAGGTCAACCCTGGCGAGATCGTCGTGTTGGCGGGAGCCAACGGTGCCGGCAAGACCAGCACCGTAGAGGCCATCGAGGGCTATCGCGTGCCGTCGGGCGGCGAGGTGCGGATCGCAGGTCTCGGTCCCACCGCTGCGCTCGACGCCGGGCTTGCCGGAGTCCTGCTGCAAGACGACGGGATATATCCCGGAGCCAAGTCCATCGAGGTCGTTGATCTCTTCGTTCGGCTCGCCGGCGGCAAGGGCTTGGGAGCCCAACAGCTGCTGGCGCTCGTAGGGCTGGAGCACCGAGCGTCTACGTTCGTGCGGCGTTTGTCTGGCGGTGAGCATCGGCGCCTGGGTCTGGCCCTCGCATTGGTTGGCGAGCCAGTGGCCCTGTTGCTCGATGAGCCCACTGCGGGCCTCGACGCCGAGGGCCGCGATCGGGTTGTTGACCTGCTTCACCAGAGACGCAGCGCCGGGGCGGCCGCCCTGGTCACGACGCACGATTTCGCCTTCGCCGAGGCCATCGCCGATCGGGTGGTCGTAATGGCTCGGGGACGGATCATCGCCCAGGGTTCGCCCGAAGATCTTGCACCAGCCCAGAGTGAGCTGACGTTCGGCGCCTCGGCATCTTTTGACCGCGAGCGGCTTGCAGAGCACATGGCGGCACGTGTCACCGAAACCGGCGCAGGCCGCTTTCGCGTCGCCTGCCCGAAGTCATCGGCCTCGATCGCTCGCCTTGTCGAGTGGTTTGCCGCTGAAGCGGTCGAGATCGACTCGGTTGGAGACACCGGTGGGAGCCTCGAGGCGGCGATTCGCGCGCTGCTGGCCGACTTGCCGGATGATCAGGAGCCGACATGATGCGGCGAGTGTTCGCCCAGTATCGATTCGAGCTGAGGCTGCTGGCGCGAAATGGCGAGTCGCTGCTGTTGATCGTTGGTCTGCCGCTGGGCCTATTGGTGTTCTTCAGCCTGGTCGACATCTTGCCCAAGGGCGAGGCTGTCGAGGCTGTCGACTTCTTGGCACCGGGCATCATCGCATTGGCCGTCATGTCGACTGCGTTCGTGAATACGGCGATCTCGACCGGCTTCGACCGACACTACGGAGTGCTGAAGCGGCTGGGCGCCACACCCCTTCGTCGATCAGAGTTGGTGCTGGCGAAGGTACTGACCGTGGCGACTGTCGAGGTCGTTCAGGTGCTGGCGGTCCTGTTGGTAGCTCGGCTGTTGGGCTGGACGCCCTCGCAGACACCGATCGACGTCGTCGGGGCGATCTTGCTGGCCACGGCCGCCTTCGTGGGGTTGGCGTTCTTGATGGCGGGCCGCCTGGGCGGCCTGGTGACGCTTGCGCTGGCCAACGCGGTCTACATCGTGATGTTGCTGATCAGCGGCATGATCGTGCCGCTGGGCGATCTGCCCGCGGCGCTGGCTACCTTCAGCCGCGCATTGCCCGGAACGGCCTTGGCCACGATCGTCCGCGGTGCCTTCGACGGCGCTGGGGTCGACGCAGGTCCGTGGCTGGTGCTGATGACCTGGGCCGCACTGGCTCCGGCTGCGGCTGCCAAGCTCATGCGTTGGCAGCCCAGCGGATGATCAGCTGAAGTACTCGAAGGTCGCCAGCGTCACCAGGTAGCACCCAGGGTCAACACGATGCCGACCATGAACAAGAACGTGAACATCTTGTTGTCGAACTTCAGGTGCATGAAGTAGCCGACCACGGTCGCGAACTTCAAGATCATGGCGACGATGATTACCGGCTCGGCTGCAGCACCGAAGTCGACGAAGTAGGTCATCGTCTCGATGAAGGTGATGATCGCCAAGATGATGGCGACCTTGATCGCACCCGAGAAGCTCAGGTGATCCTTGTGTTCGCCATGCTCGGTGTGCTCGGCATGCTCGACAGTTGCGGTGTCGTTGCTCATTGCAGTGTGGTCCTAGGGAATCAGGTAGACGATGCCGAAGATGACGATCCAGACGATGTCGACGAAATGCCAATACAGGCCGACGATTTCGACGGTCTCGGCATTTCGTTGGGTCAGGCGTCCGGAACGGGACATGAACCACAGTGACGCCAGCATCAAGATGCCTACCGACACGTGCACACCGTGGAAGCCGGTCAGGGTGTAGAACGCCGACGCCGAGATGTTGGTGGTGTAGCCCATGCCCTCGCGGTAGAAGGCTGTGAACTCATACACCTGGCCAGCGATGAACAGCGCACCGAAGCTGGCGGTGGACGCCAGCCACAAGCGGGTCTGGCGGTCGTCGCCCTTCTGGATTGCCTGGACCGCAAGCACCATGGTCAACGAACTCATCAGCAGCACGAACGAGCTGACCGAAGTGAACGGGATGTCGAACAGATCGCTGGCCTTGGGGCCGACGTCTATACCGAGACCGTCTGGCTTGTTGCGCAGCAACAGGTAGCTGCTGATGAGCGCCCCGAACAGGAGGCACTCGGAGCCGAGAAAGCCCCACATGGTGAGCTTCTCGTGCGAAAGCCCGGTATTGGTGGGCAGATGGTCGTAGTCGTCCCAATCGGTACGGCCGTATCCGACCTGGGCCGTGTCAGTCAACGGTCTCCTCCTCGGTCTCGTGCTCGGCGTGTTCGTCGTGATGGCCGGCATCAGGATCGGTTGCGGGCTCGAGAGCCCATCCATAGATGGCCGCCACGGCGATGAGACCGCCGATGACACTCAGCCACAGGTTGTAGATGACGCCCAGGCACAGGACCGGCATCGAGAACGCAAGCACGATGGGCCAATACGACGGCGAGGGCAGATGCGGGTGCTGGTCGCCCTTCTGAGCGATCTCGTTGCCGTCGGCGATCTGGACCAGGACGCCGTCTTCGTTCTTCTGGTACTTCTTGTGCCACCAGTCGTCGAGCTGGGTGACGACTGGGTAGTAGTCGAAGTTGTGCTCGGGTGCGGGCGAGGGAATCGACCACTCGAGGGTGCGACCGTCCCATGGGTCGGCTGGAGCCTGGGGCACCTCGCCACGGCGGTACTTCATGCTGGTGGTGAAGATGTTGAAGGCAAACACCGCCGCGGAGATGAACAGCACGATGGTGCCGATGGTGGCCACCATGTTCATCCAGTCGAAGCCAAGGCCCTCGTCATAGCGGTAGGTACGACGAGCCATGCCCTGCAGCCCGAGGAAGTGCATCGGGAAGAAGGTCAAGTTGAAGCCGGCGAACATGAGCCAGAAGTGGGTCTTGCCTAGACGCTCGTTCAGCAGGAAGCCGAACACCTTGGGCCACCAGTAGTAGACGCCGGCGAACAGGCCCATGACGCCACCACCGAACAGCACATAGTGGAAGTGTCCGACGATGAAATAGCTGTCGGTCTGCTGGGTGTCGGATGCTGCCACCGAGTGCATGACGCCCGTGACGCCGCCCAGGGTGAACATAGACACCAGCGATATCGAGAACAACATCGCGGTGGTGAAACGTAGGTTGCCGCCCCACATGGTGGCGATCCAGTTCAGGATCTTCACGCCGGTGGGTACTGCGATGAACATCGTTGCCGCTGAGAACGCAGCCACCGATACGGGCCCCATGCCCGAGGCGAACATGTGGTGAGCCCACACACCAAAGCCCATGAAGGCGATGGCTATGCCCGAGAAGACCACGAACGAGTAGCCGAACAGGGGCTTGCGGCTGAACACCGGCAGCGTCTCGGAGATGATGCCGAAACTGGGAAGGATGATGATGTAGACCTCGGGGTGTCCGAAGATCCAGAACAGGTGCTGCCAAAGGAGCGGATCTGCGCCCTGCTCGACGTTGAAGAAGTTGGCGTCGAAGTTGCGGTCGAACACCAGGAACAGAAGCGCCACGGTGATGACCGGCAGCGAGAACAGCAGCAGGAACTGCACCACCATGATCATCCAGCAAAAGATCGGCATGTTGCGCAGATCCATGCCAGGCGCCCGCATGTTGAGCATCGTGATGATCAGGTTGACCGAGCCGACAAGCGAGGCAACACCGGTGATCAGCAGGCCCAGGGCGTAATAGTCGACACCGTGCCCCGGGCTATAGGCCAGACCAGAGTTGGGTGCATAGCAGAACCAGCCGCAGTCGGCCCCGCCGCCCGTGAACCAGCTGAGGTTCAAGAAGATGCCGCCGAAGACGAACAGCCACAGGCCCAGGGCGTTCATGCGGGGGAAGGCGACGTCGCGAGCGCCGATCTGCAGAGGCACGACGTAGTTGGCGAACGCCGCCGCCAAGGGCATGACCACCAGGAACACCATGGTGGTGCCGTGCATGGTGAACAGCTGGTTGTATTCGTCGGCGGTGAGGACGGTGCCGTTTGGAACCGCCAGCTGCAGACGCACCAACAACGCCTCGATGCCGGCGATGAGGAACCAGAACATGGCTACGGCGCCGTAGAGGATGCCCAGCTTCTTGTGGTCGACTGTGAACAGCCAGCTACGCCAGCCCGTGTTGGCAGTGGGTCGGGCGAGAATGCCGATGCCACGATCGCGTGTGGGCGAGGCGGCGCCGGATTCGAGCTCGAGGATTTCTGATGGTTCCTGCTCGATTATCGCCATGTGTCGTTCTCCTGTGGGGCCTCAGGTGCTGCGGGATGCGGGGTTATCAGGGAAGGATCGGCGCGTCGCCGAGGGTTTGGAGGTAGGCAACGATGTCTTCGACCTGGTCGACGTTCAGCTGTTCAGCGAACGAGATCATGCCCTGCTGATTGTCGGCACGAAGGGGCTTGCGGCCAGGAGCATCCTGAACCCAAGCGACCAGATCGGCCTGATTCAGCGAACCGTCTTCGAGGTACATGTCGAAGATTCCGCCGGCAAAGCCGGTGCGGCTCATCAGGTGGGTCAGGTTCGGCGCCACACCCGAGAGCAATGGTGGCTCGTTCTCGTAGGCCGACTCGTAGACACCGTTCACGACGTGGCAGCTCGAGCAGAACTGCCCGAACAGCTGGTAGCCCCGAGCCTCGGGTGTGTCGCCCTCGAGGGCGACCTGATCGGTGGTCTGGCGAGCAAGCCACTCGTTCCAGTCGGCCTCGTCGAGAGCGACGGCCGTGAGGCGCATGTCGGCGTGCGACAAGCCGCAGTACTCGGCGCAAAGCCCGCCATAGACGCCGGGCTCGTGAGCGTGGATCTTCCAGTCGTGAACACGACCCGGCACGGCGTCTTTCTTGCCGTTGAGCTCGGGTACCCAGAAACTGTGGATCACGTCATTGGAGGTAATCCGCAGGTTGATCTGCTGATCTGCCGGGAACACGATGTCGTTGGAGGTGACGATGTCGTAGGTGCCGTCGTTGTCCAGGTCGTAGCTGAACTGCCACCACCACTGCTGACCCTCGACCAGGATGGTCATGTCGGTCTCGTCCTGGTCGGCCAGGGCAAACACCTTGGGCACGGACACGACCGCAACGATGATGAGGAACACCAGCGGCACGACGGTCCAGCCGATCTCGGCCACCGAGTTGCCGTGGATCTGGCCTGGCAGATCGTCGTAGGTCTCGGGCGTACTGCGGAAGCGGAAGATTATGAAGACGACCGCTATGCCCACCAGGACAGCAACCACGATGGCGGCAATTCCGATGAAGCTCGTGACCGACCAGATGACATCGGCGTTCTCGCCGCGGGGCTTCAGGCCGTTCTGGCCGTTCTCGCCGGCGCAGGCAGACAGTGCGGCCAGCGCGCCAACGAGCAGGGCCAAGGGCGCAAACCTGCGCGTTCTCGACTTGCGGACAGGCTGAGTCACTCGGGCCAGCTCGCTCTCTGCCCCCAGGGGGCCTCGGTCGAATCGGGTCATCGCACGTTCACCACCATGACGGCGACCCCGTCGCCGGTGAATCCGAGCGTGCTTTCTTCGGTGTGTTCTGTGTCGTCGCCGTGGTCTTCTTCGTGGTGTTCGAAGTCGCGTTCGCCTACGGCGATGGCAACAATACCGCCCACCACGACGGCCAATGCCCCGATGGCGAGGATCGACGCCATGATGGGGCCCTTGAGGTCGGGCTTGGCGTAGAAGACGAAGGCGAAGATCAGGATCGTCGTGGCCACGCCCAGGGCAAGCCAGCTCGAAGCGTTGCGGGGCAGCGCCAACAGAACCCTCGAACCCAGCAGAACAGGAATGGCGCCGAAGAGCACGGCGTAGACGGGCACCTCGAAGGGCAGCATCACCTTGCGGCGAACGGCGTAGTTGGCGGCAGCATCGGTGGAGCGGCGGTCGGCCCAGGCCGTGATGGTCCACTCGATGGCGGCCAGCACGATCAACACGAAGCCCGCGATCGCCAAAAGCGGCGTTGCGACGAGGCCGACGATCATGACGCCCACACCGGCCGAGGCCATGATGGGCCAATAGGCGGGTACGAGCTCGTACGCGGCTTCACGCTCGCGGTCGATCGACGGAGCGTCACCGGCTTCGAGTGACAGCCAGGCGAGGAACAGGCAAGCAGCGCCGGCTGTGCCCAGGATGATGGTTCCCGAGAAAGCGACGTCGCCCGTGCTGTTGGCGGCGGTGCCGACGCCGTACACCGTCGCAGCGACGATGAGCAGCAGTCCGACTCCGGCGAGGAATTTGGTGGCGGTTCCGAACATTGGTCCCTACTTGACGACGTAGACGGCGTACCAGGCTGCGCTCCAGGCCAAGACCAAGAAGTCGAGGAAGAGAGCAGATGAGGTCAAAGAGGCTGCGCCCTCGGGGCCGAGGTCGCCGCCGAGCGCTCGCATTCCCATCAACAACCAGTAGGCGAGGGAGATGAGAGTGAAGGCGATGATGACACCGGTGATGGTGAAGGCGAGGTTGTGCCATTCGCTGGTGCCGATGGCGATGTCCATGCGGTTCATCGAGAAGATGAGCATGTTCAGGAAGGCCAGGATCATCAACATCGTGGCGCCGATGGCCATGTAGGTGTGACCCCGCTCGTTGCGGTGCCCGGCCCACGCGGCCCAGTGGCCGAACAGGGCGGCCAACACGATGGTGACGACCGTCATGACCATCGGCGTGTTGGGAATTGCAACGTCGTCTGGCAACCAGTTGTGGCCCGGATCGACGACGGCGTGGCGCCGGCTCATGTAGAACGCCAGCAGCCCGGCCATGAGGCTCGAGGCCGCAACGACGGCCAGCGACGTCGCTACTAGTTGGGTGCGGGGGGCGGTGCGCATGCCCGGCACAGCCATGGCGGTGTCGGCCATCAGACTCCGACCTCCTGTTCTTCACGAGCGTCAAGTAGTGGCGTGCCAGACGCCAAGGCGGGCAGACCCATTTCGGACTCCCACTCGGGGGTGAATGCTTCCCACGGGTTGTCGCCCGCTTCGGGACCCTTCTTCAAGAAGATCGACACCACCACGTTCAGCAACATGACGGCAGCTCCGGCGGCCACGAGGATCGTGCCCAGAGCTGCGATGGTGTTGAAGGCCTCGCTGGGATCTTCCAGACCCGAGTAGATCGAGTTGGTGAAAGGCCCGCCGGGCTGGCCCGACACGATTCCGGCCAACACGCTGCCCAGGGCGGCCACGATGGCGCCGGCACCGATGGCCAAAGCGGCGAGGAACCCGGGACCGGCCATGGTCTTGCGGCCGCAGATTATGGGCGCCCACCAGGTATGGGCAGCAAGTGCACCCGCCGCGCCCGCGCCGAGGACCAGCAGCTGGAAAGCCGCCGTGTTCCAGGTGGTGAACCTGAGCGCAATCGCAGGATCCATGTCGAAGGCATTGACCGACTCGAGCCAGTCGAGAAGGGCGCCCGCTACGGCGACTGCAGCTGCCAGCAGCACCATGACCGAAGCGATCAGGGCGCTGAACGCCGGGCCCGACTTGGGAATGCGCTTGGAAGCGGCGACGGTGATGATGTTCAGCATCACGGCGATGAAGATGCCGAGGCCCGCACCGGCTATGAAGCCCAGGTACACGATGCCCTGCCAGCCGTCGGCGACCTTGTTGCCCTCGACCCCGCCGAGCTGGGCCCAGGCGCCGATGCCGAAGACGCCAACTGCGCCGACACCCGCCGTGGCTATGGCTCCTGCGACCACGCGCCGACCGGCTGTGACAGGCAGGATCTCGCCGATCACACCCAGCACGGGGACGATGAACAGGAACAGTTGCGGGGTGCGGTAGACCCACTCGATGTGTTGCCATATCCCGGCGTTGCCGCCGAGGAAGTCGAAGTCGAAACGCGTGCTGTAGCGGTGATCGATGTACAGCAGCGCCAGGTTGGCCAACAGGACCGGCATCGAAAGCAGCAGGCCGATCGCGGTTACCAGGCTCGCCCAGCTGAAGGCGGGCAGTTGGTCCATGTGCAGCCCTGGCGCCCTCATCGAGAAGATCGTCGTGGCAACCGTTATCGCCCCGAGCAACAGGGCGGTGATGACCGTGCCCAAGGCGATCAGGTGCAGGTCGACGCCCTCGCTGTCGAGGCGGGTGCCTCCGAACGGACCACCGTTGGCGAGGTAGGCGCCCACCAGGGCGACAGCGCCGAACATCCAGGTCCAAAACGATGCCAACGCCGCACGGGGGAAGGCCAGGCGACCGGCTCCGATCTGCAACGGCACGACGTTGATCGCCAACCCCAGGAAGAACGGCACCAGGAACAAGAACACGAAGCCATCACGTGTCAGGGCATAGGCCTGTGCCCAGGTGGACTCGTCGAGCACCACGAAGCCGTCAGAGCTCGTGAGGTCGAGTCGCACGAGCACCTCGAGAACAAGGGTGGCGACCAGCACCATCGTCGAGACGACCATGAACATCCGCCCGATGCGGCGGTGGTCGGTCGTGTTGATCAGACCGAGCAGGCTCGGATCCTCCGATGGCGGAGGCGGAAGCTCGGTCTGTGGGGCAGATTCGGTCATCGCACGGACTCGCTTTGGTGGACAGGTCGACGGGCCGACGTCTGCACTGAACGCGCGTGCGTGTGCAGGCCGACGGCCGGGGCGGACGATGGAATTCGGTTCGGGACTCTAGTCAGCAGAATGCCAGGCATCGAAATGTCGGGGAAGCACCCCGAGAGCGGATGTGGAAGCGACGAGCCGGCGAAGACGCCCTGCACTCGGTTGCGACTCACAAGCCACCCCTCACGAGGACGTCGACGGCCATCGCCGCGAACACCACTGTGACATACGTGATGGAGTATCCGAACACCTTCATGGCCCGACGGGCCGACAGGTCGCTCAAGAGCCTGACCGTGTGCCACATGAACACGGCGCCCGCCGCAACCGCGGCGACGGCATATATGGGCCCCAAACCCGCCAGCGGACCGAACGCGACACCCGAAACCACCACGGGCACCGTGTAGACGATCATCTGCACGGCGGTGGACTTCGCCGATGCAACTGCGGGCAGCATCGGGACGTCGGCGCTGCGATAGTCCTCGGCGTACTTGATGGCAAGCGCCCAGAAATGGGGCGGCGTCCACATGAACATCAAGAAGAACAACAACCACGCTTCGGCTGGCAACGAATTGTCGATTGCGGCCCAGCCGACCAGCACGGGAACAGCACCCGCCGCACCGCCGATGACGATGTTCTGCTTGGAGGTGCGCTTGAGCCAGATCGTGTAGACGATCACGTAGAACAAGCACGCCGACAACGCCAACACCGCCGACAACAAGTTGACGGTGGTGGCCAGCAACACGAAAGCCGCGACCTCGATTGCGGTGGCGAAGACGAGGGCCTCGCGTGGCGAAACCTCGCCGGTGACGAGCGGACGTCCCTTGGTGCGCTCCATGAGGGCGTCTATGTCGCGATCGACGTACATGTTGTAGGCGTTGGCGCCGCCGGCCGAAAGGGCGCCTCCGACGAAGGTCGCGATCATGAGCCACACCGAGGGCAGCCCGTCCTCGGCGACGATCATGGTGGGAATCGTCGTGACGAGCAGCAGTTCGACGATTCGCGGCTTGGTCAGCGCAACAAATGCCAGCGCGCGCGGCCGAACACGCCCGGTGCCGGGACGCGAGGGAGCGTGGGGGGTGGCGCTTACGTCGGTCACGGCCGAAACGATAGAGGCTTGGCGACGAAACGGCCAGAGAAGCCTTCGTTTCCTCGTGGCCGTCGGGCGAATCGGCCCCGATTAGTGACCTTCGAGGGTGGCGGTGGGCTGCGCGGGGCAATAGCTTCCATGAACGTGTCACGATCGACGAGCCACCCCGACCAACTGGTGAAGTTCCGGCGCTGGGCCACGGCCTCGCTGGTGACGCTGGTCGCAGTGATCTTCACGGGCGCCGGTGTGAGGTTGAGCGGTTCGGGCTTGGGATGCTCTAACTGGCCCACTTGCACCGAGACGTCGCTGGTTCCCGAGGCCGACATCCACGGCGTCATCGAATACGCCAATCGTCTGTTCAGCTTCGTGATCGTTGCGGCATGCATCGGAACCCTGGTTCTCGCCCGCCGGATGTCGCCACGTCAGCCCGGATTTGTCGCCAAGTCGTGGTGGATCATCGTCTTCGTGTTGGCCAACGCCGTACTGGGTGGCATCACGGTGCTGTGGGATCTCGCTCCGAGCATGGTGATGGGCCACTACCTGCTGACCCTTGTACCCATAGCGTTGGCAACCATGCTGGTCGTGCAATCGACCCATCTGATCGAGGGGTCTGCTGACGTGCCCATCGCCGCGCCGCGGGCCCGCTTCCTGGTGGCCGCTACCGCTGCCTGGACCTGTGTGATCTTGTTCCTGGGCACCGTGGTCACGGCCGCAGGGCCCCACGCAGGCGACGAGACCGCCGAGCGCCTCGACGTCTCGCTCCGCTGGGCGGCCAGGCTCCACGCCTCGAGCGTGTGGGTGCTGATCGCTCTGCTGATAGTCACCTGGCTCAGTCTCGACGCGGCCACCGACAGGGGCGAGCAGGTCTCGGCCGTGAAACGCACGGTCAGGTGGCTGGTGATCTCGTCGGTGGCACAGGGAACACTGGGTTACATCCAGTACTTCACGGGCACGCCGGCGGCCCTGGCCGCGGTTCACGTAGCGATCTCGGGCGTGATATTCACCATCGCCGTGCGACTCGCCATGCACGCCGCGGCGTCGGTTGACGTCTCCGAACGCGAGTTGTCGGCCGCTCGATGATGCCGGTGGGTTCGACGTCGACCACGCCTGTTCGCGAAGGCGACACCGGCACCGACGTCGAAGAGGACGTTCCGTGGGTGGTCATCGTCTGGAACGATCCCATCAACTTGATGGGATACGTCGTGATGGTGTTCCAGAAGCTGTTCGGCTACTCGCGCGAGAAGGCGACCATGCTGATGCTCGACGTTCACGAAAAGGGCCGCGCGGTGGTTTCGAACGGCACCCGGTTCGAGGCCGAACGCGATGTGTTTCGGCTGCACGAATACGGGCTGTGGGCAACCATGCAGCAGGACAAGTGACGTGGGGCTTTTCAACCGGCGCCGCATCAAGCGCACATCGTCTGGGGTGAACTTCGACATCACCCCGGACGAACGCGACCTCATCGCCCACCTGATTCCACAACTGCGCGACCTGTTGGTCGACGTGGCTCCTACAGGCCATGTCGACGAGGCCGTTCGCAGGCTGTTTCCCACAGCGCACGCAGAAGACCCCGACCTCGACCTCGAGTTTCAGGCGAGTTCCAGAGACCGCCTGTTGGCGGCGAGACTCGATCGCCTCGACCTGGTGGAGGCGACGGTCAGGAACGAACGCCTCAGCTTCGAGCAACACGAGGCGTGGATAGCGGCCATCAACGACATCCGCCTGGTGTTGGGCACGCGACTCGACGTCAGCGAGGACGACGACCCAGATCAGCTCGATCCAGAAGACCCCACCGACGCCGCGGTCGCCATGTATCACTACCTCGGGTTTCTCCTGGGCGAGCTACTCGACGCATCCGAGTACGCCTGACAGCGCCATTGGTGATAGCAAGACGCCGTGACGGCCTTGCTCCAACGGCTGAGAAACTCAGAAGCGCTCCTGGTCCTGTGTGGCTCGACGTTCCTGGTCATGGTCGGCCAGGGCATCGTGTCGCCCGTCTTGCCGCTCTACGCAAAGGACTTCGGTGTCGGCGCAGAGATGGTCGGCTTGACGCTGACCGTGTTCGCTCTGGCCCGGCTGATCCTGAACATCCCGGCCGGCATGCTGGCCGACCGGTTCGGCAGGCGGGTGCTGCTGATCGGCGGACCGATCATCACCGCCGTCGGAATGTTCGGCTCAGGCTTTGCCGACTCGATATGGACCCTGCTGTTCTGGCGGTTCATAGCCGGAGGCGGGTCGGCGTTCTACATGAGCGGGGCGATGATCTATCTGATCGACATCGCCCCACCCGAGAAGCGGGCTCGATACGTGGCCACCAACCAGTGGGCTCTCAGCGTTGGTGTGGCTGTGGGTCCGGGCATCGGCGGCCTGGTCGCCGACACCTACAGCCTTTCAACGCCCTTCCACGTCGTGGGAGTCACGGCCATCGCCACCGCGATCTACGCAGCGGTACGCCTACCCGAGACCCGCGGCCAGGCCGACACCGGCGAGGTCGACCCGGATCAGCCTCCCGTCAGCGCGTGGACGTTCCTGACCACGAAACGATTCCTGCTGGTGGCCGCTGTCACGGCGACGATCTTCATGACCCGCGCCGGCACCAGGGGCACCCTGACCCCGCTGCACGCAACCGAGGCCCTCGACTGGGGCCCCAGCGAGATTGGGCTGGTGTTCATGGTGACGGGTTTCATGACCCTGTTCACCCTGATGCCCGCCGCGTGGGCGTCGGACCGGTTGGGCCGAAGCTCGGTGATCTTGTTCTCTGGCGTCATGGCGGCGGCCGGAACCGCCGTGGTCGCGTCGTCGACCAGCGCCGGCGGCTTCGTCGTCGGCAACATCATCATGACGCTGGGAACCGGCACCGCGGGGCCCGCGCCTGCGGCCTATGTGGCCGACATCGCACCACCAAACCTACGGGGCATGGCGGTGGCGTTGTATCGGTCTGCCGGCGACGTCGGGTTCCTGGCCGCTCCTCCCTTGTTGGGGTTCATAGGCGAGTCGACGTCGCTGCCCACCGCCATGTACGTCGCCGCTGTTCTGGTGGCCGTCACCGCGGTGATGTTCAGCATCGGCTCGCGGGGTGATTCGGCAGCAGGTCGCCAGGTCAGCTGATCCGCCCGGCCCGATTTTGGGGTGTCGAATGGCCTGATGAGGCTCTACCATGTGGCGGTCCAGCCCCCATCGTCTAGCGGCCTAGGACACCGGCCTTTCACGCCGGCAGCACGGGTTCGAATCCCGTTGGGGGTGCTACTAGGCCTCGTCGGCTGAGGGAAACGCCAGCCGCACCGTGGCACCCGAAGTTGCGCCGTCGATGACCTGAGCCGTGCCTCCATGAGATTCGGCGACCTGGGCCACGATCGACAGGCCCAGCCCCGACCCCGGCAAGGTGCGGGCATTGGGAGCACGCCAGAACCTCTCGAACACCGAGCTTCGGTCGGCTGGGTCGATCCCGGGACCCTCGTCGCTGACCTCGACGGCGCCTCCCGCGACCACGACATACACCGTTGCGTCTGCGGGCGAGAACTTGATGGCGTTGTCGATCAGGTTGCTGACCGCACGTTCGACCAGAGCGGGCACCCCGACGATGGAAGACGGCTGTGCCTCTAGTTCGATCACCACCGGGCTGCGGCGCCGGTGACGTTCGACCACCATCGCGGTCAGCTCGGCCAGGTCGATTCGCTCTGCTTCGCCCTCTCGGTGCTGGTCGGTCGCCAGGTCGACCAGCTCGCTGACCAGGGCGGTCAGCTCGTCTAGCTCGAACAACACATCGTCGAGAATCGGGGCCCTCTGCTCTGGCGTCAGAGAGTCGGCCCGCTTCAGCAACTCGATGTTGGTACGCAGGCTGGTCAGTGGGGTCCGAAGCTCGTGGCTGGCGTCGTACACCAGGCGCTCTTGTTGTTCACGTGACTGCTGCAGAGCGCCCAGCATGGTGTTGAAACTGTGCGCCAATCGGCCCAGCTCGTCGTTGCGTTCGATCTCGATGCGCGTGTCGAGCTGACGGGTGCGAGAGACGTCCTCGGCGGCTTCGGTGAGGCGCGACACGGGGCGCATCGCCCGGTGCCCGATGGCCAGGCCCGCCAGACCCGCCATGCCGACCCCCGCCAACGACAGCAGCACCAGAGCACCGCGCAGTCGCTCGAGCGAGCCCTCGATCCCCGACAGGGGCCTGGCGAGCATCACAGCGCCACGAACCCGCGCCTCGGGCACGCGCGCCGGCACGGTGAGCACGCGCACGCGCAACGTCTCACCATCTGCGGTCATCGCCACCTCGTCGCGCAGTACCTGTCCACTACCGGACTCGGCGACCGAGATGTCGTCTGTGGTGACCTGAACGGTCAGCTCACCAAAACGCACCACGGTTCCCGTCGCGTTGATGAACTGCACGCTGACGTCGCCGGCCAGGAACGGTGCCGGGCGGCGATCGCCGTCGGGCACCAACGCCGCGGCGCGCTCGCGAAGCTGCGAATCGACCGTGTCGCGCATGGCGCGGTTGGCCGACACCCACGACACGAACGACACCAACACCACGGCCACCGCAGTCACCACAGCGGTCAGCACGCCAACTCGGGTGCGGATGCTCACGGTGCATCGCCCATCGTCTGGGGTGTATCAGTCAGCCCGGACCACATAACCGATCCCTCGCACGGTGTGCACCAGACGAGGCTCGCCGCCCTCTTCGGTCTTTCGTCTCAGGTAGCCGATGTAGACCTCTAGCGAGTTGCTGCTGGTCGACGAGTCGTAGCCCCAGACGTGCTCGTAGATCTGGTCGCGGGTGAGCACCTGGCCCGGTCGCTCCATCAGCAACTCCAAAAGGGCGAACTCGGTGCGGGTCAGGTCGATCCGCCGATCGCCGCGATGCACCATCCGGGTGCCGCGGTCGAGCCGCATGTCGCCGAAAGCCAGCTCGTCGGACTCGGTCGAGCGCTTGTCGACCCGCCGCAAGAGGGCGCGCACCCGCGCCAGCAGTTCTTCCAAGGCGAACGGTTTGACGAGATAGTCGTCGGCGCCGGCGTCCAAGCCCGCAACCCGATCCGACGTGGTGTGCCGTGCAGTCAACACCAAGATCGGCAGATCGGCGCCCGATGCGCGCACCCGGCGACACACCTCGAGCCCGTCCATGTTCGGCATCGAGACATCCAGCACCATGGCCGAGATCGACTCGTCGAGCTGATCGAGGGCCTTCACGCCGTCGCTCGCCGTGTCCACGACGTAGCCCTCGAATATCAGGGCGCGCTCTAGCGACGTGCGAACGCCGCGGTCGTCGTCGACGACGAGAATCTTGTGCGCTGCCTCGGCCATAGGGCACCTCCGCAATCAGAGGTACCGCACGAGAGTGAAGAAAGTGTGAGAAACCGGCAGCTCAGCCGACGAAGACGACGCCGAAGCCCTCTTCGGAGTGGTCACCCTCGTCCTCGGAGTGGTCACCCTCGTCCTCGGAATGGTCGCCCTCTTCGTCGTGATGCTTCTTCTCGTACTCGGCGACCGGGTCGTTACCAACGGTGGTGATGATCACGTTCAGGACGAACGAAAACACCAAGAACCCGACCGTTACGACTGCACTGCGAATGAATGCGGGGCCCCAGCTGTTCATTGAACCTGACTTCCTCCGATGGCGACTGACCCGAACACGCTAGCGAACCCGACGCCCCGCGCGCTACGCCAACCCCATACGAACCAGAATCTGCACCTCGTCGGCGTAGGACATCTTCTCGGGACACGAGCCCACCGGCACCCACTCGACGGCGTCGACCTCGTCGGGGTCGGGGGTGCCACAACCCTCCTCGAGCACCTGCATGGGGTAGAACACCACGATCTTGACCACCTCGTCGCCCGAGCCAGGATCGGATCCCGTTCCGGGCAGGGTGTAGCTGACGGGCACCGCGGCACCCGACACCTGGGCGCGCACGCCGGTCTCCTCCAACACCTCGCGACGGGCCGTTTCGGACCACGATTCGCCGTCGTCAACGTGGCCTTTGGGCAGTGCCCAATCGTCGTAGCGACTGCGGTGAACCAGAAGGATCTCCGGTTCGTCCGGTCCCTGACGGCAGACCACGCCACCAGCGGCGCGGTCGACAACGGCTCTCGAGAATCTGCCCATCGATCAGAAGCTAGCGGTTTGCACTTGTGGTCGGCCCGGCTGCATATCGTGTTGAACGATGAACGATGGGCCACAGAGCGTCTCCCCCCGGCGACTCGCAGTGCTGGTGGGCCTACTCATTGCTGCGGTCATCGTTGCAGCCCTGGCGTTGCGACTAGACGCAAACGGCTCGAGTGACACCGCCGCGCCTACCTCGATCTTCGAAGCTGGGCCGACCACGTCGTCGCCGCCGGCCGGCCAGGAAACCCAGACCATCGAATCGAGCACCACCTCCACCGAGGCTGCAACCACAACGTCGACCACGACTTCGACCACGACCACCAGCACGACGTTTCCGTTCGACGGGTGGGTGCACCCCCAGGCGGTCGGCGTTCCGTGGTCGGACACAGTCGACGGACTGTTGACGTTCAGGGGATCACCGACGCGCACCTTCTACGGCAAGGGTCCCGTGCCTACCAATCCCCAGGTGCTGTGGTCGTTTCCCGACTCGGGTTCGATGTGTTCGGAGTCGACATCGGGCGGACAGACCCGCACCTGGTGCGGAACCGGGTGGACGGGCCAGCCCTCGGTCTGGGAGGTGGACGACGAGACTTGGATGGCCTTCGGGGCCTACGACCGAGCCATACACGTGCTGAACGCCGACAGCGGTGAACCCGAGTTCGATGCATTCACGACAGGCGACATCATCAAGGGAAGCGTCACGATCGACCCCGACGGCTTCCCGTTGATCTACTCGGGTTCGCGCGACAACTACTTCCGGGTGCTCGCGTGGGACCGCCCGGGCGGCGAACTCGTCGAGCTCTGGCGGCTGGCCGCCAACGATGTCGGCCCCACCAAGTGGAACAACGACTGGGACGGCGCGGCGCTGATCATCGACGACTATCTGTTCGAAGGCGGTGAGAACTCGAGGTTCCACATCGTCAAACTGAACCGCACGCTCGGGCCCGACGGCCTGGTGCAGGTCGATCCCGAGATCGTCTTCCACGCCGCCGGCTGGGACGACGAGCTGGTTCGGGCTGTGGGTAACAACGTATCGATCGAGAACTCGGTGGCGATCTCGGGCAACGTCGTCTACTTCGCCAACTCGGGTGGCTTGGTACAAGGCTGGGACATCGAAGGTCTGGCCGAGGGAGTCGAACCCGAGCGGGTGTTCCGGTTCTGGACCGGTGACGACGTCGACGCATCGATCGTCATCGACGACGAAGGATTCCTGTACGTCGGCGCCGAGTACGAGCGTGGCTTGGCCCGGGCTCGTGAAGTCGGACAGATCATCAAGCTGGACCCCTCCAAGCCAGACGACCCAATCGTGTGGTCGATAGACGACAGCGCTCGGCTGGACGGGGGCGTATGGGCCACCTCGGCCCTTTACCGCGACATCGTCATCGCTGCCACCGACGGCGGCCGAGTGCTGGGCATCGACCGCCAAAACGGCGAGATCGTCTGGACCTTGAACCTGGTCGGCCCTCTTTGGCAATCACCCGTCGTCGTCGACGACGTGTTGATCCAGGGAGACTGCAACGGCGTTCTGCACGCCTTCGACGTGAGCGACACCAGAGCGACACCAACCGAGCTGTGGCGGGTCGACATCGGTGGCTGTATCGAGTCCACCCCGGCGGTTTGGGACGGAACGATCTATGTGGGCACGCGCGGGGGCAAGGTGCACGCGATCGGAGATCATCGACCGAACTGAAACTTCTGTTGGCGCGACCGACGAAACTGCTGGTAGCTTTTTACGTCGGCGTGTTCGCGACTGTTCACTTGTCCTTGTCGCTTGTTCGGTACGCCAAAGTTCTTCAACGAGGTCTTCGAAGCGATGAGCAAGGTTTGCCAGGTCACGGGTAAGCGCCCGACCACGGGCTTCAACGTGTCCCACTCGCATCGCCGCACCAAGCGGTGGATCAAGCCCAATATCCAGAAGCAGCGCTTCTGGGTTCCCAGCGAGAAGCGCTGGGTGACGCTCACGGTGAGCACCAAGGGCATCAAGACGATCAACAAGAAGGGCATCGAGGCCGTCTTGGCCGACATGCGTCGCCGTGGGGAGAAGATCTGATGGCCAAGTCAGACAAGCGCCCGATCATCAAGCTGCGTTCGACCGAGGGCACCGGCACCACCTACGTGACCCGCAAGAACAAGTCGAACACACGCGAGCGCATCGAGCTCAAGAAGTACGACCCCGTGCTTCGCCGCCACGTCGTGTTCAAGGAAGAGCGCTAACCAACAGCGCTAGTCGTCGGCCCTTCGCGCCGACCGCATCACAACCTTCCCATTGCGGGTTTTGACACCTTCGGCGTTCAGGCGCCGGAGGTGTTCTGTTTCAAGGCCGGGTACCAGACGTCCCGACGCGTTCACGACCCGCCACCACCCGTCGATTCCGCCCTTGGACAAGATCGCACCCACGGCGCGCGCAGCACGAGGTTTACCGGCTTCGGCAGCCACCTCTCCGTAGGTAGCTATCTCACCTGGCTCGAGAGACTGCACTACGGCCCGAACGGCCCGCTCGAACTCGCTGTCGCTCAAGGCGCGGCGTGAACCACGGCCAGCTTGCGCCGGTCGAGATACGACCCGCACACGACCAGAGCGATACCTGCAGCGATGAGGCTGACGCCCGCGACGGCCAGATTGGTCTTGAGCCCCGTGTAGGCGAGCACGTCTTGCCCAGCCGTGCCGTCTTCGCCATCGCCGGTCTGCCCCAAACCGGTTGTGGTGGTGGACCCGAGGCCACCGACGATGCCGCCCTCGGTCGTGGTGGAGATGGCAACGGTCGTCGAGGTGGCGCCCTCGGTCGTCGAGGTGACGACCCCAGTGGTGGTGGGCGCAGTGGTTGCGGGCCCAGTGGTCGACGTCGCTGGAAGGGTTGTGGGCACCGTGGTCGATGTCGCTGGAAGGGTTGTGGTGGGCCCAGCCGTGGTCGTGGTCGACGGCTCGATGACACATCGGAAGGTCACGGCCGGGTGAACGCTGTCGAAGGACGGGGCCTGGCCCGCCCAAACCGCCGTGATTTGGGTGGTGGCACCCAGGTTGATGCCGTTGATGACGATCGACGTCGACAGGTCTGCGTCGGCCAGGTCGGGGGTAACGGGGCTGGTGAAGCCCGAGTCTGTGACCAGGAACCACGACTCGTGCATCTGATCGGTGTAGGCCCCAGGAGCATGCGTGGGATCTGAGGAGACCAAGATGATGTCGTAGGTGCCCGCTGGGACCGATACGGCCACCGGGCCGAACGTCGGGTTGTTCTTCGTCAGCGGACCCTGGCCCAGGGTGTCGAAGTCGAACGAGACATCGGCGCACTGAACGGCTTCACCGTCGGCGGAAACCGGTGACACGGCGATCAACACCGCACCCGCGACGATGAGCAGAGCCGCCAACAGGTTTCGGTTGGTATTGGTGGCGCTGCGGCCCGCCCGCTTCGCGCCTCGGCCCGTCGTTGTTGACACCGTTCCACACTCCCATAGCGCCCGCAAGAGACCGATCCTAGCGCTGCGAGGGGACTACGTTGCGGCGCGGGCTTGCCCACACCACAACGTTGAACGAAGATCAGTGTCGTGCCCCCTGATTTCAACCTCGATTTCGACGAACCCACCGCAACCGTTCAGCAGGTGGCTCCGGGCCTCAGACGCGTCATAGCGAAGAATCCATCGAGGTTCACATTCCGCGGCACCGGAACCTACATAGTCGGTTCGGGTACGTCGGTTGCCGTCATCGATCCGGGCCCCACCATCGACTCGCACCTCGAGGCCCTGATGAACGCAGTAGCAGCCGACGAGGTCACGCACGTACTGGTGACCCACACCCACCGCGACCATTCGCCGCTGGCCACCCCGTTCGCTCGAAAGACGGGGGCCTTGACCTATGGTTTTGGACCCCACGGCTCGATGCCCGAACCCGACCCAACCGACACGATCGATTTCGGAATCGACGACGCAGACGAGGTCGAGGCCAGCGCCGGTGATTCGCAGGACGAAGACCATCACGATGACGGTGGCTTCGACGCCGATTTCGATCCAGACGTGAGGCTGGTCGACGGTGATGTAATCGCCGGCGACGGGTGGACCATCGAGGCCGTGCACACGCCCGGCCATACCTCGAACCACCTGTGTTTCGCATGGGACGAGGGCGCATCGCTGTTCTCTGGCGACCACGTGATGGGTTGGTCCAGCACCGTAATCTCGGCGCCGGACGGAAACATGTCGCAATACATGTCGAGCCTCCACAAACTGCTCGAGCGCAGCGAGGCCACCTATTGGCCCACCCACGGGGCGCCCATCACCAACCCCAGCAAGCACGTCTCAGACCTGGTGCAACATCGCCTGAATCGCGAGAACCAGATACTCGAGCAGCTGTCAACCGGTGTTCACACGATCCAGGAGATGGTTCCCACCCTGTACGCAGCGGTACACAAGAAGTTGTGGCCCGCGGCGGCACGCTCGGTTCATGCCCATCTGCTCGGCCTCGTCGACAAGGGCGCCGTGGTCTCCGAGAGCGGAACCAACAGGCTCACCGACCGCTATTCACTGACCTGACCAGAACGGCCGCTGCTACATTTCTTCGACGACGTCGACGGGCCTGAATCCACCGCTGCGCACGTCTCCTCCGCTACGGCAACCACCACCGGCTCAGGAGATCGTCCCAGACCATGCAAGGCCAACCCGATTCCTTGACCCTGCACGAGCAGGGTGTGCACGACCGTGCACGCGAGCTGCTGGCAGACATGCGGGCAAAGACGTCGGCGGCCGTTGCCGCAGCCGGCGCGGCCAACGAGGTCGATGCTGCAATTGCCGAATGGACCCTGCGTCGACGCCTGGCCAGCCTCGTCGACGACCCCAACGGCGTGTTCTTCGGCTCCATCGACGATGGTCGCGACGAGTTGTACGTCGGCCGGCGCCACATCGAAGACGAACGATCCGAGCCGGTTGTCATCGACTGGCGAGCCCCAGCAGCGACCCCGTTCTATCGGGCGACCATGCGGGACTCGCTCGAGCTTCGCTACCGAAAGCGCCATACGGTCGAAGACCACCGCGTCGTCGCGGTGTTCACCGAGGACTTCGACAGCGACGTCGCCGAAGGTGGCGGTGGGGTGCCCGACCCTCTGCTTGCGGAGCTGGAGCGCTCTCGTACCGGCGAGATGCGCGACATCGTTGCAACCATCCAGGCCGAGCAGGATGTTGTGATCCGCGCTCCGCTCGAGAAGACGCTGATAGTTCAAGGCGGCCCAGGCACCGGGAAAACGGCCGTTGGCCTGCACCGTGCAGCATTTCTGCTGTACGAACATCGTGAGCAACTGGACCACGAAGGCGTGCTGGTCGTAGGACCCAACCAGAGGTTCCTGCGCTACATCAGCAACGTCTTGCCCTCGCTGGGCGAACACGCCGTCACCCAGTTGACCGTCGAGGGCGTCGCCAACCCTCGGGTCTTCGCCAAGGGCGCAGATTCAGAAGAGGTCGCCATCGTCAAGGGAGACGTCGAGATGGCCGACGTGCTGCTGCGCCTGGCGCGCGACCGCATCAGCACCGCATCGATCGAGGTGCCCCTTGGGCATCGGATTCTTCGTATCGACGCCGACGACGTCGCCGGACTGATCGACGCAGTGCTGCAACCCGGTGGCGCGCTCAACTCGGCACGCGAAGGCTTTCAGCAACGGGCGGCGACCATGGCGTTGGCAGCCCGCCACGAGCGGCATCCAGATGAGCGACTGCAGATGGACGACCTGCGCAGGCGGCTTCGAGGGTCGCGCGAATGGGCTGACGCCATCTCCAAGATCTGGCCGTCGCAAAGCGGCGTCAACCTGCTGCGCCAGCTCTATTCGAGCCCGCGCTTGCGCGACCGGGTGATGAAACAAACCGCACTGGCCGATTCGAGAGATCTCCTAGCGCGCGCCAAGGCGAAAAAGGTCGGCGACGAGCGATGGACGTCGGCCGATCTGATCCTGCTCGACGAACTCGAGTGGCTGCTGAACGGGACGGCACCGATGTCGTTCGGTCACGTCATCGTCGACGAGGCCCAAGACCTGTCGGCGATGGCGCTGAGGATGATCCGCCGGCGCGCAAAACGCGCGTCGATGACCGTTCTGGGCGATCTGGCCCAGGCAACAACGCCTGCCAGCCAAAACAGCTGGGAACAAGCTGCCGAGCACCTGGGTATCTCCGACGACGAAGGCCATCCACACGCCCCCGAGATGGTCGAGTTGACCGTTGGATATCGGCTGCCCGCGACCCTGCTGGACTACGCGTCACGCCTGCTTCCGACCGCTGCCCCTGGACTGGCACCGTCGCGTTCGGTTCGTCACGGCGGCTCCGAACCGGTGCATATCCGCTGTGGTCGCGACGAGCTGCTGGAAGTGTCTGCAGATACCGCCCGACGCCTGGCCGAGGTGTTCAGGAGTGTTGCCGTGCTGTGTTGCCCCGACGAGGAGTCCTCGCTGAACGGCATGGTCGCCGAACATCCAGGCGGAGGCGAAGTCTCGGTGATCGATGCGGCGTCGGCAAAGGGTCTCGAATTCGACGCCGTAGTTCTGGTGGAGCCGGCGGCCATAGTCGACGCTTGGACCCACGGCGCCCGAGTGCTCTACGTGGCGCTGACCAGAGCGGTGCAGCAGCTTCACATAATCCACGCCAGACCGCTCCCGGCCGACCTCGGCTGAGTCCTCGAAACGGCCAAATCGGTGGCCCCTAGCCTCACAACCGGCCAGATTCCGCCGACGGAACCCCATGCGGTCGATGTCGAAAGCACGAGTTCTGGCAGCGGGTGGTGCGCTTTGTGCCCTCGTCGTCATGGGTGGGTCGGCCAACGCGGCCGATGACGATGAGCCCACTTGCGACGGCATCGGGGCCCTGGCAGGCGTCAACAGCGCCCCCCTGGCCATCGACGACGACGCTTGGGTCGAACCCAGCGGTGCCATCGCCATCGACGTCCTGGCCAACGATGTCGACTTCGACGGTGACGCTCTGACTATCTCGTCCGTCACCCCTGCGACCCACGGCGAGGCCTCCGTCGAGGACGGCAAGGTCGTCTACGAACCGGGCTTGGGTTTCGAGGGCGAAGATTCGTTCAGCTATCACGTCGACGACGGCTCGTGTGGAACCGACCAGGCGCGAGTCACCATCGTGGTGTCCAATGACAAGCCCGATGGCGGTGGCGAGGCCGATCCGGACGTCGAGCCACCTGTCACGACGCTTCCGACGTTCACCGGCTGAAGGCGATGAAGCCGAGGCTTGCCTGGCTCTTGGCCGCGCTGGCGCTGACCGCTTCGGCGTGCACCGCCACCGCGGGCGCTGCGAGCTCCTCGTCTGACCCGGACCCGGCGCAACCGGCGGTTCGCGACGTCGCCCGCGCCACCATCGAACCGATCGACTGGGAAGCGGTACCCGAGGGTGCCGCCTACATCGCCAGGGTGAAGGGCCTCACCTCGGTGCTGGACGCTCCCGGCGGCACCCAGGTGGCGCTGCTGGACCCAACCACCGACTTCGGATCTACCACGACCCTGTCGGTGGTGGGCACGCCCGGTCCTCACGACGAATGGATCGAGGTAATGCTCAACCAGCGGCCGAACGGAACCGCGGGATGGGTATGGGCAGACGACGTCGACCTGATGTGGACGACACTGCACATCGAGATCGACCTCGAACAGCGCGAGCTGCGACTGTACGACGGCGAGGAACTGTTGATTCGTGGAGAGACGGCCGTGGGCAGCCAGGCCAATCCCACGCCCACCGGCCGAACGTTTGTGACCGATCGGGTGGCTTCAACCGACCCAGATGCGCTGTACGGCCCCTTCGCCCTGGGTCTGGCGCTGTACTCGGAGGTGCTGACCGAGTACGCGGGCGGTGACGGTCAGGTCGCCATACACGGCACCAACACACCCAGATCGCTGGGCCAGGCCGTGTCTCACGGATGTGCCCGGGTGCACAACGACGTGATCATGTTCCTGGCCGGCAAGGTGCCCCTTGGCACCCCGGTGACGATCTACTGAGTCACCTACTGGGACCAGCCGGGCTGCATCGCTCAGGCCCGCATGGCTCCGTCGACGACGAACTCGTGCCCGCTGCAGTACGAAGCCATCTCGGACAATAGGAACAACACAACGTTGGCTACCTCGTCGGCCTCGGCCGTGCGAGCCATCGGGATGGTGCTGCGAAGCCGTGAGTGCCAGTCGTCGCCCAGAACGGTGAAGTGCTCGAGCATCTGGGTCTCGATGATGCCGGGATGCACGCTGTTGACCCGCACACCGAAAGGCCCCAGTTCACGCGCCGCCGCCTTGCTCATACCCCTTACCGCCCACTTGGACGCGACGTAGGCAAAAGCGGAGCCTCCGGCGCCCGACAACCCGGCGATGCTGGAGATGTTGACGATGCTCCCCGAACCGCGGTCTTTCATGGCTTCGGCCACGGCCTTCATCCCCAGGAAGACGCCGGTTTGGTTGATGTCGACGACGCGGTTGTAGTCGGCGAGCGAGGTTTCACACATCGGCCTCACCAAGAAGACACCGGCGTTGTTGACCAGGCCATCGATACGGCCATGACGGTCGAGCGTCTCGGCAACCACCTCGGCCCACCGCGCCTCGTCGACGACGTCGTGATGCATGAAGTGAGCGCCGATCTCGTCGGCCAGCGCCTGGCCCTGGTCGGTCAACACGTCGGTGATGACCACCTCGGCCCCCTGGGCCCGGCAAAGCCGGGCCTCGGCCTCGCCCTGGCCACGGCTACCGCCGGTGATCAGAACCACTCTTCCTGAAAGCAACCCCTCTGACATGGGCTGAGCCTGGCACATCGCAGGGGCGTCAGGGTAGTTCTGGGGTCTGACCTTCATAGAGCCAGGCGTCGAACAGAGTGGCCAGATCCATAGCCGACACCTCCTCGCTGACTGCGATGAAGTCTTCGGTGCCCACGGTCGAGTGGAGATTTCGCTCGACGTAGGTGCGCAAGATCTCGAAGAAGGCATCGTCGCCGACGGTGCGCCGCAGCGCGTGCAGGGTCAGACCGCCCCGGATGTACACGGTCGATGCGAACAGGTCGCCAGGACCCGGATCGCCAGGCGGGCCCCACAGGCCCCGTCCCCTGTCGGCCAGGTCGCGAGCGTGGGCATCGATGTCGAAGTCTGGGTATTTGGCGTCGCGCCAAAGCCACTCGGCATAGGTCGCAAAACCCTCGTTCAACCAGATGTCGCGCCAGCGCACCGGCGTGACGGCATCGCCGAACCACTGGTGAGCCAACTCGTGGGCGACGACATCCTCGATGATCGATCCGCGCATGATCGAGCCCGAGAACACCGACAGGGTTTGATTCTCGAGTGCTCCACCGAAATCGTCGTCGACCACCAACGCGCCGTATGCCTCGAACGGGTACGGGCCGAAGAGGTCTTCGAAGTGGTCGATCATCTCGGTGTGCATCTGGGTGATCGTGTCGGCCAGTGGGGCGAACGGAGGCGCCAGGGCATCGCGCAACACCAACCCCGAATCGCTGGTCGATTCGGTCAGCAAGAAGTTTCCGATGGCGATGGTCACCAGATAGCTGGCCATGGGATCGCGCGGCTCATAGATCCACGTCGTGGTGCCGTCTGGCAGTTCGGTCCTCGAGGTCAACAGCCCGTTGGCGATGACCTCGTCTTCGGATGGCGCAGTTATCTCGAAGCGATAGATGGCCTTGTCGCTGGGGTGGTCGTTGACCGGATAGAACCCATGGGCGCCCGATGGTTCGCTGACGACGTAACTGAACGGCCCGGCATCGATCCATCCGACCCCTGATCGCCAGGCCGGCGAGTCGACCAATGTGGGCGTGCCCTCATAGGTGACGTCGACCTCGAAGGTCGACCCGGACGCAATCGTCTCGGCCGCGAACAACACCAACTCGCCGTCCTCGTGTGCGTACTCGACAGCGATGCCGTCGACGACCGCCTCGACCACATCCATGCCGACGAAGTCGAGGCTGAAAGACCTGAGGTCCAATAGCGCCCTCGCCTGCATCGTCATCGCGCCCTGCACTGTGTCGGTCGTCGTGTCGACGTCGAGCCGCAAGTCATAGGAAATGGCGTCGTACCCCTCGTTGCCGAGCGAGGGAAAGTAGGCGTCGCCCAGGCCTGGTGCCGCATCGATTCCGTGCTCGGCCGCCGGCTGGGGTGCGCGGGTAGTCGTCGTGGATTCCGGGACCGCCGTGGTGTCAGGGGTGGTGGGTATGGCAACCGACCCGTCGATGGTCGTGGTGACGTCCTCGGCCACTTCCGACCGATCCGACGTATAGCCCTCGAGGCCGTCGTCGCCACAAGCCACGGCAAGCAGGCACACCACCGCAAAGAGCAACGCCGATCGCATGGTGGCCCAAGGTAGCGACGAACCCGGGCCTTGGTACGACGCGCTCGCGTCTAGGGGCGACGCGCCTGCGGGCTCAGTTGGCCGCCCTGCGCGACGATGAGGCCGTGCCCGCAGCGGGTCGCCGTCGCCTCTATCCGTGCAAGCGCCTCGACCGGGTCACCGGCGATTACGGCGCCAGAAACCGAACCACCGGAACCGGCCGAGTTCACCGCCACGCCCCCGATGTCGCGGTAGGTGTCGACCAACTCGATCTGCCGGACGTCCACCTCCAGAACCTCACACCGGTTCTGAAACGAACGGTTCATAGCGTCACCGAAGCCGGCGAGGTCGTGGCTGAGCAGGCACTGGTGAGCCCTTCGAGCCAGGTCGGCCGAATCGGCCATGACCGCATGCACCTGATCGAGGCGTAGCCGAGTGCGACCCAACGCCGCGTGCGACGGTTCACCCATGTCGGCTCTATAAGCCACGAAGACCACCGCAGGCAGCAGGCGCGCATCGATGGGGGTGTATCTGCCCGCAGGCCACCCGTCCACCTGTGTCATCAGGCCTGGATCGAAGTCCATCAGCAGCGGCCGGTTGTGGGCCTGCAGCACGCGGTCCTGGAGCCCGGCCGTCCAACCCAACACGTCGACCTCGGCGCTGAGGGCCATCGCAGCAAAGACGTCTGGAGAATGGTCTATCCCGGCGAATTGGGCCAGTGTCTCGATCACGCCGAGGATCACCGCACTGGAACCCGACAGGCCGACCTCGCGCGGAATCGTGGTGTCGACGAACCAGTCGAGCGAAGCGGGTACAGGCCATCCCGACCGCGTCACGACCTCTGTGGCCGCGGCCACGAGTCGAGCCAGGCCCCCATCGAGTTCGCCGGTCGGTTTGCGGCAGACAGCACCGACGGTGGCCGAGACCGAAGACAACGGTAGGCCCAGCACGGCACCGCCGTAACCATCGGAGGGATTGCCCACCAAGGCCGCCCTTGCAGGAACTCGCGATTGGGCGGTGGCGTTTGCTGCTGGACCCCGAAGACTGTTCACCGGGAACGATGCTATGACGAGAGGCCGGCCCTACAGATGAACGCCCGCAGCGACGACGACCAACGCGACGAGCACAACTGGACAGAGGCAGCCATCGAGGCCGAGCTCGAGACCGGATATCGCGAGCACACCGAGGGTGCAGCCAAGGCCCACATCGTGGTGCGGCTGGCCAGGATGACGTTGGGAACAATCGTCTGTCTGGCAGGTCTGGTGGCCATGATCGGACCTGGTCCTGGGCTGTTGTTGCTGGCGTTGGGGCTGACGATTCTGGCGCGCGATGTGGCCTGGGCCGACCGCTTGCTGCAGAAGATCCAAGACCGAATTCCAACAGACTCCGACGGCAGAATTCCTCGGTCGACACTGGTCACAATGGCATTTGTCACCGCTGCGGCAGTTGCCGGTTCGGTGTGGTGGTTCTTGCTGCGCTGACGCGAGCATTTTGCGAACGCGGCCGACTTGTGTTGAATGGTCGCCATGACTGCCACCGCCGACGGATCTGTCGATGGCCGCGTCCTGCGAGGACGTCGGAACCGCGAGGCGATCGTCGACGCACTGATTCAGCTCTACAGCGAAGGCCAACTGCGCCCAACCGCGGCAATGGTTGCCGAACAAGCAGGACTTTCGACCAGGTCGGTGTACCACCACTTCGACGACATGAAGTCGCTGATTCTCGAGGTGTCGGCACGAAGTGAGGCCGAGTGGAGAGCCGCCACACGCCCCCCTGCCGCAGACATGCGTCTCGACCAGAGGCTTCAGAGCTTCGCCGAACACCGTTTCACACGCTGGTCGATCACGGCCCCAGTTGTCAGGGCCGGTCTGGTGGCCGAGAACCGTTCGGCAACGGTTGCTTTCATCATGCAGCGTGGCCGGCAGATCGATCGGGCCGAGATCGCGTCGACCTTCGGTGCCGAGATAGCCGACACGCCGGACCCCGAGGCCACCCTCGGCGGGCTCGACGCTGTTTTTGATTTCTCCACATGGGAGCGCTTACACGCGACGTCGGGCCTGAGCCGAGCGGCCACCATCGGCGTCACGGTGAAGCTGGCGGGCGCGCTTCTCGGCTGAGGCCGAAGCGTCGGTTTGCGTCCATACTCGATGGGCATGGACAAGCTCAGCGCGCTGACGGCCCGCCGCGTGGCGATCAGGGCCCACGGGCTGAGCAAGCCGCGACCGCAGGGGCGTGTCGATCGGAGGCATCTGCGCAAGGTGCTCGACGACATCGGCCTGGTCCAGATCGACTCGGTCAACGTCTTGGCGAGGTCACACCATTTGGTCCTGTATTCCAGGCTGGGCGACCACGACGATTCGGTTCTGACGAGGCTGGCCGACGACGGATCGCTGGTCGAGGGCTGGGTGCACGAGGCGTCGTTCCTGCCCGCCCAACACCATCACCTCTTCCACTGGAGGCGCGACGAAGCGCGACGTTTCGTCGGTGTGCGACCCAGCACCAGGGCATGGGTCGAGGAACACCAAGCTCTGATCGACGATGTTCTCGAACAGGTTCGTGACAATGGCCCAATCGGCGCAGGGGACCTCGATCAGCGATCCGGACGCCGGGGCCCGTGGTGGGGTTGGGACGAGGCAAAGATCGCAATCGAGTGGCTGTTTCGAATCGGCGATGTCGGTGCGACGAGGGGCGCCCAGTTCGAACGCCGCTATGACCTGATGGACCGGGTCTTGCCCGAGTGGGCGTCGCGCGAGCCCACCGATCGAGAGGTGGCTCACCGCGAACTGGTGCGCCTGGCCACCCGACATCTGGGTGTGGCATCGATCGGCGATATCACCGACTACCACCGGCTCAAGAAGACCGATGTGAAGCGACACGTCGCCGAGTTGGTGGCCGACGGCGAGCTGGTCGAGGTCGCAGTGGAAGGTTGGACTGAGCCGGGCTACCTCATGGCCCACACCAAGCCGTCGAGGACGGTTTCACAATCGGCGCTCGTCAGCCCGTTCGACCCCCTCGTCTGGCACCGACCCGCGCAGAGCGACTGTTTGGGTTCCACTACCGGATCGAGATCTATGTTCCAGCGCCGAAACGCAAGTACGGCTACTACGTTCTGCCCTTCTTGCACAACGACGCCATCAGGGCGCGGGTCGACCTCAAACACGACCGCCAAGGTGGCGCCTTGTTGTGTCGCGCTGCGTGGGGGGAAGCCAGCGACGACGACCCCGCCGACACGGTCAGAGCCCTGGCTCAAGAACTGAGACAACTGGCCGACTATATTGGTACGGACAATGTTAAGGTCAGCCGGGTAGGTGACCTGTCGGGAGCCCTCGATGCAGAGTTCTGAAACCCCGGTTGCGGCCGAACGGAGACCGATGAATCCTCCAACCCCCTCAAAACCCATTGGCCTACCGTGGGCTCGCACACTTCGCCGCGGCTGTCGCATGCAGTGCCCGGTGTGTGGGCGGGGGAAGCTGTTCACCGGCGTTTTCAAGATGATCGAGGACTGCCCGCAGTGCGGCCTGCACTACGAACGCCTCGAGGGCCACTGGCTCGGGGCGCTGGCCGTCAACACCATGGTCACCTTCTTCATGTTGTTTGTGGCACTGGGCGTGACGCTGATCGTCTTCTACCCAGAGTTCCCGATCGCGACCATGCTGCTGATCCTTCTTCCCATTGCGATACTGGCGCCGCTGGTCATGTTCAGGCCGACTCGCACCTTCTGGATGGCGATGGATGCCATCTTGCGCCCGCCCCAGCCCGGCGAGGTGCACGACGAGTACTTGCCCGAGAACCAGCTGGCCGAGAAATCGTCCTAAACGGGTTGCGAAACGTAATCGTTCGGTCCATCATTAGTCGCTCCTTCGAACAGGGTCGTACGGCCTCGTTCGAACTGCGGTTGGTCCCGTGGTGAAGTTTGGAGTTCACGCCGGCCTGTCAAGCCGGAGGTCGCGGGTTCAAATCCCGTCGGGACCGCGGTCGGGTAGCTCAGTCGGCAGAGCGACCGCCTGAAAAGCGGTAGGTCACCGGATCGACGCCGGTCCCGACCACTGCACGACGAACCCGGGCTTCGGTCCGGGTTCGTTCAGTTTTTGTCGGTTGCTGCCAGGGCTGTTTCGGGCGCAGCGACCTGCCAGAACGCCTCGCTCAGAACACGGTCGATCGACTCGAGTCTCGACTCGACAGGCGACGTGTTCCACGAGCCGGCTAGCCGAACCATCCATTGGGCGGTTTCGGTGCCCTGGTCGCTCCTGACCGCCGCGACCTCCACCAGTGCCGGCAGAAACTCGAGTCGCCTCTCCAGTTCGGCGCGCAGGTTCGACCTTTTGACCTCGTAGGCGGCGAGGCTCTGGGCCAGCAGGGTCTGGTTCGTCGCTGACGATCCGCCCGAGGCCTTGAACTCGAGCGACCGCCCATCGCGACCGATCCTCACCACCACGGCCTCGGGTACGGCCGCCGCGGCCAGTTCGAGGTCTGCCTCGAGGCCGCCCGGACCGTCGAGCCAGCCATCGACGGGATCGGTGATGACCAGGCGGGCAGAGGCTGTCGAATCGATCGAAGACTGGCGTATGAGGGTTGCGCCAACCGCGCCCGACATCACCAGAGCCAGAACCACCATCGTGACCACATCGAGATTGGAAAGCCGCTCGGATCGACTCTGCCCGCTCACATACCCAACGAGTACCAGCTCCCGCCGCCCAAAGTGATGCACGCGCCACAGACTGTCGCCCAAATGCAAAGAACCTGGTGCTGATCATCTCTGCGACGATCATCCTGTTTCAACATCGTCGAGAACGTGGCGACGTCGGGAATCAAGTGAGCTGCTATCACTAGCGCGGTGATCGAGCCGACTCTTGTGACCATCGAGGGCCAGCGGCTCTCGGCAACCGTGGCCGTCAGCGACAAGATGCCCGAGATAGTCAGCATCGGGCCCGCCTTCTCGCCTTCACGAGAACTGCTGGGCAGGGCGGTCGCGCACGGTGGGCTCGACGAACCGGTTCCGCTGGGCATCGTGGCCGAAGAATCGAACGGTCACATGGGCCGGCCCGGGCTCATGGGCATGCGCAGCGACGGTACGGCGTGGTCGCCGAGGTTTGGCTGTGTCGCGTATGAGGCCGATACCACGCGCCTTTGGGTCAAGTTGCATGACCCCATCGCCCAACTGGAGCTCGAGATCGAGTTGGTGATCGACGACGTGCTGGTGGTTCGCACCTCGCTCACCAACACCGGCCCTTCGATCTACGTGCTGTCGAGGCTGTCGCCGTCCATTCCGGTGCCGGCAACGGCCACCGAGCTGGTGTCGTTCCGGGGGCGATGGGCACGCGAGTTCTCGTTGTGTCGCGAGCCGTGGACAGGGCTGCGGGTGGTCGAGAACCGCCGCGGTCGCACATCGCATCAGAGCGCTCCGGCGCTGATAGCGGGCACCGCCGGGTTCGGCGAACAACACGGGAGCTTGTGGGGGGTGCAACTCGCATGGAGCGGCAACCACGAACTCGCCGCCGAGGTTCTCGCCGACGGCAGACGGCACATACAGGCCGGCGAGCTGATCGCTCCTGGCGAGGTCATGCTCGAACCGGGGCAAAGCTATTCGATGCCCGAAGTCGTCGTCGCGTGGTCGAACTGCGGCCTCACCTCCCTCAGCCAGGCCTTCCACGCACACGCCCGCAGCTTCCTGCCGATCTCGAGGCCAAGGCCGGTCAGCCTCAACACGTGGGAAGCCGTCTACTTCGACCACGACCTGGAACGGCTATGCGCTCTGGCCGATGCAGCCGCTCAGGTTGGCGTCGAGCGGTTCATCCTGGACGACGGCTGGTTCGGCGGACGACGCAACGACCGAGCCGGTTTGGGTGACTGGTGGGTCAGCCCCGATGTCTGGCCAGAAGGCCTCGACCCCCTGATCGACCGCGTAACCGTCCTCGGGATGGAGTTCGGCCTGTGGGTGGAGCCCGAGATGGTCAACCCCGACTCGGAGCTGTACCGGGCACACCCCGATTGGACGTTGACAACTCCGGGCTACGTGCCTCTTCAGGGTCGACACCAGCTGGTGCTGGACCTCGGGCGTCCCGAGGTGGCAGATCATCTCTTCGCCTCGATCGACGCCCTGTTGCAGCGGTATCCGATCGGCTATCTCAAGTGGGACATGAACCGCGACATCGTGCAGGGCTCGCACGGGGGCCGGCCAGGCGCTCGCGGCCATGTGATCGGTCTGTATTCGCTGCTCGATCGCATTCGCGAAGCCCACCCCCAGGTCGAGATCGAGAGCTGCGCCTCGGGAGGTGGGCGCGCCGACCTCGCCGTGCTGCGGCGCGCCTGTCGAATCTGGACGTCGGACTGCAACGACGCTCTCGAACGCCAGGCAATTCAGCGAGGCTTCTCGGTGCTGTTCCCTCCTGAGGTCATGGGTTCTCACATAGGTCCGGCCACCTCCCACACCACCGGCCGAACCCAGACGCTGGCTTTCAGGGCCGCCACCGCCCTGTTCGGCCATTTGGGCATCGAGTGGAACCTGCTCGAGGCCGGGGAAGAAGACCTCGCCCGGCTGGCCGCAGCGGTCGCCGCCCACAAACGTCTTCGGCCTCTGCTGCACAGCGGCAATGTCGTACGGCTGGACCACCCCGATCCTTCGGTGGTGGCCCACGGGGTCGTCTCACCCGACGCCACACAGGCGGTGTTCTGCCTTTCGCAGGTTGCGACAGGCAGCAGCGAGTTGCCGCTGAACTTTCACCCGGTCGGGCTGGATCCGCACGCCGAATACGTCGCTTCGCTGGCATCAGAGCTCGGGCTGCCGCGCCGGGCAGCACGGCGCAAGCCCCCGTGGTTCCCGGGGCCCGTCCGCTCCAGCGGTAAGACGTTCGAGCGTCAGGGCCTTCCATTGCCTCCTCTCGACCCCGAGACATGTCTGATCATCGAATTCACCGCCGTCAACTGAGCGCTCCATTAATCCCATCGATGTTGGAAGCAGCCGGATCAAACCGGGATAATGACCGTCATGGTTCCACCGAACAAATCACCAATGTCAGAAGAACACAAAGCTGCACTTGCCAGAGGTAGGTCTGAGGGAGCGGCGGTAAGGGCTTATCTCGAGGCCCTCGAGACCCATCGCCCCAAGCGTGGCCGCAAGCGCACAGTCGAGGGCATCAAGGCCAAGCTCGAATCGATCGCCTCCGAGCTCGAATCGGCCACCGGCATAGCCAAGCTCGACCTCATGCAAGAGCGGCGAGATCTCGAAAAAGAACTCCAGGAGCGTGAGGAGATAGTCGACATCTCTTCACTTGAACAAGGCTTCATTTCAGTCGCAAAGGATTACGGCGACCGCAAGGGCATCGAATATGCCACTTGGCGAGAATTTGGTGTCTCAGCTGCAGTGTTGAAGTCGGCTGGCATCAAGAGAGGCTCCTGACTCAGCCAAATCAATACGGTGGATCTTCGAAGGTCGGCGGCTCCAGGGTCGCCGGCCTTCGGCTTTTTGGTCGCGCCGGTCAAAGGATCGGTTCAGGCACCTCAGCCGCGGCATCGGGGTCGGTCGCAAGCAGCTCTTCGATGCGGCCCACCACGGCGGCCACCTGTTCACCCGCCAGGCCCACGAACTGAAGCCGGTCGCCTATCAGCGACCCGATCTCGGTGCGGTCCAGCGGGAAGTCCGGATCGTCTGCAAGGTCGTCCAGCATCGTGTTGTCGGCGGCCCGCTCACGCATCGCCAGCGCCGCGGCAACGGCGTGCTTCTTGATGATCTCGTGAGCATGCTCGCGGCCAACTCCGGCCTTTACGGCCGCCACCAAGAGCTTGGTCGACGCCAAGAACGGCAGATAGCGCTCGAGCTCTCGTCCGAGCATCTCGGGGTAGGCCCCGAGGTCGTCCAACACAGTCGCAGCGGTTTGCAGGGCTCCATCGGTCGCGAAGAATGCGTCGGGCAGCAGCACTCGCCTGACGACCGAGCAGCTGACATCACCTTCGTTCCACTGGTCGCCGGCAAGACTCGAGGCCATCGTGAGGTGCCCGCGCAAGATGGTCATGAACCCACCGATCCTCTCGGTCGAGCGGGTGTTCATCTTGTGCGGCATGGCAGACGAGCCGACTTGGCCGGGCCGAAATCCCTCGGTCAGCAGTTCGGCTCCGGCCATCAGGCGAACCATCAGCGCCATGTTGGCCAGCGGCGAGACGATCTGGCAAAGGGCCGACACCACCTCTAGGTCCAGCGATCGCGGATAGACCTGACCGACACTGTCGAACGTGGCGGAAAATCCCAGTTCGTCGGCAATCGACCGCTCGATGGTGTTGGCGGCCTCAGCCGTACCGAGCAACTCGACCTGATCGAGTTGGGTGCCCACAGGGCCCTTGATGCCCCGTAGCCGATAGTTGTCCAGCAAGGCGTCGAGCCTGTCGATGGCGCTGATCAGTTCGTCGGCCAGCGATGCGAAGCGCTTGCCCAGGGTCGTCGCTTGGGCGGCGACGTTGTGAGACCGGCCGGTCATCACAAGCGACGAGTACTCGCCGGCCCTCGCGCCCATTCGCGCCAGCACGGCCAGAGCGCTGCGACGCACCAGCAGCAGCGAGTCCTTGATCTGGACCTGCTCGACGTTCTCGGTCAGGTCGCGGCTGGTGAGGCCCTTGTGGATGTGCTCGTGGCCGGCCAGATCGCAGAATTCTTCGATCCGGGCCTTTACGTCGTGAAGAGTGACCCTCTCGCGCTCGCGGATCGATCCCAGGTCGACCTGGTCGACAACCCTTCTGTAGTCGTCGACGACCTTCTGTGGCACCTCGACCCCAGCGGCGCGCTGGGCCTCAAGGACCGCAATCCAGAACTGGCGCTCGCGAACCACCTTGGCTTCTGGCGACCAGATCGCACACATCTGCGTGCTGGCATAACGATCGGCCAGAACGTTGGAGATCGCGGGTTTGGCAGACACCGTCAGCGCCCGAGCTGCAGGTATTGCTCTCGTCCCGGGCCAACACACACCAGGCCTACGGGTACACCGACTTGCTGCTCGAGGAAGCGGATGTAGTCCATTGCCCGCGGCGGCAGTTGGTTGGCCTCGGTGATGCCAGACAGATCTTCTTCCCACCCCGGGAGCTCGACATACACCGGCTTGGCCTTCTCGAGGTCGGCGAATCGATCGGGCATCACGGAACGCTCGACGCCGTCTATCTCGTAGGCGACGCATACCTTGATCGTTTCGAACGAGTCGAGGATGTCGAGCTTGGTGAGGGCAATCTCGGTGAGGCCATTGAGCCGAGCCGCGTGGCGACCCATGACGGCGTCGAACCAGCCAGGACGGCGCCGGCGGCCGGTGTTTACGCCATACTCGCGGCCCCGCTCGACGAGGATGTCGCCGGTGTCGTCGAGCAGCTCGGTAACAAACGGGCCGCTGCCAACCCGGGTGACGTAGGCCTTGGTGATACCGATGATGCGGTCGAACACGTTGGGCCCGACACCAGCACCAACCGCGGCGAACCCGGCTACCGGATTGGACGAGGTCACGTATGGATACGTTCCGTGATCGACGTCGAGGAAGGTCGCCTGAGCACCCTCGAACAAGATTCGCTCACCGCGATCGAGCGACTGATGAATCATGTCGATGGTGTCCGCCACATACGGCAGCACTCGGGGCGCGATCTCGTCGAGGAACTGCTCGGCCAGCGCAGCCGGATCGAAGCCTTCGTGGCCGTGCACCTCGCGCATCAGGTGGTTCTTGTCCAGCAGCGACGCCGCCACCATCTGCTTGAACGTCGCCGGATCTGCGAGATGCTCCATTCGCACACCCAGACGAGCGGTCTTGTCCGAGTAGGCCGGGCCGATGCCGCGCTTGGTGGTTCCGAGCTTCGAATCTCCCAGGCGTTCTTCGCTCAACGCGTCGAGTACCTGGTGGTACGGCATGACCAGGTGGCAGTGCGAAGAAACCCTAATGCGGCTGCAGTCGACACCCTTTCGTTCGAGCGTGTCGATCTCGGCCAGCAAGGTGACGGGGTCGACCACGACACCGTTTCCGATGATCGGCGTCACATGGTCATAGAGGACGCCGCTGGGTATCAGCTGCAGGGCGAACGTCTCACCATCGACCACGAGAGTGTGGCCAGCGTTGTGACCCCCCTGATACCGAACCACGAGGGTCGATTCCTTGGCCACCACGTCTACGACGCGGCCCTTGCCCTCGTCGCCCCATTGGGTACCAACCGCGATAGAAGCAGGCACACGGTCTCCAAACGTCGGGTGTGCACGACGTTGGACGATCCTATATCTCCCCGGACTCGCACCTCACCGAAAATGTGCTTTCCGGATGCAGCGACGACCTGCCGCGCGAACATGGACCCGTGCGCCACGTCAGCAACTCACTGCGGTTCTTGAGCCGGCAGGCCCCGCTGGCCTCCCGGCTGGAGGCCTTGCTTCGGATGTGGAGCCAGCCCCAGCGTGCCTATCACGACACGGAACACCTCGACCGGATGTTGGGCGCGACCACTTGGTTGGCCGACGAACTCGACGTTCGCGACCCTGCGGTGAAGGTGTCGCTCGAACTGGCCGTGTGGTATCACGACGCGGTCTACGACGCTCAGTCGACCGACAACGAGGCTCGCAGCGCCGACCTGGCCCGGCAGTCGCTGGGCGGGCTCGTGCCCGAGGCCACTGTCGAGCAGGTGGCCCGGCTGGTCCTGTTGACCGCCGGACACTCGGTGGCCGAAGGGGACCTCGAAGGTTGCCTGGTCGTCGACGCCGACCTGTCGATCCTGGGCGCCGAGCCGGCGGCTTACGACAGCTACAGAGGAGGAGTGCGCGCTGAGTATGGGCACCTGGACGATGCGACATTCATCGCCGGACGCTCGGCCTTCCTGAGGGGAATGCTCGAGCGCAGCCGGGTCTTCAACACGGCGCCTGCACGTTTGGCATGGCAGGCCCAGGCCCACGAAAACATGGCCCACGAACTCGAAGCGCTCGCCCGATCCTGAACTCGGTTTTGTGCCTCAGACCTGGTGGGCTGGCACCCGCACCCGTACTTCGAGTTGACCGTCGACCACGTCGACCTCGGCGACAGAATCGTCCTCGACCGGCCGGCTGAGCAGGATCATGGCAAGTCGATCGACGATCTCTCGCTGGATGGTGCGCTTGAGCGGTCGTGCGCCAAAGGCCGGGTCGTAGCCAAGGTCTGCCAGTTTGTTGATGGCCTCGGTGCTGACGTCGAGTTCGATTCCCCGATCGTCGAGACGATGGCGAACCGCCTCCAACTGCATCTCGACGATGGGCGCCATGTTTTCGCGCGTCAGCTCGTGGAACCTGACTATGTCGTCGATGCGGTTGATGAACTCGGGACGGAAGAAGTCGGCCGGGTCGCCCGGCAGGTTCGACGTCATGATCACCACGACGTTGGTGAAATCGACAGTGCGCCCCTGTCCGTCGGTGAGGCGTCCGTCGTCGAAGACCTGCAGCAGCACGTTGAACACGTCCTGGTGGGCCTTCTCGACCTCGTCTAGCAGGATCACCGAGTAGGGCTTGCGACGCACGCTCTCGGTGAGCTGGCCGCCCTCGTCGTGACCGACATAACCCGGAGGCGCCCCGATCAGGCGACTGACCGAGTGCTTCTCCATGTACTCGCTCATGTCGATGCGGATCATGGCGCGCTCGTCGTCGAACATCACCTGGGCCAGAGCCCTGGCCAGTTCGGTCTTTCCGACGCCGGTGGGGCCGAGGAACAAGAAGGTTCCGATGGGCCGGTTGGGGTCGGACAGCCCGGCCCGGCTGCGGCGGATGGCGTTGGCCACCACCGACACCGCGTCGTGTTGTCCGACGACACGCTCGTGCAGCAGCGTCTCGAGGTGCACCAGCTTGTCGGCCTCGCTCTCGAGAAGGCGCGACACCGGTATGCCGGTCCAGCGGGCGACCACCTCGGCGATGTCCTCTGGCTCGACCTCCTCCTTCAGCATCCTCTGCTCGGCCTGAAGCCGGCGAAGCTCCTCGGTGGCTGCATCGACACGTCGGGTCAGCTCGGGCAGCTTTCCATAGCGGATCTCGGCGGCCTTCTCGAGGTCGACTTCGCGCTCCAGCTCACCGTTGAGACGCTCGATCTCGGACTTGATGGCACGGATCTTGTCGATGGCGGCCTTCTCGAGCTCCCAGTGGGCGGTCATGCCCGCCAGCTTCTCCTTGTCGTCGGCGAGCCTTGCCTCGATCTCGTTGCGGCGCTCGACGCTGACCGGATCGCTCTCCTTGGCCAGTGCCACCAGCTCGATCTCGAGCTGACGGATACGCCTGTCGACCACGTCGATCTCCATCGGCATCGAGTCGATCTCGATGCGCAGGCGACTTGCGGCCTCGTCCATGAGGTCGATGGCCTTGTCTGGCAAGAAGCGGTCGCTCAGGTAGCGGTCGGACAAGACGGCAGCACTCAGCAGAGCGGCGTCCTGGATTCGCACACCGTGATGAACCTCGTAACGCTCCTTGAGCCCCCGAAGGATGGCCACGGTGTCGGTTACCGAAGGTTCGCCGACCAGTACCGGCTGGAAGCGTCGCTCGAGCGCCGGGTCTTTTTCGATGTGGGCGCGGTACTCGTCGAGGGTGGTGGCGCCGATCATTCGCAGCTCGCCACGGGCGAGCATCGGCTTGAGCATGTTGCCCGCGTCCATGGCCGAGTCGCCGCTGGCGCCGGCACCGACGATGGTGTGGAGTTCGTCGATGAAGGTGATGACCTCGCCGTCGCTGTCCTTGATCTCGGCCAGCACCGCCTGAAGGCGTTCTTCGAATTCGCCGCGGTATTTGGCCCCAGCCACCAGCGCAGACATGTCGAGCGACACCAGCCGCTTGTGCTTGAGGCTCTCGGGAACATCGCCTTCGGCGATACGCCTGGCCAAGCCTTCGACGATCGCCGTCTTGCCGACCCCAGGCTCGCCGATGAGCACCGGGTTGTTCTTTGTGCGCCTGGACAGGACCTGAATGACCCTGCGCACCTCGTCGTCGCGGCCGATGACCGGGTCGAGCTTGCCCTCGAGAGCTGCCTGGGTGAGGTCGGTTCCGAACTTCTCGAGCGACTCGAAGGTGTCTTCGGGCCGCTGGTTGGTGACTCGCCGGCTGCCACGGATCGAGCGCAAAGCTTCGATGACCTGCTCGCGGGGCACATCGATACGTGCCCGGCGATCGGAGTTCTCGGGACCGTTGGCCAGCGCCACGACGATGTGTTCGGTGCTGAGGTACTCGTCGCCGAGTTCGACCCTCACGGTGTCTGCGGTTTCGATGACCGAGATGAGGTCGCGACTCATGCGCGGCTCAGAGCCCCCGTAGCTGCTGGGCAGACGTTCGATCGCATCGGATGCAGCGTTGCGAAGGGACAGGGGCTGGAGGCCGAGCTTGGTCACCAGCGGAAGCACCACACCTTCTTCCTGGCCCAGCAGGGCGGCGAGAAGGTGGTCGGGGGTGACCTCGGGGTTGCTTGCATCGCGAGCCGCTGTGAGCGCGGCCGCCATGGCCTCCTGGGTCTTCAGGGTCCAGCGGTTCGGATCAATTGCCATGATCTGAGTATACCCCCACCATCAGGAAAGTTGATAGTGCTGTTATCAGGTTTTCGCCCTTTGTCTTCGGTCTAGGGATGGAGAACCTCGACCCTGTCGACGACGTCCCAGTCGCCGTCGGTGCGCTGCCCCAACACATGGGCAACCGCTCGCTCGGGCCAACCCAGCAGGGCCTGCTCGGCCGCAGACCGAGCGGCGTCGAGGCTGTCGAATCGCTCTTCGAGATCGTCGCCATCGCGACCACGGCCCTTCGCCGGACCGATCCTGACCAGGTATGGCCCGCTGACCTGGGCCATACGTCGATCGTTGACCTTGTTGGAGACGAACAATGCGACGCCGAACAACAGGATCGACGCACCCAGCAGTGCCAGCAGCAGCGAGACCAGCTCGATGATGTCCACCTAACGTCCGCCTCGGGGGTGAGCCTCCCAGCGCACCACGGCCTGCTGTAGCGGCACCAGATCGCGCCGATGCTCGCGCCTGACCTCTTCGATGGCCGAAGCTGCCTGCTGGCGGATCTTGGCTATCTCGGATCGAAGCCGTTCGTTCTCGGCTTCCAGGTCCAGGACGCGCTTGACGCCCGCCAGATTGAGACCCTCGTTGGTGAGCTCTTGGATGCGCTGGAGCCTTTGGATGTCGCGGTCGCTGTACCGGCGGCTGCCGCCTGGGGTGCGCGCCGGCTCGACCAGACCCTTGCGCTCGTATATCCGCAGGGTCTGGGCATGGACCCCGGCCAATTCGGCCGCGACCGAGATCACGTAGAGGGCCCTTGCGATTTCGCTCTTGCTGTCTCCAGATGGGGTCATGGGATCGTCCCGGATATCGATGTGCTGGTTTGGCGGCCTAGGCGTTGTCGAGATGCTCGCGCGGCGACCAGTCGGTCACCTCTGCAAGCGCCTCTATTGCCTCGCGCTCTTTCTTGGTGAGCTTCTGGGGAACGACTACCTCGACGGTCACCAGCAGGTCTCCTGTGCCCTTAGAAGTTGCCACACCCCGACCTTTGACGCGGAATGTCTTGCCCGAACGTGTGCCCGGAGGAACCTTCAACGTGACGGTCGAGTTGTCGAACGTCGGCACTTTCACAGATGCGCCCAACGCGGCCTCGGGGAACGAGATGGGCACCGTGATGGTGAGATCGCGTCCCGAGCGGCCGAAGATCTCGTGCGGCTGAACGTCGATGACGACATAGAGATCGCCAGGTTCGCCTCCGCCTCGACCCGGGCCGCCCTTTCCCTTGAGACGAATGCGCTGGCCGTCGTCGACGCCGGGCGGTATGCGCACCTTCACCTCACGAGTGCGACGCTCGATGCCGGTCGCCGTAGGAACGTCCGTACTGAGATGCACGGTCGTGGTGACGCCGTTGACGGCTTCGTTGAAGCCCAGATGCAGGCGAGCCTCCTGATCGACACCGCGGATGCCCGCGCTGCGCGCTCCGGGGCCACCCCGCCTACCGAACAGCCCGCCGAAGATGTCGCCGAGACCGCCCACGTCTGACATGTCGTCGAAGCGCACCTGGAAGCCACCGGGGGCGCCGGTGAACGGACCGCCCGAGAAACCCGCCGCGCCGGGGCCGATGCGCCTGGCCTCGTCGTATTCCTTTCGGGTCTCGGCATCGCCGACGACGTCGTAGGCAGCGGAGATCTCTTTGAACTTCTCGTCGTCGCCACCCGTGGCATCGGGGTGATACTCGCGGGCGAGCTTGCGATATGCCTTGGTGATCTCCTTGGCGGTTGCGTCCGGCTTCACGCCAAGGGTCGCGTAATAGTCCTTGTCGAACCACTCACGTTGCACCGCCACGGGTCACCTCCTCTCAGGCGGACGGTTCGTTGTTGATGTAGGTCGGATCGACAGAGCTCAGCCCTGGACCTTGACCATCGCTGCTCTGAGGACCCGCCCCTGGAAGGTGTATCCGGGCCTGAACTCTTCGGCCACGACCGGGTCGCCGTCGCCGGCCTCGTGCATGACGGCCTCGTGCACGTTTGGATCGAACACTTGACCCTCGGCGGCGACGCGCTGGAGCCCCTCGCGTTCGAGCACGCTGTGCAGTTGGCTGCGGATGGCGGTGATCGCCTCTTCGCCTTGGGCCACAGCCGAGTCGCATGCGTCGAGAACGGGCAGCAAGGCCTCGGCCAGGCGTTGGGCCCCCGCAGCCGCTCGCTCGGCAGCCTCGGCCGTGCTGCGACGCCGGAAGTTGTCGAACTCGGCCTGGATGCGCTGGGCGGTCTGCAGGTATTCGTCGCGTTGAGCCGTCACCTGCTCGAGGCTCGAGATCAAATCCTCGACAGTGATGTCGTCGACCTCGGTCGGGGCGGCTTCTTCGGCTGCCCCGACCGGATCGGGCGCGACCTCGGACCGGACACCATCGTCGACGTCGGGTTCGTTGGTCGGGTCGTTGCTCACTGGTCGTCTTCCACGATCTCGGCGTCGACGACGTCGTCATCGGACGAAGAGCCACCAGATGAAGACTCGGTGCTCTCGGCCTGCTGGGCAGCGTTCTCGTAGACCTTCTGGAAGAAGGCCTGGCTGACCTGGCCGAGGGCGTCGGTCTTTTGCTTGATCTGGTCGATGTCTTCACCTTCGAGGGCGGCCTTGAGTTCGCTCAAGGCAGCCTCGACCGGCTGGCGGTCGGCCTCGGGCATCGACTCGCCGTGGTCGCGCAGGGCCTTTTCGGTCGAGTAGACGAGGGCGTCGCCGTTGTTACGGACCTCGGCCTGCTCGCGGCGCTTGCGGTCTTCCTCGGCATGGGCCTCTGCATCCTTGATCATCGACTCGATGTCGTCCTTGGACACGGACGACTGCCCGGTGATGGTGATGGACTGCTGGTTTCCGGTGGCGCGATCCTTGGCCGAGACATGGACGATGCCGTTGGCATCGATGTCGAATGTGACCTCGATCTGGGGCACTCCGCGAGGAGCGGGCGGCAGGTCGACGAGCTGGAACTTGCCCAACGTCTTGTTGTAGCTGGCCATCTCGCGCTCGCCCTGCAGCACGTGGATCTCGACCGAGGGCTGCATGTCTTCGGCGGTGGTGAAGGTCTCGGAGCGCTTGGTCGGGATGGTCGTGTTGCGCTCGATCAGCTTGGTCATGAGACCGCCCTTGGTCTCGATGCCGAGCGACAAGGGGGTGACGTCGAGCAACAAGACGTCTTTGACCTCGCCCTTCAGCACGCCGGCCTGCACGGCAGCGCCGACGCCGACGACCTCGTCGGGGTTGACGCCCTGATGCGGGTCTTTGCCCGTGAGCTCACGGACGAGGTCCTGAACGGCAGGCATGCGGGTCGAGCCGCCGACCATGATGACGTGGTCGACGTCGCTCTTCGACAGGCCGGCGTCCTTGATGGCCTGCTCGAAAGGCGACTTGCAGCGGGCGACGAGGTCGCTGGTCATCTCCTGGAACCGGGCCCTGGTGAGCTCGTAGTCGAGGTGCAGCGGCCCGGCGTCGGTGGCGGTGATGAAAGGCAGGTTGATCTGGGTGCTCGTCTTGGACGAGAGCTCCTTTTTGGCCTGCTCGGCAGCTTCCTTCAGCCGCTGCTTGGCCATGGCATCGGCGCCGAGATCGACACCGTGCTCGCCCTTGAACTGCTTGATCAGCCAATCGATGACGGCGTTGTCCCAGTCGTCGCCGCCCAGGTTGGTGTCGCCCGACGTGCTCTTGACCTCGAACACACCATCACCGATCTCGAGGACCGACACGTCGAACGTGCCACCGCCGAGGTCGAACACCAGGATGGTCTGATCTTCGTCTTCCTTGTCGAGGCCATAGGCCAATGCGGCCGCGGTCGGCTCGTTGATGATGCGAAGCACCTCGAGGCCGGCGATCTGGCCGGCTTCCTTGGTGGCGGTGCGCTGCGAATCGTCGAAGTATGCGGGAACGGTGATGACGGCCTGGGTGACCGGCTCGCCGAGGTAGGCCTCTGCGTCGCGCTTGAGCTTCTGAAGGACGCGCGCCGAGATCTCAGAGGCGGTGTAGTTCTTGCCGTCGATGTCGATCTTCCAGTCGGTGCCGATGTGACGCTTGACCGACGAGATGGTGCGAGCGGGGTTGGTGACGGCCTGGCGCTTTGCGACCTCGCCGACGAGAACCTCGCCGCTCTTGCTGAAGCCAACGACCGACGGGGTGGTACGGGCGCCCTCGGCGTTGGCGATGACGGTGGGTTCGCCACCCTCGAGGACGGCGACGACGGAGTTGGTTGTACCCAGGTCGATTCCTACGGCCTTGGCCATTGTGCGATGTCTCCTGTGGTTGCGAGAACCGGACCGGCGGCCCGGCTGTTTCGCCAGTGTGGCGGGGAATCACGCGGATTCCGCCTCACACTGACAGGGACAATCATAAAACCTGAGTGTGGTATTTACAACTTGTTTGATTGGTGGCCGTGGAATCGTCGTCAGTGCCTTGGAGCAGCCTCCATCAGGTATCCGCGGTGGCGCACCGTGCGAATCAACAGGCCCCTCGGCTCGACCCGTCGGCGAAGCCGCAGAATGCGCACGTCGAGTGCGTTGCGTGTGGGCATGCCACCTGGCCATCCGGCGCGGGCCAGTTCGGTACGGCTCGCCACCGCACCCATTCGCCTGACCAGGTGTTCTGCCAGCCGAGCCTCCACCGGCGGCAGCGGCACCTGATAGCCGTCGTAGCTCAGAACTCCGTCTTCGTCGATGCTGGGCGAGTTGATCTGCTCGGCACGCCGAGCCAGGGTTCGCACCCTGGCCTCGATGTCCTCGTCGGTCGCAGGCACGCGAATCCAGTCCTCGAGCGGGTCGGCCACCAGCGGCGGCGCCGAACCGTTACTGACGATCAGAAGCCTCGGCAGGTTCTCTGCCGAGAGATCCCGGCGGAGCTGATCACCGCCGGGCCAGGGAACTTGTACGACCTCCATCGCCGGAAAGCTAAAGAGGGTGTGTGACGTGAGTGTTTCGCGAATATGAACGGCTCTGACGCATTGTTGGGCACGGCCGTCGAGAAATACCTACACTGCGCACATGGGGCGCACTGAACACATCGGATTCCTCTCCGATCTCGATCTCTTTTCCGGTTGCTCGAAGAAGGAGCTCGACCACATCGCACGCGTTGCCGACGAGGTCGATATGGCGGCTGGTGCCGTCATCGTCGACCAAGGCGACCAGGGAACCGAGACATTCGTGGTCCTGGCCGGCGAGGCGGTGGTCAAGCGCAATGGCCGCAAGATCGCCACGCTGGGCGCCGGTGACTCGATCGGCGAACTGTCGCTTCTCGATCACGGCCCACGCACCGCGACGGTGGTGGCCGACTCCGACGTCAAGCTGCTTCGCATCAAGTCTCGCGACTTCCAGAAGATTCTGAAGGACTCGCCGACGATCGCCATCAAGCTGGCCGGAACGCTCGCCAGCAAGGTGCGCGATCTCGACCGCAAGATCTTCGGCTGACAATCCACGTTCGATCGCGGGCCGCGGCTCGGATACGGTTTGCGGCGTGAACATTCGCCGCATCAAGCCACATCAGCTGGTTCTCGCCTTCGGTGCCGTCATGGCCACGGTCACCGTCTTGTCGGGAATCGCCGCGTCCGTGTTCGAATTCGAAGGGGACTCGCCGATTCACCGCACGGTGTTCGGCAACATCCCCACGGGGCTGAAGATCGTCTTCTACACGGTCATCCCGGTTCTGCTGGTCTACGGCGCCTGGATGTTCGCCATGCGCGTCAAGAACTGGGAGCGGGGCCAGCCCGATCGTCGCCAGCTGCGCGCCGACAACGCCCACCGCCGCATCAAGGACTGGCGTGCCGGCGTGCTCATGCAGACACTGCTGCGCGATCCCGGCGCCGGTCTCATGCACTTGATGCTGTACTACGGCTTCTTCATCCTGCTGGGTGTCACCACCACCCTCGAGATCGACCACCAGTTGCCGACCGAGCTCAAGTTCCTCCACGGCGGCGTCTACCAGGGCTTCGCGTTTGTCGGTGACTTCGGCGGCCTCATCTACATGATCGGCGTGGTTTGGGCCATCATCCGCCGCTACGTCCAGCGCCCCTACCGAATCCGCATCAAGACCAGGCCAGAACACGCTGTGGTGCTCGGCGTGCTGTTCGCCATCGGTGTCACCGGCTTCCTCGCCGAGATGTTCCGCATCGCCGTAGACGGACGCCCCGATCACGAGAAGTGGTCGTTCATCGGCTATCCACTGTCGGGGTTGGTCGACAGCGTCGATGCGGTGGCAGGTTGGCATCAGGCGATGTGGATCCTGCACGTGGTCAGCTTCATGGCGTTCCTGGTGATCCTGCCGATCACGATGCTGCGCCACATGTTCACCTCGCCGCTGAACATGTACCTGAAGGACAAGGACCGCCCCAAGGGCGCCATGCGGGCGATGCCCAACCTGATGGAGACCGAGCTCGAGAGTTTCGGCGCAACCGAGATCGCCGACTTCACCTGGAAGCAGCTGCTCGACACAGACGCATGCACCATGTGTGGGCGCTGCACCTCGGTGTGTCCGGCTCACGCCACAGGCAAGCCACTCGATCCGCGCGAGATCGTGTTGAAGACCGGCGAGGTCATGGCCCGCACCGGTTCGCCTGCCGTCACACCCCCGATCGGTGTCGACAAGGACATCACGGTCACCGCCGACAGCGTCTTCGAGCGCATCACCACCGATGAGATCTGGTCGTGCACCAGCTGCAAGGCGTGCGACGAGATCTGCCCGGTCAACATCGAGATCCTCGACAAGATCCTCGACATGCGCCGCTACCTCACCCTGATGGAGTCCGATTTCCCGAGCGAGCTCGGCGGTGCCTTCCGCGGCATGGAGAACAACTTCAACCCGTGGAACATCAACAACGCCGAGCGCGGCGACTGGGCCGAATCGCTCGACTTCGTCAACATCATCGACGGCGGCGACCCATTCGAGGCCGAGTACCTGTACTGGGTCGGCTGCGCCGGCGCATTCGACGACAAGAACCGCAAGGTGTCGGAAGCCACCGCCAAGCTCCTGCATCGGGCTGGGGTCGACTTCGCGATCCTGGGTCCATCCGAGATGTGCACCGGCGACTCGGCCCGACGCTCGGGCAACGAGTACCTGTTCCAGATGCTGGCGATGCAGAACATCGAGATGCTCAACGAGATGGGCGTCAAGAAGATCGTCACCCAGTGCCCGCACTGCTTCAACACCCTGAAGAACGAGTACCCCCAGCTCGAGGGGCACTACGAGGTCATCCACCACAGCCAGATGCTGAGCGATCTGATCGATTCGGGCCGACTCGATCTGGCGGGCGCCCGCCTCGACGAGCGGGTGGTGTACCACGACAGCTGCTACCTGGGCCGCCACAACGACGTCTACAGCGCTCCCCGTAAGGTCATCGGCTCTCTGGCTGGTGTCGAGATCGTCGAGGCACCGCGCAACGGCACCAAGGGAATGTGCTGCGGCGCTGGTGGCGCCCGGATGTGGATGGAAGAACACATCGGCGTTTCGGTCAACGAGGCCCGGTCGGCCGAGCTGATGGAGACCGGAGCCACCCGCATCGCAACCGCCTGCCCGTTCTGCTACGTGATGATGGACGACGGCACCAAGCTCAACGGCGCCGACGAGAGCCTGAAGGTCGCCGACATCTCGATGCACCTGCTGGAGGCCATCGAGAAGTCCGAGGCCGGCGGTGGCGGAAGGGTCGAGACCCCCAGCGAGTTGCTGTACGACACGCCTCTCGCCGGTGGCGGTGCGCCCGTGGCCACGCTGGTAGCTCCGGCAGAGGTAGTCGAGACGGCCGAGACAGCTGCCGTCGAGGCCGCTGAGGTCGAGGCCGTTGAGATCGCGCCAGACGATCTGAAGCGCATCAAGGGCATAGGCCCTGTGCTCGAGGCCTGGCTGCACACGAAGGGCATCGTCACCTTCGAGCAAATCGCAGCACTGTCCCAGGAAGAGATCGACGCCCTCGAGGAAGAACAAGACTTCCCCGACCGCATCGACCGTGAGAACTGGAAGGGTCAGGCGGCCGACTTCGCCGCCGAGAAGAACCAGAACTGACGCTGGCCTCGGCCTACTGAGTGCCAGGAAGGGTGACGATCTAGCCGCTCGCTGCGGCCGGGTCGTCACCCTTTCCGGTTTTGCGGGTCAAGGCGATCGCTGCGGCAACCGCGTACAGCGAGGCGCCGGCCGCCATGGCGGTGCTGGTCGTCGAGACCCAGGCGACCAGGGCCATCGTCGGGCCGCCCAGCGCCTGACCCAGGGCGTCGGCCTGACCGTGGAACGACAGAATCGTCGCTCGTTCTTGCGATCGGGCTCGACGGTTGACGACGACCGATTCGATCGGCTCTATGGTCGCCCTCGAGATACGCGAGACGAACTGTCCGGCGGCAGCGATCGCAAACACCGGCCCGAGGGCCAGGGCGAAGGACGCCAGGGCCGTGGTTGCGTACGCTGCCCCGATCGCGCCCGCCCCTATCTCGCGTCCGCCGAGGCGATTGACCACGCGGCCGAGCACCCACCACGAGCCGAGCTGGGCAAACAGCAGCAGCGCGCCGATGATCACCACCGGGTCGGCGAACGGCACTCCGATGTCGATCAGTCGCTTGGTGTACAGGCGATCGAGCACCTCAGACCCTGCGCCGCCGAGGAGCGCGACGAGCATCACCAACCTCACCATCGGGTACGGGCGGACGACATTCCAACCGTTGCGAGCCGTCTGCAGTGCCGACTCCGGCTGGTCTGCACCAGCAGGTTTGACCGGCTCGGGCATGACGAAGGCGAGCAGTGCGGCCGTCCCGATCGCGACCAGTCCGGCCAGGCCGATGGCCCAGAACAGGTTGATCGAGCCGATCGCCGTTCCAACGACGATGCCGACCACGAACCCGAGGCTGCGCCTGCGCGCCTGTTCGACGATCAGCTCATCGATGTCGCGACCCAGCTGGTCGGTGGCCCAGGCGGTTACCGCTCCGCTCTGGAAGGTGAAGCCCAAACCCCAGATGAACTGGCCAACCAGGAGGATCCAGTAGGTCGTCGACAAGCTGGTCAGAACACCGAGACCTACAAGCACATAGCCGATGACGGTCGACCATTTGCGGCTGTGCCGATCGGCGACAACGCCGGTGGGCACCTCGAACAGCAGAGCTGTCGCCTCCAGCACCGACCCCATGATGATGAGCCGGGTGGGTGACAGGCCTGCCTCGGTGACCCATGCGACCGTCGCTGCCACAGCGAAGCACATCATGACGAACCCGAAGACGAATCCCAGGTTCAGATAGATGCGCTCTACGCGGCCTGCTAGTTGGTCGTCGTCCATGGGACGGTCACGGTAGACCGCCGGACAGTGGGGCTTCTGATGATTTCGGCTTGTGGGTCAGCGCTTGAAGTTCTCGTGGTATCGGCTGGGGGTCGGCCCGCGCTGACCCTTGTACTTCGAGCCGAGGGCGCTGGAGCCGTACGGGGTGTCGGCCTCGGTGGTCATCTTGATAAAGCTGATCTGGCCGATCTTCATCCCCGGATACAGCGTGATGGGAAGGTTGGCGACGTTCGACAACTCGAGCGTCAGATATCCATCCCATCCGGCATCGACGAATCCGGCAGTGGTGTGGATCAACAATCCGAGGCGGCCCAGCGAGGACTTGCCTTCGATACGCCCGACCAGGTCGTTGGGAATGGCCACCCGTTCGAGGGTGGACCCGAGGGCGAACTCGCCGGGATGCAAGATGAAGGCGTCGTCTCCCTCTACGACCACCTCTTCGGTGAGGTCGGTCTGGTCTTCCTTGACGTCGATCACACGCTGGGTGTGGTTTCGAAAGACGCGGAAGGTGTCGTCCAGGTGAAGGTCGACCGACGAGGGCTGGATGCAGGCTTCGTCGAGTGGTTCGATGACGATGCGGCCGGCGGCGATCTCGTCGCGGATGGTGCGGTCGGAGAGAATCATGACCGCCGCATCGTAGTTTGGCGGCTGGGGCCGCGCCGTCAGCGGCGCTACACTCACCTGGTCGCAGCCGCCGAGGCGGCCCTGCGGGTGTAGTTCAATGGTAGAACATCAGCTTCCCAAGCTGAGAACGCGGGTTCGATTCCCGTCACCCGCTCCAAGCGAAAGCCCAGGTCAGGGGACCACGATCGGGATTCGCAGGTGGATCACACCAGGTTTCGTGCGTATAGCGTGCCTAGAACATCGGACCGTAGTAGGCACGAGAGGTCACAGGTGGGCGGCAGACCGTTCGGCAACACGCGGAAACTGCCTAGTGGGCGCAACCAGGCGCCGCTGCTGGCACCTCGGCAAGCAGGTTCCCGCCGACACGACCTTCGCCACCAAGGCAGCCACCCGAGCCTGGCACTTGGCTCGCTTCGATCCGGGCGAGGCCACGACTAACAACTTCACATACAAGTTGATTGATATGATCCAACAACTTGTTTGAGGAGCCAGACCTGGGCCAGTTGACGCCTACGAGTCCGTTTCAACCCTGCACAGGCCTTGCCGTCGTCGATCTCCCTCGACCGGTGCAAGCTGATCAACGCGCTTGCCGCTCGCATCATCGCCATGAGCCCCTCACGTCTGCGCGGCGTCGTAGACGGATACACCGCCAGTGGCAAGACCAGCTTCGGCACCAGACTTCGAGTCGACCCGGAGGCTCCTGCTCGAACCGTCCGGACCACTTGGGTCGGGGACGGTCGCTTTGTGTGGCCACGATCCGCTCACGGGGAGCCGAGGCCGAACGTCTGCACCGCGACCTGGCGGATTCTGCTCGGGACGGTTCGAGGTTCTCCTAGGCTTCCGCCATGGAAGTCGAGGTGGTGGTTGCGCACAGCGAGCGTGCGACGTTGCGTGTGGGCGAGGTCTTCCTGAAGGTCGACTCGGACCAGAACCGGATCGATGTAGAGGTCGAAGCAATGGGGTTGGCTCCGGTTCCCACACCTGAGGTGCTGTGGCGGAAGCCACCGGTGCTTACGCTCGCCGCAGCAGCAGGCCGACCGCTCGGTCATCTCGGTGATCCGTCCTCGGCGTCGACAGCTGCGTGGGTCGCTGCGGGTGCGGCGGTTCGGGCGCTGCATGACGCGCCGTTGCCGCCGTGGCCGGGGCGAGGGGTTGACGAAATAGCGGCGCGTCTCGAAGCAGAGAGTGAGTGGCTCACCGCCAACAACGTGCTGCCCACGGCGGTCGTGAGACGGAATCGAGAGCTCGCCGAGAGGGTGTTGCGGACGTGGAAACCGTGCTTCATCCACGGCGACTTACAGGTCGACCATGTCTTTGTGTCGGGCGACGAGGTGACTGCAATCATCGACTGGTCCGAAGCAGCCCAAGGCGACGCCCTCTATGACCTCGCGACGCTCACCCTCGGCTATCCCGAACGCCTCGACGATGTGATCGCCGGCTACGGAGCTGAGGTTGACCGTGAACTCGTCGCGGCGTGGTGGTCGCTGCGAAGCCTGTCGAACATTCGATGGCTGGTTGAACATGGGTTCGGCCCGATCGAAGCGATGCCCGAGGTTGGAGTGCTAATGCGCCAATGCTTCAGCACGCAGGTAGGGACCCCCGAACAGCGTCCGATCAGAAGCAGGTCCGCCGGTGCAGCCGGACGGGATACGACTACGAACTCGACCCCGCTGTAGCCGCAGAACGTTGTGGTGATGACCAGCGCCGTGGTTGAGGTGATCTCCACCGAACTCGAGAACTCCGATACGCCTAAGTGCCAAGGTCAAAGAAGACCCCGACGTCGTCAGGATAAACCTGGACCCAGTCGCCGGATTCGCGCATGAACAGGACGAAGTGCTGCTCGGACATGTCTGGGTCCGGTCGCCTGGTCACTTCGATCCCGACAATGGGAAGGCGGTCGTGGAATTGCATCTCGCCCAGCGAGAGCACAACAGCACCATTCGGGAACGACTCACCGGACAAGCGAAGTTCGGCGATCTCCTGGCCGGTCACGTAGGTGACGTCTCCAAGCTCTTGTTCGATGGCGGTACGGAGACCGGCACGATCCTCCAGTTGGAGCAAGACAGGTCGGTCCACATTCTCCGCCATGCTGACGATGGCTCGAACAGCCAACTCTTCCGAGTCGGCCGCAGCGACGTCTCGGCAGTCCGATGTTCCGCTACACCCAGAAGCGGCCAGTAGGACGACAACAAGTGCCAAGACACGCCAGCCCGACCAGGCCTTCGGAACCGATCCACTCATGAAGCATCAACATGGGCGTCAAAGGCCCCGCAATGCAGGCAGCGGAATAGGTACGCAGAGAGGTCGGCATCGCGATACCACGAGCGGAGCAGCTCCTCACACTCTTCATCGGATTCGACCCATTCACGGGCAGAACGCCGGACAGCCTCGGTGGCCTCAGGTGGAAACTCGGAGAGCTCCGTCGTCCCTACCCGGCCGACGAACTCGCAAGCGTCATCGCAGTGAGTCCGCCAGCTGGGCTCTTGCCAGCCGGTGTAGCAGGGCGTCCGCGTCGTCACGACTTCCTGGATCTCAGCCCGAAGACCGAGAACTGCAAGTCGATCAAGAAAGCTGACACCGAGCTTCGCCGCCGCGGAGCCGTCATGGATGCACCACGGGCAGATCTTCTCCGGCTCGACCCGACCCAGGCCAGACACCGGTCCTTGGTATCAGTACTCGCGAGGCTGACCGCAGACAACACACGTGATCTCTCGACTGACGATCGCCTCTTGTCGAACAGGGTCAGGAAAGCGGAAGGAAGGCAACTCGCTCATGGACCAGAAGAGTAGGGGCGCGCGGCGACTTCACGCCTTCGGCTGCAAGCCCCTGCCTGCGCGATTGAGCCTTGTCCCGGGGCTTGGACGGCCCCCGTCGACACGGCAGACTGGCGTCTTGAAAGACCAGGTCCGAGCCATCTTCATCTTCGGCGACGGAGGGGTCAACGTCGAACCGAGCGTTTCGCAGGCGGCCGCGTTCATGGAGCCCATCGACATAGAGAACGGCGAGTACGAAGCCGTGATCGACGACACGGGACGGCAATACGAGGTGAAGGTTGTAAATGGTTCCACCCGCCTCGACCGACTGACGCGGTCGATCTCGATGGCCTCATGGAGCTGATACGGAACGACCCATTGGTCCGCTCATTCGTCGACACTGACCTCGAACACCCGTTGCAGGTCGCCGTGGCCATCTCCCGTTTGCAGTGGGAACACCGCTGGCCGCGGTGGCTGAGCCGCCGCCTCCACGGAGACCATCCACCAATCACCGAGTAACTAAGCCGCCCAGTCCCAACACGGCCTCCGTGCCGGCTTCGGCTGCTGAGCCTCCTCAGCATCGACCGTAGCCTTGCCGACGAGTGTCAATCGGCGACAGTGACCATGAACACCGGCCTCCCTTAAACGTATTACACTTAAGGCCGATGGAGATCCATTCGTCGGCATATCGCCACGACCTCAACGACGAGCAGATCTCACACGCGTGGGAGAACGCACTTGGCTTCTACGACATTGACCCCGAGGACGAACCGGCAAAGGGCCTCTGCATCGGGGCCGACACCGCTGGCAACCTTCTAGAACTGCTCTATCTCCAACTCGAAGACGACGACCTGATCATCCACGCCATGCCACTCCGACCCGTGTTCCGGGCCTACCTCACCGGAGAAGACTCATGACCCGACGCACCAAGACCGGCAAGACACTCACCGACAGCGAAATCGCCGCAATCGCCGACGACTTCGAGAACGCCGACTTCAACCCCGACGACATCGAGAAGATCAAGAAGACCCGACGGCGTTCACCACGCATCGGCGACACCAAGGCCGAGGTCCTGACGTTTCGCGCCCCATCCAGCTACAAGCACCGCATCAAGGAACGAGCCGACGCCGACGCCAAGTCCGAAAGCCAAGTGATCCGAGACGCGCTCGACGCCTACCTCTGAGACATGCGCCCAAACTCCGACCGTCGAAGGCGCAAGATGCCGTCAATCACACAGAAGCATCCGTTCCGCTCGCTTCTGTTCGCGATTGGATAGTTGAGAACGCGGGTTCGATTCCCGTCATCCGCTCGCAAGCGAAAGCCCAGGTCAGGGGATCAGGGCCGGGTACCGCAGGTCATCGGCCGCAGGACTTCGCTTCGATTGTTGGAGGTCGGAGCTGGAGAACCATCGCTACGGCTGCTCGCTCTCCTGAATCTCACCCCGGTCAGGTTCGAACCCATCGAGTCAGCTCTATGCCGTCCGCGGGCGCGTTTCGTCACTTTGAGCGACGAGACGTCCGAGCTTCGTCACTCTATGTAGAGCAAGTCCGCCTGCGGGCGCGCTTTCTCACTGTGAGCGGTGATGGGACAGAACATGGTCACGTTTTGTGCAACGGCTTTGAAGATCGACGATCGACCGTTCCGGCTGATCACAACTCCTGGACCGTCACACAACTGACCAAGCCCAGCTTCTGGGGGCACCGGCCACCCGCAAGCCCCTGAACTCGCCCAGGCATAGATCCTGGAGCAAGCTGACGGTCGTCAGCCCGAGGAGAAGCCATGACGAACTCACTGCGCGACGACGAGCGCATCAGGTCCACGCTGGACCGGCTCTACGCAGCCAACGATGCCCAAGAAGCCGACAACCAGCGGTGGCTGAGCGGTGAGGGAAGCCGGTCCACGATCGGAACCGAAGCCGAGGTCGAGGCCGGACGAGCCTTCTGGGCGGACAAGTACGTGGCGCTAGATCGAGACAAGGCCGAGCTTTGTTATCTGCTGTGCCGGATGCGTGGGGCCCGGCGAATCGTCGAGGCGGGCACCTCGTTCGGTGTATCGACGTTGTTTCTCGCCACCGCTGTTCGCGACAACGGTGGCGGGGTTGTGATCGGGACCGAACGTGAGACCGAGAAGGTTGCGGTCGCTCGACAGAACTTCGAGTCCGCCGGTGTGTCCGACCTCATCGAGCTGCGCGAGGGTGATCTCAGGCAGACGCTCGGCCCTGATGACGGACCGGTCGACTTGCTGCTGCTGGACATCTGGGTTGCCATGGTGCCCGCCACCGTCGAACTCGTCGCTCCCCGCATTCCCGTCGGAGGCGTCATCATCGCCGACAACACGATCACACGCCGAGCCGATTACGAGGGACTGTTCAACTTCCTGGATGACCCCAGTAACGGCTTCACCACCATGACGCTCCCCATGAGCAACGGGCTCGAAATGGCCGTCCGGACGACTTGAACATCCCCGGAGGTTGCATTCCTCTAGGGGAATATGTACCTTGCTGAGCGTGATCGACACCGCTCTCGTCCTCGACGCCGTGGGCGAGCCAAACCGCCGCCATCTGTTGCAGCTGCTGCACCACCAACGCGAGTCGACCGTGTCCGAGCTCGTCGACGCCTCGGGCCTGCGGCAACCCCAGGTATCGAAGCACCTCAAGGTCTTGACTCGCGCGTCGCTCGTCTCGGCCCGAACCGACGGCCGCTATCGCCGCTATCGCCTCGACGGGCGAGGGTTGCAGGCCGCACACGACTGGTTTGCTTCCTTCGAGGACGTCTGGCAAGCCCGTTTCGACACCTTGGACGAACTCGTTTCCAACGACACCGAATCCAGCGCCTCCCAGGAGAACCGCACATGACCGACCACAGCACCCCAACCGACCTGTCGACCCTCGATGCCCGAAGAGGATCGGCCAAGATCGAGCTGAACGAGGACGGTTCGTCGTATCGGTGCGTCCGGGTGTTCGGCGCCCCGCCCGATCGCGTCTTCCGGGCCTTCACCGATCCGGCCGACCTGCGCATCTGGTTCCCGTCGGCCGCTCCTGCCGGTTCGGAGATGACCGTATGCGAGTCAGACCCCGTCGAAGGCGGCCGCTACCACTACGCCATGGTCATCCCCGGCTTCGGATCGATGGCCTGGTACGGCACCTACACCCACATCGACCGACCCGCTCGACTCGACGCCGACGAGTGGTTCGTGATGGGCGACGCCGATCCGACCGGCCCGGCGACCGTCCAGACGTTGACTTTCGAGCCGACCGGCGACGGGTTCACGCTGATGACGATGCAGGTCGACCTGCCCGACCCCGAGGATCCCGAGACGTTCATGGAGCAGTCGGCAGCCGGCCTCACCAGCTCGCTGGCCACGCTTGACGAACTGGTGTCGACCTGACCGCCCACGCTCCTGAGGCGAGGCGGTGAAGTAGGGTCCGCCGCATGGAGAATCGGCCGGGCGCACTAGCAGCAATTGGAAGGACCCCGGTCGCAAGGCTGTCGTCGTTTGGCGGACCCGAGGCGGCGGAGATCTGGGTCAAACTCGAGGCGGCCAATCCAACAGGCTCGTACAAGGACCGCATGGCCCTCGCCATGATCGAAGGAGCAGAGGCAAGGGGTGAGCTGCAACCCGGCCAGACCGTCGTCGAGTACACGGGCGGATCAACGGGGAGTTCGCTCGCCTTCGTCTGCAGCATCAAGGGCTACCCACTGCGGATTGTGCCCTCGAACGCGTTCGCCGAGGAAAAGCTCCTGACCATGCGCGCCTTTGGTGCCGACCTCGAACTGATCCACAGCGACGAAGGTATTCATCCCGCCCTGATCCCACAGATGCAGGCTCGCGCGGCCGAGATCGTCGAGCAGGAGGGCGCCTTTCCCACGGATCAGTTCAACAACCTCGACACACTGGACGGCTATCTGCAGATCGGCCGTGAGCTGGTCGAACAGATCGACGGCGAGATCCACGGCCTGGCCGTCTATGTGGGTGTCGGTGGCGCGTACATCGGAACGAGCCGCCCAATCAGCGAGCGTTGGCCCGACGTCATCCGCACCGTCGTCGAGCCCGAAGAATCCGCCGTCATCGCAGGACGGCCAGCTGGAAGCCACATGATCGAAGGCGGTGGGGTCGGCTTTGTCCCGCCACTCATCACACCCGACACCTACGACCGGCTCGACGCGGTGAGCACCCAAGATGCCTTCGCGGCCGCTCGCGAGCTGGCCAGGGTCGAGGGGGTCTGGACCGGCCCCAGCGGTGGTGCCAGCATCCTCGCGGCCGCTCGCCTTGCCAGGGAACTCGGACCCGGACACCGTGTCGTCTCGCTTCAGCCCGACTCGGGACTCAAATACTTGAACGGCCCTCTGTACAGGTGAACTCGGAACGACCTCGAACGCACCTTCAATTCCTGGTGCGGCTATGTTCGGCCGAGCAGTCCCCGCAACACTGAGGCGATGGAACTTCTCCCTGGAACAGATGGGTACATCGACGTCGTCGACCACGCGCTGACCACGACCCGGGCTGTGCGCATGCGGTTGGATCTGGAGAAGCCGGTCGAAGATCAGGTGCTGCTCGACTGCATCGACATTGCCGAGCAGGCACCAACAGGCGGGAACATGGGCAGCCGCCGGTGGATGATCATCCGCGACCAGGCGACAAAGGACCGGCTCGCCGAGTTGTACCTGGCGGCCGGCGGAAGCTGGGTGATCGAGACCGCCGAACGGCTCGAAGGCACCAACCACCCCAACGCGCGGATGATGCAGGGAGCGAAGCGTCTCGCAGAAAGCATCGCATCGATGCCCGCACTGGTGATCCCGACGATCATCGGCCGACACGACGGCAGCGGCCGGCCGGGGCTGTTCGATTCGGTTATCCAGTCGGCGTGGAGCTTCATGGTCGCATTGCGCAGTCGCGGGCTTGGTTCGGTCTGGACGACGATGTACCTCGGTCAGGCCGACGCGGTCGCCGAGTTGCTCGAACTGCCCGACGACGTCACCCAGATCTGTCTCTTCCCGGTGGCCTATACCAAGGGCGTCGACTTCTCGCCGTCGAAACGACGGCGTCCGGCCCGCGACATCACCTACTTCGACCGTTTCGGCCAGACCAGACCCTCGGCCGATGACCCCACACGCGTCGAGGTCGTGGCCGAGGCAGACGTCAAGGTGAGTCCCGCGGCGGTCAGCTCAGCGATCGCGGAATCCGAACTCGCCGACCTGCGTGTCGATGTCGAGCAGATTCCCGGCGGCACCAGAGTCCGGGTACACGCAGCAGGCGGAGACGATGCGTCAGCATCTCGTGCCGCACTCGATGCAAGGCTGCAGACCATCGTCGAGACCGTCAGGCAGGCGGATTGAAAGCCTTCGCTTCGCGCGGGAGTCATGGGTATGTGTCACTGGTTCGCATCAACCGCTGATGCGAGCAGCAACCCGCCGAACTGAGCGGCGAGCACCGAAATGTCGGTGTCGTGCCGGATCATCGCCTGAAGGGCTACCCCATTGCCTACGGCGATGATCAAGGCAGCCATCGCGTCGGGCTCGACCCACCTGGCGGCGACGCCGTGCTGCTTCAACCTCCCGATCAACTCGGCCAGCCTCGCCTGAAGGGAACCGAGCAACACCCGAGCTCGGTCGCCCAGAGGTCCGCCGTCGCCCGAAGCAACCAGAGCCTGGATGAAGACCGGCAGCTGGTCTCGAGAACTCTCGAAGTCGGCGACCAAGGCCTGAATCGCAGCTCCGAGACCCTGGGCAGCATCCCCGGAAGAGCCCTCGAGGGCATCTAGCACCGGAGACAACCGGGCTTCGAGCTCGCCGAAGAGAGCCTCGGCGATCAGTGCGTCCTTGCTGCCGAAGTAATAGGTGATCGAAGCCAGGTTGGCTTCGGCCCGGTTGGCGATGGTGCGGCTGGTGGTCTTGGCGAGACCCAACTCGGCAACACACTCCCTGGCCGCCCGCAGCAGCGCCCTCTGTGTTTCGGAGGACGATTCACCCGCGGATCTTCGCTGGTGCGTTGCCTCTTCGTTCATACGTTCGTATGATAACAGCATGTCCACCGAGTACGAAGCGACGTGCCCGTTCGAGGTCGAGCGGGCGACGATGGTCCATCGGTGGGACCTTCTGACCTTCATCCACTGGGCATACGAGCCCGAACACGTGCAGCGCCTGTTGCCCGAGGGGCTCACAGTCGACACCTACGACGGAAAGGCGTGGGTGGGATTGGTGCCATTCAAGATGCAGGTCCGCCTTCCGTGGGGGCCTGCTCTGCCCTGGCTCTCGAACTTCCCCGAGACAAACGTGCGCACCTACGTGACCGCCCCCGACGGAACGCGTGGTGTCTGGTCCATGTCGCTCGAGGCAGCACGGCTTGCCGCGGTTGCCACCGCCCGCACCACCTACAGGCTCCCCTACTTCTGGGCCAAGATGACCCTCGACCATCGAGAAGAGGTCTACCGCTACGAAACCGCCAGGCGCTGGCCAGGGCCAAGAGGAGTTGCGTCCGTTGTGCAGGTTCGGGTTGGCGAACAATACGCACCCGAGGAACTCGGCGCCTTCGATCACTTCCTGACAGCCCTGTGGCGCCTCTACAGCGCCAAGCGAAACGGGCTGCGATACGCCCGCGTCCAACACGACCCCTGGCCGTTGCACCGGGCCGAGCTGCTGGAGCTGGACGACAGCCTGATGGAGGCCGCCGGCCTGCCCGCCCCCACAGGCGAACCAGTGGTGCACTGGTCACCTGGAACCGAAGTGCGCATCGGCTTCCCTCACGGGCTTCGCTAGCCGAGCAGGCTTCAGCCCAACAGCGTGACCGCAGACGCCAGTGCCACCGAGGCTTCGACCTCGTCGACAGTACGGTTGGGGTCGCTAACGCCACCGGCCACTACGTAGCGCCGGCCGTCGTCGCCTTCGAACCACCAGGCGCCGGCGATCACTCCGGGCTCTGAGCCACCCTTGAAGCGAATAACGGGCCACCGGCCACGATCGAAGGGCAATCCAAGACCTGGATTGGCCTCGAGGATCTCGGCCACGGGTTCGAGGCCCGGCTGTTCAGCCTGCTTGGCCAAGTAGACGTGGGTCAGGCAGAGATCGCGTGGAGTCGCGAACCACTCGAGATCGAGGTCTCGTGGTTGATCGATCGCCACGCCGTCGGCGTTGATGAGGTCGACGGAGTTCGGATCGGCGGCCCAAGGCAGCACCGCATCGTCGATCTCTTCGAGAAGGGCCCGTCGCCCAGCTTCGTCGAGTGCCCGGTATGCGGCCGAGCTCGGATCGGCGGCGACAAACTTGAGCTGGAACAGCGCAGCCGTTGACAGCAACGGCGTGTTCGCCGCGGGATCAGACACTCCGATCCGAGCCAGGGCTGACTCGATCGAATCTCGACCCAGATACGCGATCAGGTGATCGGTAGCGCTGTTGTCGGAGATCGAAATCATCGCCATGGCCAGATCTTCGACCGATATCTCGGTTCCAGCCTCCAGCCCGAATACCTCACCATCCGGAGATGATTTGTACCTGTCTTCGACCTCGACCATGTCTGCCCAAGATGCCTCGCCCGCAGCGATTCGGTCTGCGAGGTCGGCCAGGACCCAGAGCTTGAACACCGAGCCCAGCACTACCTGATCTGCTGCGCGTATCTCGTGAAGGGCGACGCACTCGCCGTCGGTCACTTCATAGATACCGAGCGACGAGTTCGCGCCCAAAGACAGCAGGGTCTCGTCGAGCCTGTCGATGGTCAGGTCTTCGGGGAACTCGACCTCGACATCGGGTACACCCAGTAGCCCCTCGATGAGGTGTGGCTCGTCGGCGCCAACAACCAACGACACTCGCAGCCGAGCGGTGCCGTCGGCGGACACGAGCACTGCCTCTAGAGCGGTGCCGTCGGGTGACTCTGACTCGATCGACTCGATAGTGATGGGCAGGTCCATCGCTGCGGTCATCTGGGCCGCACCCTGTACCAACTGAAATGGCGGCACCTGGGCCAGGAACTCAGGCGAGAACTGCTGTTCGATCTCTTGGTCGGTGGGCGGCTCGGCTGCGTTGAGTGCCGCAACAAACCAATCCAACCGCATCCGTGCCGGCGACGACTCGGGCTCGGGCTCGGTTTCGAGTGCTGTCGAGCTGGTCGTCGCCGGTCGCTCGGACTGAGCGGTTGTGGTGACAGCGACAGAGTCGGTCGTGGGCGAGGTCTCGCCAGACGAAGACGACCCGTCGGACGAGCAGGATGCAGCCACCAAAGCAGTCACGAACACCGTCAGCATGATTCGAAGTCCCATGGCAAGAACCTATGTACGGCACCCGACCAAATCACCAGTAGGCCCACGGGACGATCCTCCGTGGAGACACGGAGCCGATCCGGCCAAGGCGATGCGACAATCGAGCGGTGGAGAATGAACCGGGAAGGGCAGCCGTCTTGTGGCCCACCCTCGTCGCGGTCGCAGCGTCGGTAGGAATCGTTGTTTGGGCTATCGCTGCACATTCGGGCACCGAAAGACCGCGAAACGATGACCTCGACGTCCTAGCCGGATCTCCTGACCCGGATCGATCGATCGCAGAGAACCACCTGGCCTGGGCCTTAGAAGTGATCAATGGGTCGGACCTGAGTGTCGCCACGGTGTCTGCGCGGTTCTCCCCGGGCTTCCTCGCCAGCATCGGACCCGACGAGTTCATAGCCGAGACTGCCTTCATCGCCGAGAACCGCCCCTATCGCCTCTATGGAATCGACACAGACGAGTCGGGTACAGCAGCAGCCGCTCTGATCTCGGATCGCACGGGCGAGACATACGCCCTCACGGTCGCAGGCTCGCCGACCGACCCGACCCGCATCGACGGTCTGCTGGTGACCCCCGTCGAGGTCGGACGAGGTCCTTTCAGCGCAGGCGAACTGGCAATACGAGCAGCCGCTGGCTTGGGTGTGATCGGGATTGGCGCCCTGTTGAGCATCCTCACGCTTCGTAGGGATTCGATCTGGGTGGTCGTCGGCGGATTGTTGTGCACCGCCCAGCTTCTCGAGATCGCGAGCCATCGGCTGCCATACACGCTCGGGCTGCTGGCTGGACCGTTAGCCATCGCCGCTTTGGCCGTGGCGGCACTCGGCACGGGCCCGAGCTCGTCGTATCGCTGGCCGAGGCGCACCCTGCTGGCGCTCGTAGGGGCGGCAACGGCCATCGCGTTGCTTCCCCTCTCCGCCATTGACACGGCCGCCGTCTCTCTGCCTGACCAGTTACTTTTTGTCTCGGGTGACGGCGATCGAGCCCGGTACCTGATCAGCCTGTCGGGTTGGACAACCGGGGCCGCGTGCGGCGCGGTGGTCCTCGCGCTGCTGCTCCAACAGTTTCGCGCCGACTGGACCAGAGATCGTGGCCTCGTCACGACCACGCTGGGTTGCGGTGTGGCCGCGACGCTGGTTGCCGTGCCGGCCGTCTCGGCGGCACTCGATCTGGGCCATGTCGATCTCTCACAACCACTCACGTTGCCGGTAGCGGCTGTTGTGGCATCGGTCGGTATCGCAGGAACCGTGTTCTGGAGTCGGTACGACCTCGGACCCGTCGCTGCGGAACTCGAAGCGGAGAACACGCTGCTGCATTCCGAGCTGGCGAATCAGCTGGCCGCCGTCCGTGCCTCTCGGGCCCGAATCGTCCACGCTGGGGACGAAGCTCGGCGCCGAATCGAGCGCGACCTGCACGACGGTGCCCAGCAAAGACTGGTGGCGATGCGCGTGTCGCTCCAGCTGGAACGCAGGCGTGTGGGCTCTGACCACGAGCTGAACGACTTCTTCGAAAGGCTCGACAGAGACCTCGAGGATGCGGTCGTCGAGCTGCGCGAACTCAGCCGCGGGTTGCACCCTGCGATTCTCGAGCGCGGCGTTGCCGCCGCAGCGCAGTCTCTGGCAGAAACCTGCTCGGTGCCTGTTGAAGTCATCGCTGCGGGCGAAGTGCGATGCCCCAGCGACGTCGAGCATGCGGCTTACTTCGTCATCAGCGAGGCACTGGCCAACGCGGGCCGACATTCCTCGGCAACACTCGTCACTGTGGGCGTCGAGCACGAAAAGGACGAGCTGCGAATCACGGTCTGCGACGATGGCGTCGGAGGCGCCAAGGCAGGCGGCGGGGCGGGATTGGTGAATCTCGAAGACAGGGTGCTGGCCCTCGGCGGCTCCTGGCACCTCCACAGCCCGCAAGGTGTTGGCACAACGATCGAGGTCAGGTTGCCATGCGCGTGATGCTGGTCGACGACGCCGTGCTGCTTCGGGAGGGCATTGCGAGCCTCCTCACCCAGGCGGGGCACGAAGTAGTAGCCCAATTCGGTGATGCCGTCGACCTCGTGACTCGAGTTGGCAACCACCGGCCCGACCTGCTTGTGGTCGATATCCGGATGCCACCAACTCACACAACAGAAGGCCTCGAGGCAGCTGTTGCCGTTCGTGCCGCACACCCCGCGGTCGGGGTGCTGGTCCTGAGCCAACACATCGAGACCCGCTACGCCCTGGACCTTCTCTCTACCGGGGCCGCTGGGGTCGGGTATCTCTTGAAAGACCGGGTCGCAGACGTCGACCATTTCCTAGACGCTCTAGGACGAATTACCTCGGGCGACACGGCAATCGACCCGGCCGTCGTGACACGGGTGGTTCAGCGCGAGCGGCGGAACAACCCGATCGATCGCCTGAGCCAACGCGAGCAAGAGGTCTTGTCCTTGATGGCCGAGGGCTACACGAACACCTCGATCGCTGGCCAGCTGGTCCTGAATCTGCGCACCGTCGAGACCCACGTGGGCAACATCTTCCAGAAGCTGGACCTCGTGCCAGAGCCCGACGTTCACCGCCGTGTTCAGGCGGTGCTCACCTACTTGGCAAACAGTCCGGCTTGACCAGTCACCGATAGCTTGCGCTAGGTGTCCTTGAACCCGTTCGCACGTTCGAGTCTGACGATTGCGCTCGCCTTGATCCTCGCCACGGCGTGTAGTGCCGACGAAGGCGCGGCGCCCATAGGCACCACAACCTCGAGCATCGCCGAGTCCGTCGACCCCGACCTCGGTCGAACCGGCCCCGAAGTGCGCAACTACATCTTCGGACACAGCCTGATCGTCCACGCCGAACCCCTCGAGCCCGCCGGACCAGACGAGACCACGGTCCCCCACTGGCTCGGCCTTCTGGCTGAGGCCGACGCAAACAGCTATCGAGTGGACGGTCAGTACGGATTCCTCCGCAGCCACGCCGAGCTCGGCCCCCAACCACAGTGGGGATTCGCCAACGTGGCAGGGGTCTGGGATGTCGACTCAGGGATGTCATTCGGCGATGCCGACTTCACACACGTGTTGTTGACGCCGGCCAACTTCATCCAGGGGCAGGCTGCCGATGCTCCGTTCGAGGACGACCCGTCAGGCCCGTCGCCCCTTTCGACGACACTCGAGATCATCGACAAAGTGGTGGCCGCCGAGCCCGGTGTAGAGATCTTGATCTACGAAAACTGGCCCGACCTGGCTGCCTTCTCTCAGTTCCCTCCCGACGAGCGAGCGCTCGCGGCCTACCACGAGTACACCGCGACAGGATTCCACGAGTGGTGGATCGCCTACGTCGGTGCGCTGCAGTCGGCCCGCCCCGATGTTGCAATCGAGCTCGTTCCCGTGGGCTCGACCATCGCCCGCCTGCTGAGCACCTCGCCGTGGGATCAGATACCGGTGATCGAGCTCTACGAGGACGACGCGCCCCACGGGCGCCCCACCATCTACTTCCTCGCGGCGCTCATCACCTACTCGCACCTGTTCGGAAGCGAACCGCCGACGAGCTTCGAAGCGCCGCCATCGGTTCACCCGCTGATTCGTGACGACCTTGCGACGGTAATCACCCAACTCCGCTAGCTCGTGATCAGCTGTGAGCGAGCCAGTTCAGGGGTACGGATCACCATGCATAGGCCTCCGGGGCCGCGCCTGGGCCGGGAAAGATCTGATCGATGCGGTCGAGCATGTCGGCATCGAGTTCGAGGTCGACCGCTTCGAGGGCGGCATCGAGCTGGGCTTCGGTGCGCGGACCGACGATGGGCGCAGTGACCCCGGGCGCTTGCACGAGCCAGGCGGTGGCGACGGTGGCCGGCGAGTGGCCCAGGTCTGAACAGAGCGATTCCCACGCCTCGAGCGCCGGACGCATGGCCTCGAATCGAGCAAACCGATCGACCCCCGGGTCGAACTGCACCCACACTTCTAGGCGCATTCCGCATCGAGACGTCGCTTGGTCATACCTCCAGAAGGGCCCTTCCCTCGATGCGGCCCGCCTTCAGGTCGGCCACGGCGTCGTTGATTCGCTCGAGCGGATAACGAACCGTCACCAGATGATCGAGATCGAGCTCTCCGGCCTTCCACCACTCGATGAAGCGGGGAACATCGATGCTGGGCGAGCATGAACCTCCGATCGATCCGATCAGGGTGCGCTCGCCAACCAACAACGGCGCCGGCGGCAGTTCGAGCTGGGCCGTCGGGACACCTACGACAACCGCCATGCCGCCGCGGTTGATGGTGTATCTGCCAGGCCTGACCATCTGCAGGGCCTGCGCGACGGTCGCAGGCTTACCGATGCAGTCGAAGACGTAATCGGGACCAAAGACGGGCTGGCGTGCGAAGTCGAGCCCCTCCCCCGGGGTCAGCGCCCGCACGGCCGCAATCGGATCGTCGACCGCGGCGGCATTGACCCCGTGCGTAGCACCGAATCGCATGGCCATGTCGAGCTTGTCGTCCGACAGATCGACGGCAATTATCGGGCTTGCGCCCAGCTTGGCGGCAGCAGCTACCGCACAAAGACCAACGCCGCCGACCCCGATGATGGCCACCGACTGGCCCGCCTGCACCTGTGCTGTGTGCAGGACTGCGCCGGCCCCGGTGATCACGGCACACCCGAGAACCGAAGCGATGTCCAGGTCGACATCGTCAGGAAGGGGCACGACATACATCTCGTCGACCACGACATGGGATCCCCACGTGTAGACGTTTGGGCTGAAGGCCACGTCACCGTCGGGCAATGCGACGGCGGCGGGGGCGGCGGCCCGGTCTGCATGGCCTGCGTCTTTGGGCACCCATGTGACCAAGACGGTGTCGCCGGGTGACACGGACCGAACGTCGGGCCCGACCTGGGCGACCACGCCAGTCGCCTCATGGCCCATCGCCATTCGCCTGGGTGATGCCAAGTGGTGAAGTTGAGAGTGACACAAGGCCGTTATGCCGATCTCGACGAGCACCTCGTGACCGACAGGGTCGGGCAGCTCGACATCGATGAGTTCGACCGGGCTGTCTGCTGCCTCACCCGAAACCGCGACCTTTGCACTGGTGGCCATGGAATCCCCCTTCAACGGTTTGCACCGTATGCAAACTGGACGTGGCGAAACCAATCGTTCGCCGGGCCCGGCGGTGTTTGGGGATGATCCAGGGTGGGTATGGCCCGACCCATGAACACCCACGGCCGCTACTCGTCCAAGCCACTCGACCCCGACGTTGCACGCGACCTGGTCATCCGCATCGAACACCAGGGCGTGAACACCGACCGAATAGTCGTTGAGACCCCAGCGCAGCGACCGGACCCGACAACCGCAAGGATCGATGGGCCTGCGCTGCGTAGACCCATCGCCCGCGTCGGTTTGGGGATCGCCATCGGTGGTCTGGTCGGATTGGCAGTGGGGCTGATCGTGGTCGCAGTGTCGAGTGCGACGACAGTGACCGTGGCCATCACAGGAATCGTCGGTGCCGTGGCCGGACTGCTGATGGCCTTGTACTGGCGGCTCCCGATCAACCGGTCGATCTCGCGGGTGGACGCGGCCGATTTGGCGATAGTCACCGTCGACCTGAGCGAGCTGGACGAGGGCACCGCCGAGCGCGTCATCGCCCGCGTAGATCTGGCCTGAACCGGCGGACCACCACCGGTGCTGGGATCAGCCGGTGAGACCCTGGTGGTCGAACGCCGCGAAGAACTCGACAACCCCTTCGCTGTTGTCGGTGCGAATCGCCCCCGAGGCGATCAACTCCGACAACGTCGCCCTTCCCGCCATCAGCGCTGCCAAGGTCGCAACATCGGTCGAGATGCCGATATCGGCGCCGACCCCATCGGTGGGAACCGCGACCCCGTTGCGCAAAACGAGACCGGCTCTTTCGTCTTCGAGCTCGATCGAGAGATGCACTGGGGCCGAGGGCACCTTGCTGGGCTCGACCAGCACGCGCAGCGCGTGGAAGGCACCGACGGGATTAGCGGCCACGGCTGCGGCACCGAATCGGTGCTGGCGATGGCGAGTCATGTCGAGATGGCCTTCGAGTTCGAGGGCACGGGTGAGGGCCCAGTTGCGAACGTTCGCGCTGGTGGTGCGTTGGGCGGCCTCGCGCAGCACGAACGCCAGAAGTTGCCTGTCCGCGGATGAACCGCCGTCGGCACGGCCGGAGTCGTCGGTGTCGCAGTGAACCAGCCAAGATGCGAGCTCCAAGGCCCAACGGAGGTCAAGCTCGTCGAGCGCTCGGCGCACTTGAGCCCGCACGACATCTCGACCGCCGAACCCGGCGATGAGGCGCTTGGCCTTTTCGGCGGGAGGCACCGGAAACAGCCGAGCTTCGTCGCCGTCGAACCAGCCGCGTAGCCCGGCGTGGATCTGCTTGACGTGGTGCTCGACCAGGCCATAGTGCTGCTGCGTGAAGAAGGACTGGCCATAACAGTCGGGAAGCTGCACGAACTGGCTCAGCTCGTCGACGGACAGGCCCTTGTTGATTCCCCGAACGGTCTGGTCCCACATGAACTGGATGCTGTCGCGAAAAGTAGTGGTCTCGGCCAGAATCGCTTCGGCCCCCGACAGCGGAGGCCCGTGGGTGGCGATCAGGTGTTGGGCGCCCAACGAGGCCAGATGGTCGAGCCCGGTCAGCAGCACCCTGGGGTCTCGGTATTCCTCACCCCTGATCGCAAAGACGTTGAACAGAGCGGGCCACAAGATGTTGTGGGCCGCGACGCCAAGCTCTGGGAACCAGACAGTGACCGAGTCGTCGGAATCTGACGGCGCGGGTGTGAACTCGACCTTCAGCCCGGCGATGGTGGTGCTGGTCGGCTGGTCGAAGGTGTGGGTGGGGGCGATGAAACCCGACGTGTACGGAGCATGGGCCTTGTTTCGATAACCGAGCCCCAGACCGGCGTTGACCAACGCGTCCTCGCCGGTGTCTGGCAACCAGACACCGAACTGGTGGATGATCCCCCGACCTGCGGCGGCCGAGAGTTCGGTGCCGACCTTCGACAGATTGGTCGCGATCTTCGCGTGACCCCAGATGGGTACTTCCGCGGTGTCGAACAGGGCCTTGGTGCCCGACACGTAGTGATAGTGCGTATAGATCACACCAGCGACCGGTGCGCTGGTGTGTTCGCGCACCATCTGCAGCGCCGCCGCCATCTCTTCGACGCACTCGCCGGTGTCGATGACGATCAGGCCCTCGGGACCCTCGACGAACGACTGGTTCGACAACCCGTTGCCGACAACGGTCCAAACCCGATCGCAGACGCTCCACAGCTTCAGCTCGAGCCGTCGAGTCTGATCTATGAGGCTCTTGTGTGCGCGCCCACCGTTGGGTGCCGTGGCCACATCGTGATCCTCGATCGAGTAGCTGTCAGGAATCGGGTTCTCGGCGCTCATCGGCAGAGTCTCGCGCGAAGTCCGCGATGCTAACCATCCCGTCCGAGGCCGAGCCACGAGCTGAGGTCGCTCGAAGACGGTGAGGCCCTCAGAGGCTGGGGTCGTCGACCCAGCGCAGGTATGGCTTGACCTCTTCGAGGTTTGTGAATCGCTGTCGAGCGTCGTCGGTGGACATGGCGGGCGACGCTATGACCCTGTCGCCCTTCTTCCAGTCGACAGGTGTGGCGACCTGGTAGGCGTCGGTCAGCTGGAGGCTGTCGATGACGCGCATGATCTCGTCGAAGTTGCGTCCGGTGGACTTGGGGTAGGTCAAGATGAGCCGGATCTTGTTGGCCGGATCGATGACGAAGACCGAGCGAACCGTGGAGGTGTCGCCCTCGCCTGGGTGGATCATGTCGTACAGCTCCGACACCTTGCGCTCGGGGTCGGCGATGATCGGGAAGTTCAGCTCTGATCCGGTGACCTCGCCAATGTCGGGCGCCCAGCCCCGATGGTCGTCGATCGAGTCGACGGACACGGCGATGGCCTTGGTATTGCGCTCGGCGAAACCGCCGGCCAACGCCGCTGTGCGACCCAGCTCGGTGGTGCACACCGGGGTGAAGTCGGCCGGGTGGCTGAACAGGACCGCCCATGAGCCGGCCTTCCACTCATGAAAGGCGAGCTCGCCTTCTGTGGTGTCTGCAGTGAAATCGGGGGCTTCGTCGCCGAGTCGCAGTGACATCTGTGGTTCTCCTGATAGCTGTGCCGCGTGACTGGACAATCCAGTCATTTGCATCGATTTGTATGTCTATCGGACGGCAGCGGAATTTGCACCGAGGGCAGATGAACGGATGCCTAACAGCGAGGGGCGCAAGTTCCGATTGGCAATTCATGCAGTTGGGCCGCGCATCGACAAGGGGGTATCGCCTCGGTGTCGTGCTTGCTCTGATCGCGCTGACCCCACTGGTCGGAGCAACCTTCTTCGCCGTGCATGAGGTGATGTCTGCCCGCGCCGAACGCGAGGCTGCAACCGCCGTAGGCATGACGATCGAGGAACTCGTCGTGGTTTCGGAACTGCGCGCTGCCCTGACCGACGAGCACAACTGGACCGCCGTAGTCGAGGGCGTGACCGAACTGGGGCTGCCGATCGAGCTCGTGAACGGCCTGACCGGTGTCGACATAAGCGCCCGCCTGGATATGGCCCGCGCCGATGTTGACGCCAGGACCGGCAGTCTTGGCTATGACGACGTCGCCCTGTCGATAGCCGCCGTACGAGACGATCCCGACATAGACCTGGGTAAAGAGCTGCAGGCCATCCTCGACATCGAACGCACGTTGGCGACGCGTGCCGACGGCGAGCTGAACCGGGCGCTTGGTCAGGCGGCCGGAATCGGCGACGGGGGCACCCTGGTCAACCGGCTGCGGGTGCTCGAACAGGCGACCCTGGCCCGTCAGGCTGCTTCGGGCAGTTTCTCTGAGTACTTCGGTGCGAGATTTGCCACCCAGAACGGCGTCGAGCAGGTGATGGCGCTGAACATGGACGAAGGTCGGCGGACCTGGGCCTTGGAGCGGCTCGAAGTCTTGGCCGACGAGGACACTGAGGCGGCCGCGGCGATTGAGGTCATCAAGAACTCTGCTGCAGTGGCGCAGGTCGAGAGCGACGTTCTGAGGCTGTTGACGAGCTCGGTCGACGGCACCAGACAGAGCGGATCGCTGAACAACGTAATGCTCGAACTGGACACCATCGGAGGTACGGTCGAGGCACACACCGTGTCGTCGGACCGCTACTCGGAGCTGGTCGCCGCAGCGGGAATCGACGCTTCGAGGTCGGTCGCCGCCGCTCAGAACGCAGCATCTGGCCGCAACACCCAGGCCGTGGCGGCTCTGCTGGCCGTCTTGGTTCTGTCGGCGCTCACGGCGGTGGCAGCCACGCGGGCGATCGCTCGACCGGTGCGCAACCTGGCCAGAGCCGCCCGCAAGATCCGAGACGGCGACACCGAGATCGGCCCATTCCCCGAAACCGGGCCGATCGAGATTCGGATTGCTGCCCGAGCGATAAACGAAGCCGCGGGCCACCTGGCCCTGGCCGAAGCCCAGGCCTTGGCGTTGCGCGACGGCATCCTCGATCACGAGGCGCTGAGCGAACAGGCGCCCGGAGCCATCGGCGCATCACTTCAGACAGCGGTTCAGACCCTGGCCGCCTCGATGCAAGAGCGCGAGCGCATGCGCGCCCAGATACAGCACGACGCGTCCCACGACGCCCTGACTCAACTGGCGAACAGGCGCGCCGCGCTGGAGCAACTCGACCGCGCCCTGGCGCGGGCCAGGCGCTCTGGCACCAGCGTGGCTCTGCTGTTCATAGACCTCGACGGCTTCAAAGAAGTCAACGATCGTTGTGGACACAACGCCGGGGACGCTGTGCTGCAGCGGGCCGGCGAGTCGTTGGCAGCTGCAACCCGCGCCGGCGACCTGGTGGGCCGCCTGGGTGGCGACGAGTTCGTGGTCGTCGCAGAGCAGGTTGTCGACCTGGCCGAGGCCCTGAGCCTGGCCGAGCGAATCAGACGCTCTCTGGAGCAGCCCATGACCGTCGACGGCTCGACGGTGACCATCGGAGCCAGCATCGGCGTGGCCGTCAGCCACCGGGGCGAGGACGACGCCACCGAGCTGTTGCACGAGGCCGATCTGGCGGTGTATCGGGCGAAGGAGCTGGGCAAGGGCCAGATCGCGGTGTGCGACGACGACTTGCGCCACGACTCGCAGGAGCGCACCAACCTCGAACAGGCGCTGCGCGAGGCGCTCTCCGCTGGTGAGTTCGAGCTTCACTATCACCCGATCGTCGAACCCGTGACCGAACACACCGTCGGATACGAAGCGCTGATCCGCTGGCAGCGACCCGGACACGGGTTGGTTGCGCCCGACCAATTCATCCCCATCGCCGAGCGCAGCGACCTGATAGTGGCCATCGACCGTTGGGTCGTGGGCAATGTCGCGAAACAGATGGTGCTGTGGGAAGCCCAAGGGCTGTACCGAGATCTCTCGATGAGCATCAACGTCTCGGGCCGTCATCTGACATCTCCCAGCTTCGTCGAAAACGTTCTGGGGCCCCTGGACGAGTTCGGCATAGATCCAAGCCGGATCATCATCGAGGTCACCGAGAGTTCACTGCTGAACGATCTGGCGTCGGCCAGCATCAAACTCGAGCAGCTGCGGGCCCGAGGCATCAGGACGGCGATCGACGACTTCGGGACGGGCTACACGTCGCTGGCCCACCTTCGACAGCTGCCGATAGACATCCTGAAGATCGACCGCACCTATACCGCAGACGAATCGGCCTCCTCGTTGCTGAAGCTCATCATCGACACGGGCCACATGATGGGCGCTCGGGTCACCGCCGAGGGTGTCGAAACGCGAACCCAGGCCGAAACCCTCACCCGATTGGGTACAGACGACATGCAGGGATACCTGTACGGGTTGCCGCTGCCGGTGTCGCAGATGGCGGTCGAAACCAAGACGACAGCCACTCCGAGGTCCGCTGCGGGTGAGGCCGCAAGAGGCTGAGGCCTTGCATTGGGGGGTTCGGTGCGGCCTACCTTTGAGCATGACCGACAGAGGACCTTCGCGACGGCGCGGTGAACGCGACCTCGACTCCGAGATCGGCGTGGCCAGGGCCGACGGCGACTTCAAGCGCATCGACGAACTGATCGTGCCTCTGGCCACCAGTGCGGCCGCGGGCGACGCCGCAGCCCTCGACCAACTGCTCGGGCTGGTTCTCAAACACCGCTTGGCCGATGGGGCAATCCGCAAGTTGCTGATCGACGAAGACGATGTCGAGAACGCGGTCCAGGCCACACTGATGAGTCTCAACCGGGCGATCTCGTCGTTCGAAGGCCGGGCCAGATTCACGACGTGGCTGTACCGGGTCGCCGAGCGCGAGGCGCTCCAGATAATTCGCAAGAACAAGCGTGTGCCCACCCCCGATGGTGAGGACATGAGCGCACTGGCCGAAGAGGTCAGGCGCATGAGCAGCATCATCGCCAGTCACGAGGCCCTCCGAAAGGCGCTCGAGGAGTTGGATCCGAAGCTGCGCGATCCGGTGGTGATGCGCGATGTCGACGGTCTCGACTATGCGGCCATCGCAGAAAGGCTCGACGTTCCCCTGAACACGGTTCGGACGCGTATTCGTCGAGGTCGCCAACTGGTTGCTGAGGCGATCATGAACACGACCGGATCGCCCGGCCCGCAAGAGGCCTGAGCTGCTCGGTCGATGCGGCCGCCTCCAGCAACGAGACCGTGCCTGCGCAGGGGTCGACGACCAACAGACCGTCGGGTGAAATGGCCAAAGACACCGGGCGCCCGGTATCGACCACGGTGATGGGAGGCCCGGCCTGGTCGACGCGCAACACCTCGCCGGAAGTCGCAACGTAGAGAGCCGACGAGTCTGCGGCCAACGAGACAATGCCCTCGACGTCTGCGAGGTAGACCTCGACCGAGCCGCCGGAGACCCTCAGCACCCGGTCATTGCCGGCGTCTGCGACCCAAACGGTGCCATCTGGTCCCACAGCCACATCGGTGGGGCCAAGGAGCTCACTGGACTGCGGATCGTCGGTCGCGATAGCCGACCCGGGCTGGCCGGTGCCGACGAAGGCAGAGATGACCCCACTGGGGTCGACGACCCTGACCCGGTGAGATTCGGCATCGACCACATAGATCTCGCCGGCGGCTCCGACTGCAACCGCAACCGGTCGCCGCAAGAGCGCTTCGGGAGCCAAGGCGCCATCCCCGCGATCGCCCGACCGTCCAGACCCTGCGAGTGGACTGCGAATTCCGATGGCCAGGTCGACCACGGCCACCTGATGGGCATCTGGGAGCGCTACGACGGCGCGGCCGTTCCAGATGTCGAGGTCGGCGATGAGTCCGAGGCCGACCACGCGCGCCACTGTCGAGATCGTGGTGTCGGTCGGTTCTATGGACCGAATGGCCCAATGCCCGCTGTCGGCGATCAGCAGCGCGCCTTGGGCCGTAACCGCCGCTGCTGAAGGCGACGACAGCGACGCCAGCTGTGCAGCCGCGCCATCACCGATGGGGCCCGAGGGGTCGCCTTCGAGCACCACACGACGATCGGTCGGACCGCTCAGCTCGACTACGTCACCTGAACTGCCGAGCGTCACAAAGAGCGCTCCGTCGGCGGCTTGTGTCAACCCATTCACTCCGTCGATCTCCTCGGCCACGGTGCTTATGACTCCCGAGGGTTCGATCGACCGGATAGCTCCGGAACTGTCGACTACCAAGAGTGATCCGCCGGCGCCTGCCCCGAGCGCAGAGGGCGCAGCGATCGCGGCCTCGGTAGCCAAGCCGCCGTCGCCACCAGATGTAGGAGACCCGTTGCCCGCCAGCGGCTCGATGACGCCGCCAGGATCGATCCAGCGAACCCGGTTGGCCTGGTTGTCGGCGACCGCAACTCCCCCTCGCCAGGCGGCCACGTCGACGGGTTGCAGGAAGCCCGCGCCGACCGCAGCCGACCCGTCGCCAGAGTCGGCGGCCAGGCCGGTGCCGGCGATGGTCGAGATCTGGCCGGTTCGAGGATCGACTGCGCGCACTCTGCGATTGCCGGTGTCGGCGATCAGCAACGAACCATCGGGGGCAACATCGATGCCGCGGGGCGAGTCGAGCATGGCTTGTTCGGCAGGCCCTCCATCACCGCCGAAGCCAGATCCCGAACCCCCGGCGACGGCCACCACCGCACCCTGTTCGACAGCGACTATGCGGTGGTTGCCCGTGTCGGCCACCAGCAAGCGTCCCGACGGTTCGAACGCGACATCCGTTGGTGACCTGAACCCATCGATGTACGAAAGGCCGTCGCCATCGAACAACACGACCCGATGATTCTCGGTGTCGGCGACTGCGACTGTCGACCCGAACGACGAGATGCCGTTGGGGCCGAACAGCGGCGGATCCGGCACTAGCACTGCCTCCCGGGTTGGGGGGTCGCCCGGCAAGACCGCAAGCAGGATGCCGACCAAGGCGACCAGCACAACCGCCGCGACCGCGGCTGCGGCAACCCGGCGACGCCTTGTTCCGCTGCCGCCGTCCGATGCGCCGTCGATGAGGCTCAAGAACTCCGCGACCGTATTCGGCCGACCGCCCGGATCGTCAGCTCTGGCGCGTTGCAACGCCATCTCGAGCTTCTTGGGCAGCCTCGGCGGGTCGTCATCGGCACCGCACGCAACCCTGCGCACCACCGCGGCCAGCGCGTAGAGATCGGCCCGGGCGTCGACCGATTCGCCTCGACCCTGCTCGGGACTCATGTATCCCCTGGTGCCCAAGCCGGCGGCTGCCTCACCCGCTTGCGACGCGAGCCCGAAATCGCCCAGGACCAGCGACGCACCCTCGGGAAAGATCGAATCGTCGTCGTCGCAGCGCTGTACGAACACGTTCGCGGGCTTCACGTCCAGGTGAACGAGGCCGCGCGAGTGAACGGCCTGCAGCGCGGCCCCCAGCTCGCGAGCCACGCGCACGGCCGAGTCGACATCGCCAGCCGCACCGACGAGGCCATCTGCCAGCGATTGATCGAGCAGGTCCATCACCATGAACGGCTGGCCCGTGTCGAGCACCCCGATGTCGTGGACCGCAACAACTCTGGGGTCCTCGATGCTGCGCAACAGCCGTGCCTCGCGCAAGAAGGCGCTGACCATGTCCTCGCGCCTGATGAGGTGATCGGCTAGGACCTTCACGGCGACGGTGACATCGAGCAGCGGGTCGTGGGCCTCGAACACCGAGCTGGCCGCGCCCGTGCCCTTGAGCCTGATGATGCGATAGCGCCCGATGCGATCTGGGATCAGCATCAAAACATCACCGCGGCCGCGCCATGCCTAGAAGGCCCCCGCGCTGGTGGAAATGGTTTCGTCGACGAGATTTACCGTTCTGACGCGACGATTGCCCGTATCGGCAATATGCAGCAACTGGCCGTCGAGCACCAGAAAGGTCGGCGAGTTGAGCGCGGCCGACGAAGCCGGCCCCCCGTCGCCGCCGAGGCCCGGTGCCCCTACGCCCGCCACCGTCGATGTCGAGCCATCGGGCGAGACCGAGCGAACCCGATTGGCGCCGAGGTCGGCAACGTAGATGGTTCCGTCGGCTGCCACTGCAATACCCGCCGGCGTGTCGACCTGGGCGGCCACTGCCGGGCCGCCATCGCCCCCCGAACCAGCCACACCCGTGCCGAGGATCGTCGCAACAGACCCGTCGACGCCAATGCGCCGAACCCGGCTGCCCGCTGCCTCGCTGACCAGGATCGACCCGTCGGCCTCGACAGCGACCGCAAACGGGAACAACAGCGCGGTTGCTGTGGGATCGAGCCCGTCGGGGGTGGCGACGATGTCTCCGGTTCCGGCGATGGTCTGGATCTGGGTGGTCTGATCGTCGAACACGACCCGTCGTACCCGGTGGTTGCCGCTGTCGGCGATGATCAGGTCGCCGTCCGCCGTCCACGCGACGCCGGTGGGCGTCGACAGCGAAGCGGCCTCGGCCGGGCCGCCGTCGCCCGAGAACCCCGAACTGCCCGAGCCGATGGTGGCGACCTTGCCCGCTTGGTCGAACACAGACACCCGATGCAACGCCGACTCGGCCACAGCGATGAGCCCCTGGGACGAGACCGAGATGCCAGAAGCTGTCACCAACTGCTCTCTGTAGCCGGCTCGACTCAGCAACGATCCGATGAGGGTGTCGATCTGACCCTGGGCATCGACTATTCGCACGCGCCCCGACCAGTTGCCGGCGATCAACAGATCACCGTCGAGCAACGCCAACCCGAAAGGATCGCCCAAGGGCGCCGCAGTGGCAGGCCCCCCATCACCGACCTCGCCCTGAGGACCCGAGCCGGCCACGGTCTCGATGGTGCCGTCGGGGTCGACCTTTCGGACCCGATTGTTGAACCCGTCGGCGATGTAGAGGCTGCCGTCGGGCGCCACCTCGACCGCCACCGGGTGCCAGAGGCTGGCTTCGGACGCTTGTCCGCCGTCACCATCGAACCCCTCATTGCCCGACCCGGCGACGGTGGTGATGATGCCATCTGCGTCGATTCGCCTGACACGGTGGTTGAGGCGGTCGGCGACGTAGATCGAACCGTCGTCCCCTATGTCGATTCCCGACGGGAACGCCAACTGGGCCTGCACTGCGGGCCCCCCATCACCACCAAAGCCCGGTGTTCCAGTGCCGGCCACCACCGACACGCCGAAGGTGGCTGGGTCTATCCGGAGGATCTGCTGACCGGTCAGATCGGCGTAGAACACAGCCCCGTCGGTGCCGATGGCGATCGACGCAGGAGCCCGCGGCTGCGAGTCGGGGCCCAGCAGCGTCGAGATGGTTCCGTTGGGTGCGACCTCGCGCACCACACCGTTGGCCATGTCGGCCACGACCAGCGTGCCGTCGGCCTTGACGGCCACATCGGTGGGCGACAACGCGGCGGCGGTGGCAAGGCCCTGGTCACCACCAAACCCTGCCTGACCCGAGCCGGCGACAACCTCGATGCGACCATCGACCGAGACCCTCCTGATCACATAGTTGTCGGCGTCGACCACGTACAGGCTGCCGTCTGGCCCATAGGCCGCAGAACGTGGGCCGGCCAGCTCGGCGTCTGCTGCTGGTCCGGTGTCGCCACTGAAGCCCAGCGTTCCCGTGCCGGCCAAAGCCGACAGGGTGCCGTCGCTCAACAGGCGGACCCGGTTTGCGCTCTGTTCGACGATGGCCAGTGAGCCGTCGTCGGACAGCGCCAGCCCGATCGGGTCGACCAGCACCGCTGCGTCAGCCGGTTCTGCGTCTGCGCCGTCTGGAGTTGCGCCGACCGGTGCGGTGGTGCTGGCCGTTGTGGTGGTCGTGGTCTCGGGGGGCTGGGTCGACGTCGATGGGGCCGACTCGGCTGTGTCGCGGCCCATCGTCGAGATGGCCCAGATGAGGGCACCCAACAAGACCGCCACGACGACGCCGACACCCAACAGCAGAGGAAGCCTTGACCTGGACGGTTCGGACGCGAGCGACGACCGGGCAACGGCGGGGGCGACGACGTCGACCGCGCGATCTCTCGGTCCCGACGATGCCTCGGACGAACGCGACACAACCCGCGACAGCCCGGACAAAAGCTCGCCTGCGTCGGCCGGAACAGACTCGATGGCTGCCAGCGCGTCGACGGCCGACTCGACTGCCACCAGCCACTCACCCAGGTCGGCGAAGCGATCTTCGGGGTCGTGTGCCAGACCCTTGGTCAACAGCTGGGCCGCCGGACCGGGCAGCTGCGCCAAGATCGCCGGGTCGAGGCTGGGGCCGTCGGGCGCAGGGTGTGCCCCGGTGACAACCCGTTGCAGGATCGCCGTGCAGGCATAGATATCAGACCGCTCGTCGATCGAAGCCGACGGGTCTCCCTGCTCGGGAGCCATGTAGCCCGGCGTTCCAACCGCCATGGTCAACCTGGTGGCCCCCAGCAGATCCTTGGCCAAGCCCAGGTCGCTTACGACCAACCTCTCGTCTGCCGCTATCAGGGCAGTTCCAACATCGGGCGCCCCAGCCCCGTCTGCCACCTCGACGCGCCTCAACAACAGGTTCGACGGCTTGAGGTCGCGGTGAGCTACCTCGAGGCGGTGGACCTCCTGAACACCGGCCGCCAACTGGCGGCAGAACCTGAGCAGGTCTGCGGTTTCCAGTTCGACACCATCGGCCGCAAGCTCGATCAGACGGTCTTCTGCCGTACCCCTGGACGCAAAGTCCATTACGAAGAACGGCTGCCCATCGGGCGTCTCGCCGATGTCGTGAACCCTCACCACCCTGGTGCCGTCCACGCGGCGCAACAGCTGCGCTTCCTGGATGAACCTGCGGCGGATCTCTGGTTCGTAGCTCCAGTTCTGGCCCAACACCTTCACCGCGACGGGCACATCGAGGGCGTCATCCCACGCCAGGTAAACGGTGGCGAAGGCACCAGACCCCAGGGCGCGGCTGACCCTGTAGCGCCCGATTCGATCCGGAACGGGCGGGCCCGCTGGTTCTTCGGTTTCGCTCATGCCTGTGGCGTCCCGTGGTGATCGGTGTCCAACCCGGCACGTGCGGACGACACTGAGCTGGGGAAGACTCTGCAACATCATGCTCGAAGGAGTGCCGATGGCGACACCCCGAACAGTGGTCGGCCTTGTGATAGCGGCGACGATCCTGCTTGCGGGCGCCTGCGCGAGCGAAGGGGCAGGCGACGGTGCATCCGGTGGGCCGCAGGCCGATGACTGTGATTCGTCGGTTCGCCTCGGCGACGGTCCTGGCTGGGGCCGTTTCGTGATCGTGGCCGAGGGGGGCAATGGGCCCGAGCCAACGGCAACTGCAGGTTGGGTCGTCAGCGACGACCTGATCGCAACGGCAGGATCCGAGCTGAGAACCCGCTTGGAGTCGGGCGCAGCGGCCTACGCAAGGTCGTCGACTGGCGAAGAGTCGCGCATAGTCGAAGCGTTCATCGACCCGGCAAACGACATCGTCTTGGTGAGGCCGGAGTCTGCGCTGCCCGCACCCTTGCCTGTCGACCCCGACAGCACGCAGACCGCCGCCAGGGCCAGAGTCGAGTCGAGCCTGCTCACCGGCGAGCCGCTGTTCGAATGTGGCTTCGTAGTGGCGATTGCAATGGGGCCGGTGTCTGGTCATGAGGCAGACGACCAGGTTGGTGCGGCTGAAGTGATGAAGCTGGTCGAATCGGTCGAAGCAGGCGAAGTGGCATCTGTGCCGCTGCCCGGAGGCTCTGCGGGCGTCTGCCCCGACCCGGCCCCCTACCTGGAGATCGCATCTGCGTCGACATTTCTGATCGTGGCCGAGTCGTCCCTGGGTCAGATCGACGGGGTCGAGCGTTCGTCGTTTGCGACGCTGGGCACCGCCTTCGCCGTCCGCGAACGTCTCCTGGTCACCAACGGTCATCTCGTCAGGGGCCTCCTCGATTCCGAAGCCCAGCTGACCAACGTCTACGCCATCGGAGCGGATGGAGTTGGCGTGGTCGAGGTGGCAAGGGCGTTCGTGCGGCCCGGCCAGGACCCTGCAAGGGCTACCGACCTGGGGCTCCTGGCCACCCTCGAACCCGTTGAGACGGTGCTGGCTCTGCCCGGCCCCGAGAGTGAAGAACTGGCCGCCGGCCAAGACGTGTGGATCGTCGGGTTTGGTCGCGGCTCGGGCGGCGATCTGGTGCCCGTGATCCCGGGGCAAACCGCACCGGCACCCACACCAGTAGAGGTCACCCTCACCGGAGAGGTCGTGTTCTCCTACGAAGGCGCCACGGGCACCTCTGACGGTTCGCCGGTGGTGGCGTGCGGTTCGGTGGTGGGCGTCAACAACTCGGGAGTCGAGCGACTGTTGCTGCTGGCCGGAGCGGGCACCGGAGGGCTCGAGGTCGAGACGATCCGCAGCGGGATCGGGCCGGCCGTAACCCAGATCGGCGCCGTCGAGAGCCTGCTCGCCCTGTTCGACGACCAGTCGCTGGAAGGCGTGCCCATTCCCGTTCCACACGCCACGGCCGGTCCGCCGGCGACCATCGAGTTCATCGACTGCCCCGAGGAGTTCGTCGCCGAGCAGGACAACTTCTGCACTGTGTCGACCAACCGAACCGTAGGCGGCGAGTGGGAGATTCCCGGCTTCACCACCACGCCGGTGATACTCCAGACGATCAACGGCCCCAACACGATTCGGGTCAATCCCAAAGCCGACTCGATCGGGCAGCGCTTCACCATCACCGTGGTGGTCAACGGCACCGACGGAGCCCAGGCGAGAGCCACCCACGGATTCATCGTCGTCGACTGAGCGCCTTTTTCGAGAAATCCCCGATCTTCGAGAACTATCTCGGGCCGGGCTGCATCCATCGATGCGAACAGGGCAAATCGCCCCCGAGAAAAGGAACAGACCGATGGATGACTTCAGCTACGACACGAGCTACGACAGCAGCTGGGACACCAGCTACGACACGACCTTCGATTCCAGCTGGGACACGTCCTACGACTCCAGCTGGGACACCTGGGACACCAGCTACGACAACAGCTGGGACACGTCCTACGACTCCAGCTGGGACACCTGGGACACCAGCTACGACAACAGCTGGGACTCGAGCTACGACTCCAGCTGGGACACCTGGGACCTCAACAACAGCTGGCAGGAAAGCTACGACACCTACGAGACGATGAGCGATGTGTCGTGGGCGGCATGGAACACCAGCGTCGACGCATCCCTGATGGGCGACGACTACTCGGCCTACGAGTGGAACGTCATCTCGCTCGAGGCGAACGCCGTCGCAGACGAGGCCTGGAACGAGTGGCTCACCGAGCCCGCCGTGTGACCAGACCCAAACGACACATCAACCGCTGCAGAGATCCCGGGGCCAACGCCTCGGGATCTTTGGTTTTTGAGGCCCGCGGCTCGATTTCCCGAAGTGTCAAAAACTCGACGAGGCGCCGGCGCATCCATATGGCAGCAAGCAGATGGAGTTGACCATGAAGTCCTACCCGACACCCCGCAAGTTGTTCTACCTGGCCGTCATCGTGGTTCAGGCAGCACTGCTCTATGTCCAGGTCGACCTCAGGTGGCCGTCGGACGAAGAGCCCGACTGCGTTTCGGTGACCCTGCAAGCCCAAGACATCGCTCCGTCGAACGTAGGGCTCGGCCCGCACTCCTCAGGAGACTTCGGCCCGCCCACCGACCTGGTTCTCGTTGACTGCGACTGAGTCGCAGGCGAGCCCAACCAACCAAGACAGGAAAGACAATGAACGCACAGTCCAACGCAACAACAGATCTCGATGCGGGCACCGATGCAAAGGACGAAGCGAAGACAAGAGCGACGCGCTGGATGTGCGTGCTGCTGTTCGTCGGCATCTCGCTGGCGAGGCTGGCAGGTGCTGCGACCACAGACCCGCCCAGACCGGCAGGAGCCCAGGCCCTACCGCCGCCGTCGGCCAGCCAGCTCGAGGGCCTGATCTTCGATCACGCCACGCCATCGGACGAGGGGCTCGACTGCATGGTCGCTCTACTCGACGGAGCCGGCTACACGTCGGCGGACCTCTACATGAACCCAGGGGTCAACATCGACATGCTCGCCGCGATGGATCGCTGCATCGACCCAGAGATCGTCGATGAGGAGATCATGGCCAGGCTCTCGAACGGTCTCGGCGACGAAGAGGCGGCCGAATGCCTGGTCGCCGGCATGGCCGACGAAGACGAAGCCACCGTCAACGTGTGGCTCGCCATGGTCTTTGACGGTGGCGTCGACCTTCAACTCGTGGCCGGAATGTTCGTCGAAGGCTGCCTTGACGGGCCCTGACGAAAAAATCTGAAACTCCGAGAACTTTGTCGGCCTCTGGTGCATCGATCAGAACAACGACGACAAGGAGCCAAGAAAATGAGCCTGATCGACATCAACGAACTGCCCCAGCCCATCTACCCCAACCAGAAGAACGACGACACCAACGCCAAGCCCGCAGGAACGAGCATTCCTGCTGAGGCGGCCACGCCGACACCATCGGTGGCCGCCCCCAAGGCCAAGAGCGGCTCGATCGACATCGCCGCACTGGCCAAGCGCAAGGAAACTCTGATCGCCGTGGCGGCGGTGGTGCTGCTGGCAGTTCTTGCCGGACTGTTGGGTGGAGGTGACGAAGGTTCGAGCAGCTTCGCCAACAGCAACAACAGCAACAACAGCCGCAGCAGCAGCTCGGTGCAGGCGGCCTCGAACACCGACGACTCGCTGGCCGGAACCCTCGAGCAGGCCCTGTTCGCCTACAGCAATCCTTCGAGCTCGAACTTCGACTGCATGGCCGGCGTCATCGGCGACGCAGGCTTCGACTCCGACGACCTGTTGAACGGCCGCATCGACGAGTGGACCATGGCCGATGCCGTCTCGGGTTGCGTGCCTGCAGGAACCCTCACCGTCGAGGCCAGCGGGCTGGTGACCACGATGTACGGCCAGAGCTACGCCGCCGAGTGCCTGACGGGCGTGTTCCAGACCTTCGACTCGAACACCTGGTACGAGTGGGTCGGGATCACCCTCTACATGGACATCAACGCCCTCGACGAGACCATGGTCTCGATGGCCCCCTCGTGCTTCTTCTAGAACCGATGGGCAACAATGGCATCGTGAACACAGCAAAGAGCCAACACGGCGAGGACAAGACCTCACCGGCCGAACGCCTCGCCGAGCTCTGTGCCACCACCCTGGAGTCGGCGACTGGCGAGGTCGCCGACTCCCTTGCGTCGATAGCCCGCAGGCTGACAGAACCGCTCCGAGTCGTCGTTGCCGGCGGGGTCAGCTCGGGCAAGTCGACGCTGGTGAATGCGCTGATAGGCCACCGGGTGGCAGCGGTGGATGCCGGCGAGTGCACCAGGGTGGTGACCGAGTTCCGGTACGGGCACCCCGAGAGGGCAGAAGCCATCGAACACGACGGAACAAAGCACCCCGTGTCGCTGGTCGGCAAGGCCCTTCCGTCCGAGCTGCCTATCGCATCCGAACGCATAGAACGGGTCGTCGTTTACCTCAGCAACGCCCTGCTCGAACGGATGATCATCGTCGACACACCAGGCGTCAACACGGTCACAGGCTCAAACCAGACCGCGGCCGAGCGGGCGCTGGGATTGGCCACCACAGACGCCATGGCCGCTGCCGATGCGGTCGTCTTCCTCACACCCCATGCCCGTGAAGCCGACGCTGCGATCCTCGACAGGGTCATCGAGCTGGGGCGCGACTCTGGCCTCACGTCGGCCAACTGCATCGCCGTGTTGTCGAAGGTCGATCTTCTATCCGACGGAATAGACGCTCTGGTCAGTGCTGAGCGGTTGGTTGCCACCACCGGTGAGCGCCTGCACGGGCGGGTCAGCGATGTGGTTCCGCTGGTCGGTCTGTTGGCCGAAACGATCGAAGCCGGCCGCTTCACCGAAGCCGACGCATCGACCGTTGCCGCCATAGCGGCCGTCGAGGACGAGCTCGACCGCGAAGACATGCTGCTGACAGCGCAAGACCTCATCGAATGGCCCGATCTGGCGGCTTCGCCCCAAGCGCGCAAGCACCTCGTAGAGCTTCTGGGTATGTACGGGATCAAGACAGCGGTCGACCTGTTCGATGCAGGTGTTGCCGGTGCCGCGGCTCTGTCATCGAGACTGCTCGAGCGCAGCGGCTTTTCGGCTTTGCGCAACCTGCTGCTGCAGCGATTCGAGACGCGCTCGCAGATCCTGAAGGCCCACAGCGCAATACAGGAACTGCGCGATATCTCATACTCGGCCGGAACCGAGGGCAGGCGCCTTCGTCGCCAGCTGGAACGAATCGAACTAGACCCTGCGATGACCGAACTGGGATTGATCGACGCCGTGAGCGAATTCGCCGACAAGCGCTCGATCCTGCCCACCGATCTGGCGCGTCAGCTGGACACCATGACGACCAGCACAGTGCCGACACAACGACTCGACGCATCGGCCGAAGACCTGCCAGACGTGGCTCTGCGTTCGATTGCCGCCTGGGCCGGCTGGGCCAACGACCCGAGACGCTCGCCCGACGAGGCCCGTGCCGCCAACGCGGTGAAGAAGGTCCTGGAAGTGATCTGGACCACCAGCGCGTCGACCAGCGAGGAGCCCCAAGGATGACCGACACATCTCGGCGCGATCCCCAGCAGGTGGTGAGACAGACCCTTGGTTTGGCCAACTCGCTGCATCGCTTGTTGACCGAACTGGGCTCGGAGAACGCCAAGACCCTCGAGCGCGAGGCCGCCCGATGGCAGGACGAGACGACAACCGTGGTGGTCGCCGGCGAGGTGAAACGTGGCAAGAGCAGCCTGGTAAACGCTCTCATCGGTGCCGATGTGCTGCCGGTCGACATCGACATAGCCACAGCGGTTCCGGTGGCTCTGGTACGGGCCGACGAACAGCGGGCGATAGTCGTGACCCGGTTCGCCAACGGTGAGGCGGTGCGCGAGCAGATAGACCCGGCCCAGTTCACCAACGCCGTCACGGCCGCGGCGGGCTTCGAAGACGTCATCTCCGTGACCCTCGCCAGCAACCTGGTGCCGCCTGGCATAACGGTCATCGACACGCCCGGAGTCGGGGGTTTGGCCCCGGGGCACCGCGATCTGACGATGTCGGCGGTGTCGGGCGCCGACGCGGTGGTGATGGCCCTGTCTTCGATAGAGCCTCCGACACGTTCTGAACTCGATTTTCTGGCCGAGGTCAGTGACCGCATCGACCGGGTGATGCTGGTGGCAACCAGAGCCGACCTGCATCCAGACGAGCGCAACGCGGCAATAGTCGCAGAGCTGACCGACCACTTGAAGCGCTGGGCCGCGTCCACCCCTCCGACCCAGCACGCAGGTGAAGATGATTCTGAAGCTCCCGACCCCGTCTTGGCGGGGCGAGCGCAACGGTTGACATCGTTGGCCGAACAGCCGATCGTGCTGACCAGTGCCCACCTGGCCCGCCAGGCCCGACGTCGCGCCGAGCGCGGCCAGGCCGAACGAGCCGCCGAACTGCGGGCGCGCTCAGGGATAGGCGAGATCGCCAGACAGATCAGCGTCTGGGGCAAGCGACGCACCCAGATCCGCCACGCGAACCTGATGCGACTGATCGGCTCACAGCTGGCCACCACCAGGGCCGACCTCGACCGTCGTATGAGGGCCACCGACGGCGATCTGGCGGTGGCCGACGAACTTCGAGACGTTCTGGCCCGGCTGGAGGCGGTGTCTGGCGACCAGGCCAAGTGGCGCAGCCAGATGGCCGTGGCAATGCAGAGAATGCAAACCCAGGCGGGACGAACGATCACACGGCACCTCAACGGTTTGCGCACTCGCTACACCGAGATGATCGAGGAGCGAGCCGGCGAAGGTGTCGACGAATTGGTGTCCGAGCTCGAGCGTTCGGTCCAAGCGGCCTGGATAGATCTCGTCGACCAGCTGAACGCAGAGTTCGCCCGCGAGGTCGCTTCGCTGGCTTCAGGCCTGGAAATAGACGATCTCGAGGTGGTCCTCGGCGATCTCGAGTCGCCTTCGAGCCTGATTCTGGCCGCAAGTCGAGCAGACGAGTCGAACCAGCTCGAGCAAGCCCTGCCCGTGCTGGGCCAATCGTTCATGTTCGGAAACCTGGTGAACGTGGGCGCCGGAATCCTGGGCGTTGCCACCGGCGGCCTCGGCGTTGCCGCCTATGGCATCGGCGCCGCGGTGGCCATCCCGATAAACCGCATGCGGATCGAGCGTCAGCAAAAGAAGGCGGCAGTTTCAGAGCTGTCGCGTTCGCTCAACGACGCCCTCTTCGGCCATGAGGGCGTGTCGCGCGAGCTGAACGCTGCTCTGGGACTCAGGATGATCGAGGCACGGGTCGAGCTGGAGGCCGCTATCGACCAAGCCCTGGCGTCCAAACGTCGAGCCGTCGAGACGTCCAAAGCCGAACTGGAGAACATGGCGCGCACCGAAGCCAAACAGCGCAATGAGGCAAAAGCCCAGGTCGCGGCACACATGAAGCAGGTGGCGGAGCTGTCGAAGCAGCACCGAGACATCGCAGGAGGCGCAGCCGGAGGCTCCTGAAGCACACGGCCGGAGGCTCCTGGGAACACAGCCGATCGAGAAATTTCTCGATCTCGCAGAACTTCTTCGTCGTGGGGTGCATCAGTCAAAGCACCAACACACCTTCCCCACAAGGAGAACCCACGATGGACTGCATCACCTACACCGACGACACTGCCTACACCGACGACACTGGCTACGACCAGTACTCGAACAACACCATGTCGTTCGACTCCGACGGCGACGGCTACGCCGACACCACGATGATCGACACCGACGGCGACCAGTACGCCGACGTGATGATCTACGAGGAGGCCGGCTACAGCGAGGCCGTCATCGACACCGACGGCGATGGCTACTTCGACACCCTCGTCGCCGACACCGACGGCAACGGCGTCATCGATGTCCACATCGTCGATCAGGACGGCGACGGAATCGCCGAGTACGAGGCCTACGGCGAAGACCCCAACGGCTCGTTCGTCGACAACGGATTCGACGTGCTCGACGCCTCCGACGACGTCACCGACACAGCGGTGTTCGACGCCGACATCACCACGATCACAGACGATCCGGTCGAACTCTCCGACTCGATTCACGGCGAACCGATGGCCGAGATCACCTACCACCAGGCACAGCCCGGGCCAGTCGACTGCTTGCCGACGTCGGTCGCGATGGTGCTGACAGAGGTGACCGGCGAACTGGTTCCCGCGGACGACGTGGTTGCCTTGGCCAACGAGATGGACATGATGACCTCAACGGGTATGGCAGCCGAAGACGGTGTGCGCCTGCTCGAGGAGTACGGCATCGAGGCCGAGTTGACCTCCGGAACGCTCGACGGCCTGCGCGACCAGCTCGACTCAGGCACCGGGGTGATAATCGGGCTCGACTCGGCCGACCTGTACTCGAACGGCGGCGGGCCCTTCGACGAGGGCATGGAAGCGGGTCACGCAGTGGTCATCACCGGCATCGACGACGAGGCCGGCCTGGTGTACATCAACGATCCCGGCTTCCCCGATGGGGCCGGCGTGGCCATCTCGATCGAGACCTTCGAGGATGCATGGGCCGACTCGGACAACCTGATGATCGAGATCGTCGGAAGCGGCGACAGCACCGAAGGAATGGGCATCATCGAGCGCCTGCTGATCCCGATCAACTTCGTCCTCGACCGCTGATCCGTGAGCAGTGCCGGCGAATCGTTCGCCACAGCATTTCATGGGGTGCCCCGGCTTCGGCCGGGGCACCCGACGTTGTGGTTGTCACAGCGCTGGCGGAGCCGCCACGAACTCGACCCGCTGGCCGTCGATCAGAGCGATCGCGTCGCCGAACCCGACAGCATCGGAGTGACTGCCCAAGTCGGTGGCCGAACCGCGTTGATCAACCCACATGATCCGTCCGTCGTGCAGGGTCGCCAACGCCGCCCGGGAACCACCCCGAAGACCCACACACCCTGCGATCGGCAGGCGCCATCGCTCGGCACCGGACGATCGATCCAGGCCCACGACGTCTGCTGCGCCCGATACGACAACCAGATCACCGGCCAGTACGGGAGCCGGAGATGGTGCGTCGAGCCGGTAGGCCCACGCCGGGCGTCCTGTGTCGACGTCGAGGGAGTACAGGATCGAGTCGGCCGAAGTGACATGCAGCAGACGCCCACCCAACAGTGCCGGACCTTCGATCCGGTCGCGGGTGGGGTAGATCCAACGAACCCGTCCGGTCATGGCGTCGATGCAGATGGCCCGCCCCTCGAGAGTCGACAAGACCACTACCGAGGCCGAAGCCGCGATGGCCGACACCGAGTGCCCAACCGGAAGCATCCAACTCATCGAGCCACGATGGTCGAACGACGCGAGCTGGCCGGCGCGGTCGGCCACCAAGGTTGCATCGCCGGCCGACACCGGACCGACAGCGACCTCGAAGGGTGGTGCGGTCGACCATCGCTGCACTTCGCCGTCGTAGGAGCTCAGCATGCCATCGGTCGTCAACGTGACCGCCCCTGCACGGGTCGGAAGCGCGGATACAACCGGATGTGACGACTCCAATCGCGTGCTGTGGCCTTCGGCCACTATCCAGACACTGCGATCGTCCCAAAGCACCAGGTTCTCACCGCCGCCGCAGACCTGCGGAGGACCGGTCAGCTCGCCGCCCGCAGGCAATGGAGTCGAGCCGTCGTCGGTGGCCGTCGCTTGGCGCGACGCCCCGGGACCAACCAGGTGGCCGGCGGCCAGACGCGCTGCTCCTTCGACCACCACAGACTTGGGCTCGTCGCGTGTTCGGACCTTGTCGCCGAAGCGGGCGACCAGTCGGTCATAGACCATGGGTATCCGGCTGGATCCACCGACCAGGTAGATGGCCTTGATGTCGTCTTCGTCTACGTCGGCGTCGAGGATCGTGTCGGCCAGCTCTTCGACCGAGCGTTCGATCGGATTCTCGATCAGTGCCTCGAGCTCGGCGCGGGTCATCAGCAGTTCGCGGTCGGCGGCGGGAACGTAGATCTGCGTCGATGGGTAAAGAGACAGGTTCTCCTTGACGTTGCGCGCCTCGGTCAACAGATCGAAGGCGGCACGCATCCATTTGCGGTCGGTGCCGACCAGCATGTTCTGCCACAACTCGGCATCGTGGGCGGCCAGCATCGAGCCCAGGTGCAAGAAGACCAGGTGGTCGAAGTGGTCGCCGCCGATGCTCTCGTCGCCACCAGGCGGCCCCATCACCTCGAAGCCGTCGTCAGTGCGGCGCATCACGACGGTGTCGAAGGTGCCTCCGCCCAGGTCGTAGACGGCGATCTGGTCACCGGGGGACAGGTCGCCGGCCGCATAATGCAGCGCTGCGGCGACCGGCTCTGGGACCAGAACGGGTTCGGGAAGCCCGGCCAACGCCGCTGCCTCTATCAGGACCTCTTGTCGCGCCTCCTCCCACCTCACAGGGTGGGTCAGAGCCAGCCGGCTGGGCTGGGCGCCGTCGAAGCGTCGCTTTGCTTCGTCGGCCACCGCAGTCATCAGTGCAGCGAAGGCCTCGGCCGTGCTGACCGCGCGCTCGCCCAGCACCATCGGCACCGGCGAGCCGACATTGCGCTTTGGCGACCGCTCGGCTCGGTCGGGACGAGCCGAAGCAACCGCCAGAGCGGCGCGCCCCACCACGATCGAGTCGTCGTCGGCCACCGCGACGGTGCTGCTCATCCAACGATTGCCCTCGATCTCGAGGGGCACCACCCTGTCACCTTCGGCCGCGGCGCCGGCGGTGCGCGACGTTCCTACGTCGATTGCCAGCGTCCAGCCCGTCATCAGCTGTCGGCCCGGTCTGTGGAACGGCTCAGCACGGCGACGATGAACTCCGACCCGGTCTCGAAGGGCCTCAGATCCCAGGTCGAATGGCGCGAGTCGAATCGCAGCCCCGCCGCCTCCACGTCGGCTTCGAACTCGGCGAACTCATAGTCGCGCCCCGCACCGAAACCGGTGACGAGACGACCATCAGGCGCCAGATGGGCACCGAGGCGCTGCAAAACCATCTGCCGGGTGCTCGCTGCCAGGAAGGCCATCACATTTCCCGCAGCCACGATGGCGTCGAAGTCGGCGTCGATGCCCATCGAGGGAAGGTCCAACTCGGCCAGATCGGCGACGACCCACGTAGGGCCTGGATGATCCTGGCGTGCTGCTTCGATCAGCACGGGATCGACGTCGACCCCAACAACCTCGTGACCCTGCAGGTGCAGATGCCCGCCAACCCGGCCCGGCCCGCAGCCGGCGTCGAGGATGCGGGCGCTCCTGGGCACCATCGCATCGACCAGTCGGGCCTCACCGGCCAGGTCCTTACCCTCGGCTGCCATGGCGCGAAAGCGCTCCACGTACCAGCTCGAGTGGTTCGGGTTCTCCTCGGTGATTTCGACCCACTTGCTCTTGTCGACCACAATCCCTCCACGTCTTCGGAGGTGAGGGTATGGGATTCGTGTCGGGGTTCGCAGATCCGGCCTTCGACGAGCTTCGCGACGCCATGGTCGACAACCTTCGCGCCGAGGGCGACGATCCGGGCGACCTGGGCGCAGCCTTGACCGTCTACGTGGGTGGGCGCAAGGTCGCCGACCTTGTGTCGGGCTGGACGAGCGACAGCCGCGACACCGCGTGGACACCCGACACCCTGGTGAACGCCTATTCCACGATGAAGCCGGTGGCCGCAGTTCTGGCCCTTCGGGTCGTCGCCGAGGGCCTGATGGGCCTCGATGATCCGATCGCCTCTTGCTGGCCCGAGTTCGCAGCACACGGCAAGGAGACCATCACCCTTCGACAGGCCTTGTGCCACACCGCCGGGCTGGCGGCAGTGGGCCCTGTTCTGCACGTGCCAGATCTGTACAGATGGGACACGATGACGGCGGCTCTGGCGTCGACACCTCCGTGGTGGCCACCCGGAACAGCTCCCGGCTATCACACGAATACGTTCGGCTTCTTGATAGGCGAGCCGGTGCGCAGGCTCACCGGGCTGGATTTCAGCACGGCTGTTCGGCGCCTGTCCGACGCTTTCGAACTCGACATGCACTGCGGCTTGGGTGTCTCGGAATTGCCACGCGTAGCCGACGTCGACGTCGCTCACGCATCGCTGCCGATCGACCTCGATTCGGCCTATCCGGTATCAGACGAACGTTCGGTGCTGCTCAGGCACGCGTACGCCAACCCGCCGAACATCTCCGGGGTCGGCGTATTGAACAGCCAGGAATGGCGGATGTGCTGCGTGCCTTCTACCAACGGCCACACAACGGCCCGCGGTTTGGCCCGGTTCTACAGCACCTTGCTGCCGGGCGCCCACAGGTGCCCGCTTCCTACCGAATTGCTGGCAGAAGCCCGCACCGAGGCCTCGGCGGGCACCGATGTGATACTCGAACGTCCCATACGTTTCGGGCTTGGATTTCAGCTGCACATGGACGACCGGCCGATCGGACTCACCGACTCGGCCTTCGGTCACTTCGGATATGGCGGCTCACTGGGTTTCGCCGACCCCGGTGCTGATGTTGCGTTCGGCTACCTCACGAATCGACCTGGCAAACGCTGGCAGAACGTTCGCGTCAGACGTCTCGTGAACACGCTGGCATCAGCCCTCGGCACCGGCTGAACCCGCAGATTTGTGCCGCGTTGCCAGTGCCGCCAGACTGCGTCGATGGACACGCTCGATCTCGTCAAGCACACCTCGCCGCTGATCAACTCAGCCGGCTCCGGCTACTACTTCCACCCCGACACCCTGGCAAAAGGCAAGGAGATCGGCCTCGACGGCTTCCGATTCTATTTCCTCGGCCGCGGTGGTGTGTTGGGTGATGTCGAGCCAGCTGTAGTCGTTTCTGCATTCGGCTACTTCAACGCCGGTTTGGTTGCGAACATGTGGAACTCGGCCAAAGAGAAGGTCGCCCCGCGAGAGGCGGCTGGTGTACATCTCGCATGCGCCGACGATTTCGGACGCTCGAAACTGGCAGGGGTCGAGGGCCTCGATGCCTTCGTGGCTGCCGCCGAGAAGGTGATCACCTCGACAGATGCGTCCGGACTGACCCTGTTTGCCGCCATCGCGGCGGAGCCGATGCCAGACGACATCGCAGCCAGGGCATATCGCTGCGTCGTGCTGCTGCGTGAGCTTCGCGGAAGTGCCCACCTGGTTGCGGTGGTGGCCGAGGGTCTGACCACCGACGTGGCACATGCCATCAAGCGCCCCGGCGACGTGTCGACGTTCGGTTACGCAGAGCCTCCCGAGGTGACCGATGAGGCGCGCGCCGCTCTCGATGCTGCCGAACACCGCACCGACGCCATCGTCACCCGCTTCTTCGAGGTGCTCGACGACGACCAGAAGGCGGCGTTCGTCCAAGGCGTCGACGCCATCGCGGCTGCGCTGGCCTGACCCGACGGCAAGGCCCGGTCTGGCTCAGCCGGTGACGTCAGCCGCGTCGAGTACGGGCGTCAGATTCGACATGGCAGTGGCCACGAACTCGTCGACCTCGACTGCCTTCGACCACAGGTACCCCTGACCAAGATCACAACCGAGCTCGCGCAGCAGACCCAACTGGGCCAAGTCTTCGACGCCTTCGGCAACGATGCAGTGGCCCAGTCGTTTGCCGAGTTCGACGATGCCTCTGACGATGATGGCGGACTCACCGGTGGGCCTCAGCTCGCTCACGAAGCGCCTGTCTATCTTCACCTCCGTCACCGGCAGCTCATGAAGACGCAATAGCGATGAATGCCCGGTTCCGAAGTCATCGATAGACAAGCCGACTCCGGCTTGTCTCAGCTCGGCTAGGGCGGCCACCACGTCTGCCCTGTCGGTTGTGATCTCGCGCTCGGTCATCTCGAGGATCAGGCGGCTGGGATCAACGCCGTTGGTAAGCAGCCGGTCTATGACCTGGTGACCGAAGGCCCTGTCTGACAGGTTCTTCATCGAGACGTTCACCGACGCGTGGATGCCGCTGGCCTCGGTGCGCGCCAACATGCGGGCGGCCTGTTCGACCAGTTCGACCGTCAGGGCGGTGAAGTGGCGAGATATCTCGACGACGTCCAAGAAGTCGCGAGGCTCGAGAACTCCCCTTTGGGGGTGATGCCAGCGCAACAGGCCCTCTGCGCCGACCAGTTCGGAAGTGGCCAGGTCGATCTTGGGCTGGAACCACAACCTCAGCTCGTCGCGTTCGAGAGCACCCGCTATGTCGGCGCTGAGCGACAAGCGATCGATCGTTGTGGCCCGGTGGTCGCGCGAGTATACCCGATATGCCTGACCGGCCCGCTTGGCCGAGTACATGGCCAGGTCCGCCAGGCGCATCAGCTCGTTGGCCAGCGCGGCGTGTTCTGGTGCGGCAGCGATTCCGATCGAAGACGAGCCCGCGAACTCGAGCCCGTCGAGGGTCACCGGCCTCTCGCACGCAGCAGCGGCTCGTCTGGCAAGGTCCACCGAACGCTCGACAGCGCCAGGGCCCCACACTGCGAATGCGAACTCGTCGCCCCCGATTCGAGCGACAAGGCTGCGATCGTCGGTCTCACCGGCCAGCCGACAGGCGATCTCACGCAAGAACACGTCGCCGCTGTGGTGGCCGAGAGTGTCGTTCACCTCTTTGAAGCGATCGAGGTCCATCATCATCAGGACGGTCTCGTCGCCCTCATCGAGATGTTCCTCGAGCACCCGGTTGAGCACAGCGCGGTTGGCCAGACCGGTCAGCTCGTCGGTCTCGGCCAGGGTCACCAGCTCGGTCACGTCGACGGCCACTCCCCTGGCCAACGCGGCCGAACCCTTCCCGATGATCCGAAAGGACAGTTGGAACGCGGCCCACGAACCGTTGGCGCGTCGCAACCGGCAACGGCCCTCAGTCCAGCCCGCGTCGTCGCGGGGAGCTCGGCTGAGAGACTCCAAGTCGTCCGGGTGTACCAACTGGGCCATGTCGGGCGGCACCTCACCCCGTGAGTAACCCAAGATGTCGTCGGTACGGCCGCTCACCGATAGCAGCCTTCCAGTTTGTGGATCGGCCTCCCACAAGATCACGTCTGCCGAAGCGGCGATGTCGGCCAGTCTTGCGGCCGCGCCGTGATCGTTGGCGAGGAATACGTCGACGTAGCTGCCTACCAAAGGCACCAGCACTGCGGCGGCCGCAATGGGCACGAGCAAACCCTCGGCACCGACGATGACGCCACCGATGGCCAGTCCGGTGAGGCCCAACGCCTCGAGCAACACATAGCCCCGACGGCCCAAGAACACCGCAGATGCTGCCGGGGATCCCACGATGATCACCAGGCCCGCAGTCCAAACATCGGGAGCCAGCCAGATCAGCGCCACAGTGGCAAAGACGTCGAAGCTCGGCTGGGCCTTCATGACCAGATGGGGCGGCAGCAGCGTGGAGATCGCCACCGGAACCACAGTCATGGCAAGCAATATCGGAGCCAACACGAACCGATTCGGCCCAACCTCGGGCACCAGGGCACAAACCGCCGCCAGCCCGAACAGCCCGACCGCTCTCAGGAGAACCCGATGGTTGACCCGGCGACGGGCGTACTCGTCGAAGTAGTCGTGGTGAACCTTCGCCCGCATAGGCGCTCCATCGGCAGCAACATCTGGCGATTGGAGCCCTCCGACCCGACCAATCGACAGAATCGTTCGGGTGAGATTCAAAACGAAGAAAGCCGCCCGGCTGCGAGCGACTTCTTCCAAGTTATCACGAGACGACTTTCGCGTCTCGGCTTCCGGTACAGATAGACGAAAGATTCACCCTCCGATGAGCGATGCGAGGCCCCAGATGGCCGCAACCAGCCCTACGGCGCCCATGACGAGGCTCCGCCCGAGTGGGGCGCGGGCCAGATCGCCATCACGAAACGGCTCGTCGGGAGGCCGAACGATGGCCAACACGTTGCCGATCAACATCGCCGCACCGAGGGCCAGAACGGTCAATGGAAGAATGTCGTCGTACACGTTGAGTCTCTCCCGGTTGCAGAGCTTGGCCTATGACCTGCGCCAACGCTATCGCCGGGGAAAGGCCCCGGCGATGCCATCGGCCCTGGGCGTGGCACTCTGTTGGCGTGAAGCAGATCCCTCGAGTGGCGACCGCGGCCGCGATTGGTATTGCGATTGGCCTGCTCAGTTCGTTGGTTTTCACCATGCTGGTCATAGCCGTAGCGCTGCTGGTCGCACTGGTGACACGCGTGGCGGCCCAGGAGACAGACCGCAACACCGGACCTATTCCTCAGCTGGCCCTGGCCGTGGGCATCGGAACCTTGGCCGGCCGCCTCATCGGATGGTTCGGCATCATCGGCGGGGTGGCTGCTCTGGTGCTGTTGGTGGTGGTGTTCTTCGCTGCTGGTGGCGACCTGGTGTGAGGTGTCGTAGCAGTGCGGCGGTCAGGCCTTGGCCATGTTCGCGAACCTGGTGAAGTGGCCCAGGAAGGCCAAGCGGACGGTGGCTGTCGGGCCGCTGCGGTGCTTGGCGATGATGATCTCGGCAGTGCCGATGTCTGATGACTCGGGGTTGTACATCTCGTCGCGGTACAAGAACATGACGACGTCTGCGTCCTGCTCGATGGCACCAGACTCGCGAAGATCCGCAAGCATCGGGCGCTTGTCTGCTCGAGACTCGAGGGTTCTCGACAGCTGAGAAAGAGCGACGACGGGGGTTTCGAGCTCGCGGGCCAGGATCTTGAGACCTCGCGATATCTCCGAGATCTCGACCTGGCGGCTCTCGGCTCGACTCGATCCCTGCATCAGCTGCAGATAGTCGACGACAACCAGGCCTAGATCACCCAATCGACTCTTCAGGCGTCGTGCCTTGGCCCGTATCTCCATCACCGACAGGTTCGGGTTGTCGTCGATCCAGATCGGCGCCTCCGCCAGCTGCCCCACCGCTCGGCTGATCTTGGGCCAGTCGTCGTCGCTGAGATTGCCGTTGCGCAGTCTCGATGAATCGACCTTGGCCTGCGAGGACAGAATGCGCTGGGTCAGCTCGAGGTGGCCCATCTCGAGGGAGAAGAACAACACCGGCTTTTGGGCGACCATCGCAGCGTGGGTTGTGAGCCCCAGTGAAAACGCGGTCTTGCCCATGGCTGGGCGGGCACCCACCACTATCAACGCGCTGGGCTGCAGACCCGACAGAACCTCGTCGAGATCGTGATAGCCGGTGGGTATGCCCGTGATGGCATCACCACGCTCGTACAGGTCCTCGAGTCGATCGAGGTTGTCTGAAAGCAGGTCGCGAATGGGTCTGGTCGTGTCGGTGACGCGCCGTTGCGCCACCTGGAACATCTTGGCCTCGGCCTCGTCGATGGCCTTGGTCACGTCGTCTGGCAACGAATAGCCGACTTCGATGATCTCGCCCGCGGCCGCAATCAGACGACGCAGGAGCGCCCGTTCCTCGATGATGGTTGCGTAGCGGGCAGCGTTGGAGGTGGCGGGTGTCGTCGATTCGAGATCGACCAGTGTCTGCAGGCCACCTGCGGCCTCGAGCAGACCCGAACGCTCGAGTTCCTCGGCGACCGTGACCGGATCGGCCGGGTGCCCCGAGCTGTACAAGCTGGCGATCGCGTCGAAGATGTGCTGGTGAGCGGGCAGATAGAAGTCGCCCGCGTCGAGGGCTTCAACCGCCGGGCCGATCGCATCGCGCGACAGCAGCATCGCGCCCAACAAGGACCTCTCGGCCTCGAGATTGTGCGGGGCGCGACGTACCGAATCGGAGATAGGGCTCCTTGGTGCTGCGTCGTCGATCATCACTGACGATCCTCCCTCGCGCGGCCTGTGGTCGGCTAGACCCAAAACCTGTGGTTAAAGGTCACCAGACCATGGGGAATAAAGGGTTTCCCCTGTGGACAAAGTGTGGGAAACGGGCTCCACCAAAGGGTGAGGGCCGACACCGAGCGAGACGGCGCCGGCCCTCGAGCCCCTTGAACTGTGGGTCTGACGAGCCGAATCAGTCGGCGGCGACGACGTCGATGTTGATGACAAACTGGACGTCGGCGTGAAGCTTGGCCTGAACCTCGTGACCACCCACCGTGCGGATCGAACCGTCGATGGACAAGTCGCGGCGGTCGAGCTCGAGCCCGGTCGCCGCCTTGACAGCCTCGGCGACATCGGAGGTTGTGACCGAGCCATAAAGCTGGCCGCCAGATCCGGCCTTGGCCGATACCGGCACGGTCTGACCCACCAGCTGGCGCGCGATGTCTTCGGCGGCACTGCGATCGCGCTCGTCGCGCTGATCCCGCGACCGGCGCATGGCGGCAGCCTGGGCGACAGCTCCTTGCGAAGCCATCATGGCCTTGCCCGAGGGGATCAGGAAGTTCCGGGCGTAGCCGTCGGCCACGTCGATCATGTCGCCGGTTTTGCCGAGGCCACTGACGTCGGTACGCAAGATGACGTTCACTCGCTGTCCTCCTCGGTCACGTCTTCCTCGTCGTCGACGATGTCGTCGTCGTCGTTGACGTCGTCACGGTCGTCGCGATCGTCGCGATCGGAGCGGCGACGCTTGTCACCCTTGCGCTGCGTCACAACCCGCGATGCGTATGGCAGCAGCGCCATCTCGCGTGCGTTCTTGACGGCCCGGGCTACCTCGCGCTGCTGCTGGACATCGTTTCCGGTGACGCGGCGGGCGCGGATCTTGGCACGATCGGACATGAAGGCCCGAAGAAGCGTGACGTCCTTGTAGTCGATGTAGTCGATGCCCTCTTTGACGATCGGGCTGATCTTCTTCTTGCGGGGCTTGAGCTTCTTCGGGTCCTTGCCCTTGACCCGGCCCTTCTTCTTCACAGCCATCTAGAACGGCTCCTCTTCTGGGTAGTAGTCGGCGGAAGGTGCCTGATACGCGGGGGACGACTGCTGACGGCCGCCGCCCTGGTATCCACCGCCGCCCTGATAACTGCCACCGCCCTGCTGGTCGGTGCCTCGTTCGTTTCTCTTGACCTCGGCCGCAGCCCAACGAAGGCTCGGTCCGATCTCGTCGGCGACCACTTCGACCACCGATCGCTTTTCGCCCTCGGGTGTGTCCCAGGACCTCTGCTCGAGGCGCCCGGTGACCATCACCCTCATGCCCCGAGACAGGGTCTCGCCGACGTTCTCGGCCATCTCTCTCCAACAAACGACGTTGAAGAAGCTGACCTGTTCGTCCCAAGCACCGGTCTGGCGGTTCTGCCAGCGCCGGTTGACGGCAATGCCGAGGGTCGCCCGGGCCTGCCCGGACTGGGTGTATCGAAGTTCGGGATCTCTGGTGAGATTGCCCACGAGGGTCACGGAATTATCGCTCGCCATGGTTCGAGCCTCCTGACTCAGTCAGCCTGCCCAATCAGACCGCGGCGTTCTGCCTCGGAATCGGGAAGGCGGATCAGCTTGTGGCGGACGACGTCGTCCGCGAGACGGAGGTTGCGCTCGACCTCATCGAGGGCACCGCCCTCGGCGAGCACCTCTATGACCGAGTAGTAGCCCTCGGTCTTGTGGTTGATCTCGTAGGCGAACTTGCGCCGACCCCAGAAGTCGACGTTCTTGATCTCGCCAGCGGCTTCGACCTTGGCGCGAACGTCCTTCAGCGCGTCTTGCACTGCGACATCGTCGAGATCGCCGTCGTGGATGACCATTAGTTCGTATGCGCGCACGATGGCACACACCTCCTTCGGACCCGACCGGCGGCCGGGGCCCCGTCTAGTAGCGGAGCAGGGGTTGATGAGTTGTCAGCGCATCAGCGTAGAGCACATCGTTCCCAACTCCCACCCCCAGTATGCAAACGGGGTGGGACAGCCAGCCCGAGCACGCTGCGCGTCAGCCAGAACGGCTGACGAGATCGAGCTGAGTCCCGACCTCCACGCCCAGGCCTGCGAGGTTGCCCTTGGGCACTTCGAGGGCCGCCGAATAGAGCGCGTCGGCGCGGTAGATCGGGCAGGGCTCGGCTGGACAGGGCTCCATGTCGGCCGTGGCGACCACGACCCCATCGGGCGAAACCCAGGCGATGGACAGTGGCATCACGGTGTTCTTCATCCAGAAGCCGCCGTCGGTCGGTTGGTCGAACACGAACCACATTCCGTCCCAGCCCTGCATGTCATCGACGAACATGAGGCCCTGCCTGCGCTGGTCTGATGTTGAGGCCACCAGGACATCCAAGAGCTCGGCCTGGGCAGCAACCCGAACGGTCCCCCATCCGAAGCCATCGAAGGGCACCAGAGGATCGACGATGGCGGCGGGAGCCGACTCGACGACCGTGGTCTGCGGGGCCGCTGTGGACGCGACGACGCTGGTCGCAGTTTCGGCGGTGGTGGCGCGTGCCGAGTCGGCGGAGTCGCTGCCTGTACAGGCCGACACGAGCGAGACCACAGCCAACAGCGTCGGCATTGTCCACCGAAGCGCACTCATCCCTGCTCCTGTGCGGTCGTGACCGTGGTCGATACATCGACGGGCGTCGAGTCGGGCACGGTGGTGGTCGGGTCCTGTTCGGTGCCGGACGTGACATCGGTTGCCACGGTGGTGCTGGTGACGGTGGTGCTGGTCGAAGTGGTTGTGGTCGAGGGGCTGATGACCTCGCCCGGATAGCCCTCGGGGGCCACGAACGAGCCGGGCTCGACGTCGCGATGCGCATCCACCATCACCTGGCGCCAGATCTCGGCGGGCCACGATCCTCCAGTGATCGGATCGGATCCGGCGACCCCGGTCATCGAACGGTTCGAGTCGGGGAAACCGACCCACACCGCAGTGGTGAACCGCGGCGAGAAACCGACGAACCAGGCGTCGCGATAGTCCTGCGTGGTACCGGTCTTGCCAGCTGTGGGCACCCCCTCGATCTGTGCCCTGGCGCCTGTTCCGGCGGCGACGACCCCCTGCAACACCTCCACGACGATGTCGGCGGTCTGGCGCGACATCACCCGGTGCCCGGTGGTTTCGAACCTGCTGATGGTGACTCCCTCGGAATCGACGACCTCCAGCAGGATCTCGGGGTCGTGGCGCTCGCCTCGCGAGGCAAACGTCGAATATGCGGTGGCCATGTCGAGCACCGACACCTCCTGTGTCCCGAGCACCAACGAATGCACAGGATCGAGGTCTGCCTGGATGCCCATCTGGTGGGCCAGCTCTGCGACGGGACTGGGCCCTACCTCGAGCATCAGCTGGGCGTATGCCGTATTGGACGACACGGCGGTAGCCCTGAACAGGTCGATCACACCGTGTGAGGCATCGGCATAGTTGTGCACGACCCATGGCTGGCCATTGTCGAGGCCCGGGAACTCGAGCACCGAAGGAGAGTCGAACTGCGAACGCGCAGAGATGCCGGCCTCGAGTGCCCTGGCCAGAACGATGGGCTTGAACGACGATCCCGGTTGTCTGCCGCCGCCGCCACCGTCGACGCCTAGCGCGAGGTTGACCTGCGAGGTCTCAAAGTCGCGACCGCCAACGAGGGCGCGTATGGCGCCGGTGTCGTCCAACACCACCACCGCAGCCGTCGGCTCATCTGCAGAGTCGAGCACGGCGGTCGCGGCCTCGAAGGCTTGGGCTTGCAGGTCGAGGTCGATGGTCGCAGTCACCCTCAAGCCACCCTGAAACAGGGCGGCTGAGCCGTGTCGATCGGTCAACTCGCGCCTGATCATCTCGACCACGTAGCCAGCGCCAGCTGCATCGGCCTTGGGCGACAGTTCGACCGACGAATTGGGTCGCCTCTCGAGCGTGTACGACTCGATCGGGGTGTCCTCGGCCTGCACTCGCTCGGCCGCGGTGATGTAGCCCTCCTCCAACATCGCGTCGAGCACGGTGCTGCGGCGGCGGTACGCCTCGTCGACCTGGCTCTCCCGGCTGATGTCGGCCGCCTCGGGACCTCGGATCAGGCCTGCGAGGTAGCTGGCCTGCGCGATGTTCAGCTCTGAGGCGTTTACCCCGAACCACACACGGGCGGCAGCACCGACGCCATAGGCACCGCGCCCGAAATAGATCGTGTTGAGGTAGCCCTCGAGGATCTCGTACTTGTCGGTTTCGCGCTCGAGTTTGATGGCAAGTGCCGCCTCCTTGAGCTTGCGGATCAATGTGCGCTCGGGCGACAAGAAGGCGTTCTTGACGTACTGCTGGGTGATGGTCGAACCGCCCTGCAGCGAACCCGAGCTGCGGATGTCGGCCCACAGGGCTCTGGCAATTGCAACCGGGTCGACCCCCGGATGGTCGAGAAACCCCCTGTCCTCGGCAGAGATGACAGCGTCGACCAAGATCGGCGAGATCTCCTCGATGGTGAGGGGCACCCGGTTCTGCTCGCCGTGGAAACGGGCGATCTCCTCGCCGTCGCGATCGACCACGATCGTGGTCTGATCCGAAACGGCCGACGCGTCGGGCAGCTCGATGCGCCCGAGGATGTGGACGAAGCCGGCGACGGCGGCGATGAAGACCAAAAGGCCGTAGTAGAAGAGCCGTCGTACACGCCTGGCCATCGCCGACCCGCCGCGGCCAGAACGCGGCGCGCCCAGCTTGCTCTTGGCCATCGGGCTATCCGAGCACGATCCGACGCAGCAGGTGGTGCCAGCCGCAGGATGCGCAGACCTCGACCCGATACGCAGCGAAATCGCCAGACCGTTGGCGGTATCTATCCAGCTCGGTATCGGTGAGGGCGAGCTTGCCGCTGGCGGGCAGCCTGGGGCCGAACACGTAGTGGATCCAGGCGAGACCATCGAAGTCGCAAACCGGGCAGGCGCCACCGTCGGGGGTCTCACAGTTGCGGGCTACACGAACCAGCTCTGGATGTGCGTCGCAGACCTCGTGGCGCGCGATGCGGCCGGCCTCGAGGTCCGCCAGCAAGGCGCGTCTTTGCAATCGATAGTCGACGTCGCCGGTGCCCGAGGCGGCGTCGGTAGCTGCGATGCCGGGGTGGAAGACCACGGCGAGCAGGGTAGCGGCCTGCGCCCCGAACGCCAGGCCGCCCGCCTGCATGCCTCACAGATCGGTTTCGGCAGCTTCGAACCAGGCCAGGACCCGTCGCTCGAGTTCGGCGACCTCGTGTTCGCCCTCGTCGAGCCTCCACCTGCGCAACTCGTCCAGGACCGCGCCCACCTCGGGACCACCAGGCAGTCCCAGGAGCTTCATGACCTGGGCACCGGAGAGCTCTGGTCCCAGCCGCGTCAGATCTTCGCGGCGGGCGAGGCGTTCGACGGCGTCGACGAGCGACTTGGCGCTTTGATCATCGGCCACAGCAGCCACGCAAGCGGCAGCACTGGGCCAGTCGTCGCCGGCTTGTGCAACAACCCTGCGCGCCTCCGCATCCCGAGGCCGAGACGCGCTTACCCAGATCGCCGTGGCCAGTCCAAGCGATGCAGTTCGACGCTGATCAGAGCGTGAGTAACGCAAGCGCCTCAGGCACTCGACTATGGCTTCGGCGTCGCCGAAGCCCACGCCTCGACCGAAGAACACACACCGGCGGGCGAGGACGCGGTCTGCTCCGAATGCTGCGGGCACTGCATCGATCGAGTCGGCCAGGACAGCTACATCGAGACCCTCGTGGTCCACCCCCTCGAACAACCGGTCGAGCGCCCCCACCCTGGCCAGGAACCCGATGCCTACACCAGGGCGCTCGGCTGCCAGTAGTTTCTCGAACTCGTCGCGGACCCTCTCGGACGACACGATCGACAGACGATGGGCCAGATCGGTGGCCGCGGTTTCGAGCCCCGGATCGGGCACCAAACCAAGCCGAGCCATGAAGCGCGCCGCTCTCAGCACCCTCAGCGGATCGTCTGAGAAGGAGATTCTGGCGTCGACGGGAGTGCGCAGCACCCGCCGTTCTAGGTCGGCTGCGCCATTGAAGGGATCGACCAATAGACCCGTCACCACGTCGATCGCCATGGCGTTGACCGTGAAGTCACGCCTGGACAGATCGCTGCTGATGGCCGTCGAGAAGGTCACGGCGGGTTTGCGAGACGATGGGTCGTAAGCCTCCGATCGATGGGTGGTGATCTCGAAGTCGATTCCATCGAGTCGGCAACCGATGGTTCCGAAACGCTCGCCCTGACTCCAAACGTCGTCGGCGATGGGTGCCACGGCGGCCTTGATGTCGGCCGGCTGAGCATCGGTGGTGATGTCGATGTCGTGGGGTGGCTGACCCCCCAGGTGCAGATCTCGTACCAGCCCACCAACCACGTAGGCGCGGTGGCCCGCGTCGGTCAGTCGCTCGGCGACGGGCCTGGCCATCTCGAGCACCCGCGAAACAGCGGTCTGGTCGAGCCTGGTCGTGGGCTGGGGTGCGTCTGCGCCGGGCGCTGGGTCTGACATTGCAGGCCAGAGTAAGACTGACACTGGTGGAATGGTGTCGGTTTCTGGCAAGCTAGAACGCCAATTCAGTTCGGCGTCGGCCCAAACGGGCCCATACGTCGGCGTACGAGTGAGGATTGTCCATGGGTTTCGAGGTCGGTGACAACGTCATCTACCCCCACCACGGTGCAGCGGTCATCATCAGCCGCGACGTCCGCGAGGCGTTCGGCGAGACCCGTGAATACCTGAATCTCAAGACGGCACACGGCGACCTGAGCCTGTCGGTTCCCGTCGACAAGGTCGACGAGGTGGGCATGCGTCCTCCAATCGACGAAGACGACGTCGAGGACCTCTTCGAGCTGTTGTCGAAGAAGGACATTCGCGAACCGGCCAACTGGAGTCGGCGGTTCAAGAACCACCAGGAGAAGCTCAAGTCCGGCGACATCTACCAGGTCGCCGAGGTCGTCAGGAACCTCGCGCTGCGCGAAGCATCCAAGGGGCTCTCGGCAGGCGAGAAGACCATGCTCGAGAAGTCGCGCCAGATCCTGGTGTCGGAGCTGTCCATCTCGATGGATGTCACCGAAGACGAGGCCATGGAGGCCGTCAGCGCTCGCCTCACGTGAGGTTCTGAACCGACCGGCCGAAGCAGCGGTACTACCCTGGCGTGCGTGATTGGACCCTTCCCGACCGGTTCGGATGATGGCTCGAGCCGAAATCCACCGTTGGGGTGACGACAAGATCCGCGTTCGGCCATGGCGCGGTGAATCGTCGGTCGCGTACTTGTCTCCCGTCCCGGGGCACACCCCTGTGTCTCTCGACTCCGTTCACCGTTCGGTCGCCGTGTTGAAGGCCCGCGGCGTAGCCCGCGTATTCACGGCGGCGGTTCCACCACCCGAGGAGAGGATCCTCCTCGACGCCGGCTTCGAGCTGCGGGAACGTCTCCACCTCCTGCGCCACGATCTGACCGGCCTCGACGGTCATCCCGAATCGGGGGTGAAGCTCAGACGGGCACGACCCTCCGACCGCGACCAGATACTCGTGACCGACAATGCGGCGTTCGACCCCTTCTGGGCTATGGACGAGGAGGCCCTGGACGAGGCTGTCGGAGCAACCCCGGCGAGCAGGGTGAGGGTTGCCTCCGATCCCCGAGTCGTCGGATTCGCCGTCAGCGGAAGAGCGGGCAAGTCGGGTTACCTCCAGAGACTGGCCGTGGCCCCCGACCAGCAAGGTCGCGGTATCGGGCGCAGCCTGGTGGTCGACGGCCTGCGTTGGATGCGCAGGTGGGGAGCCAGGCGAGCGCTGGTCAACACCCAGGTCGTCAACGAACGCGCTCACCAGCTGTACCTGCGGCTCGGCTTCGTGCCAGAACCCCATGGCCTGGCCGTACTGGAACTCGACCTCGGTGCTACATCGTGAGGAGGACACTGGTCGTCTTGTTCATGCTGGCGATCGCGGTCGCGGCCCCGACGGACGCCGTCGCCTCTGCGCGGCAGAACTCGGGCGGCCTTCAGTTGGTAGACGCCGCACCACTGTCACGCGACGCCCAGTTTCTGCGCATGCGGCTGCCTGGGCTGGTGTCGCCCACCGACGTGCTCGACATAACCGTTCATGAAGCCATCAGCAGCCGAGCCGACTTCCTGATCACCACAGACCGCTCGACGGCCGGAGAATCGATCTTTGCGGCCACCTTCGAAGTCGCAGACCTCGAGCCGACACTGACCGGATTGGTCGAAATTCCGGTCGACTTCGCCGCCATGGGTCTGGACGGGTCGACGGAGGGCGTCTATCCGGTGGTGGTCGAAATGGACACGGGCGCGGGAGCCAAGGTGGGCTCGTTGTTGACCTATCTGGTGATACCGCCCGTCATCCCAACACCGTCGCGCACCGCACTGGCTCTGATGATCGAGGTCAGGCCTGGCGAGAACGCTGCGGGCAACATCGACGACGATGATCCGCTGGCGACGTGGATAGATGCACTGATTGCGCGACCCGACCTGCCCGTGACACTGCAGGCAACTCCCCTGCTGTTCGAGAACTATGCGTTCGACAGCCGCATCCGAGCGCTGCGCACCCGCCTGGCCGATGAGGCTTTGGTGGCTGGCCCCTACCTACCGGTCGACGAGCGAGCCCTGGAGGCCGAGGGTTTCGGTGAGGATGCGGCTCTGCTGTTGGCTCGCGGTGTCGACGCATTGACGAACTTTGCGGGCAGAGCCCCCGACGCGACCCTGAAGCTGTCGCCCGCCTGGCCAGATGCCGACCGAGCGGCGATCTGGCGCGACCGGGGCGTCAGGAGCATCGTGTCGGTTGGCAGCTCGCCCTTCGACGCGCCAATCGACGCCGAAACCAGCTCCGGAACGGTCTCGATGATGGTCATACCTGAACGCTTCGCCGACCCCAACCCCGAGAACCCGACCGCGGCAGCGAACAGGATCCTGTCAGAGCTGGCCGTGATCGCCGTCACCGCCGATCACCCGACGTCTTCTGTGCTGTTGTTCTCGACGGGCCAGCCGACCTCGTCGCGCTTCGTAGAGGATCTCCTGGACGGTCTGGCCGAGATGACACCGCTGATAACTCCGGCCACGGTGGCAGATGCTTTTGCCACCAACCATCTGACGACTCCGAGCGGCCAGCGGATGTCGATCTCGCTCGAGCAGAACACCGAAACCCCCAGACTCGACGGCGGCGTGGTCGAGTACCGGGAGGCCGAGCAGATGCTTACGGCGTACCGATCGATGATCCGCGACGAAGACACCGGCTATCTCTACGACGAACAACTGGACAAGTTGGTTTCACTGCTGGGAAGTGGCGTTACGGGCGACCAGCGGGCACAGGCAGCCGAGGAGATCGTCGACGCCGTGCGCATCGAGATCTTGTCGATCCGTCCTCCACCACTCGAGCAGGTGAACCTGACATCACGCACGGCTACATATCCGTTCGCGTTCCAGAACAACGCCGAGTATCCGGTGCGAATCGAAGCACGGTTCATCGCAGACAAGGCCAGGTTCAACGAGCTCGAAGACGGCGAGAGCTTGAACCTGGTGCTCGAGCCCGGCGTCAGTTCACGCGAGATCAACGTCGAGGCGCTGGCATCGGGTTCGTTCCCGATGAGGATCGAGTTGTGGGCGCCCGACGGCAGCCTCCTGCTCGGTTCTGTGGATCTCGAGGTTCGATCTACGGCACCTTCGGGCATCGGAGTGCTGATCTCGGTGCTCGCTGGTTCGGTCCTGGTCCTTTGGTGGGGTCGCGAGCTGTTGCGGTCGAGGCGCAAGTCACAGGGCAACGATGCCGGTGACCAACAGGCCGAAGAAGACCTCGTGGAGCTGCCTGCGTGAAGAAGAAACTGGCCGGCAGCGTGGCCGTGTCCGCGGGCATTTTGTTGTCGAGGGTCACCGGACTGCTTCGAGAGATAGTGGTGCGGCGCAGCTATGGGGTTTCTGCAATCGGCGACGCCTACACAGCGGCGCTACGGATACCCAACCTGCTTCAGAACCTGCTGGGCGAGGGCGTACTTTCGGCCTCGTTCATCCCGGTGTATTCCGAGATGGTCGACTCCGACTCGAAGCGCGCAGCCCGTTTGGCGTCGACGATGTTCGCGTTCTTGGTCGTGGTGTGTTCACCCGTGGTAGTGGCCCTGGTGGTATTCGCTCGGCCGCTGACCGAGCTGTTCCTGATCGGCAACGCCAATGAGGAGACCATCGACACTGCTACCCAACTGACCCAGATCATGGCCCCGGGCATAGGCGTACTGGTCTTGTCGGCGTGGAGCCTCGGCGTACTGAACAGCCATCGCCGGTTCTTCCTGCCCTACGCGGCGCCGGTCGTATGGAGCCTCGCCCAGATAGCCGTGGTATTCGGTCCGGACACCGCCTCCACCCGAACGCTGGCGGTCAGGGTTGCGTGGGCTTCGACCGTCGGCGCTGTGTTGCAGTTCGTGATCCAGCTACCTGCCGTGCGGCGGTCTAACCCGCACATCGGCCGAGCTGTGGACTTCGCCAGTGCCGAGTTCCGAAGTGTTCTGAGAAGGCTCGGCGCGGTGGTCATCGGCCGTGGATCGGCTCAGCTGTCGGCGTTCGTCGACCTGTTCCTGGCCGGCTTTCTGGCGTCTGGTGCACTCACCGCCTTGGGCGCTGCACAGGTGTTCTACCTGTTGCCCATCTCATTGTTCGCCATGAGCGTCGCCGCAGCCGAGTTGCCCGAGCTGTCGCGAATGAACAACGACCCCGACGCCGTTGCCGATCGGCTGGCGGCCGGGCTCGTGACCATCGGGTTCTTCATGGTCTTCACCACCCTGGTGTTCGTGCTTGCCGGTCGGCGGGTCATCGACGCGGCCTTCGGGATCATTCCGGGCGATAGCTTCCAGTCAGATGGTTTGCTGCTGATCGCTCTGGTGTTGGGCGCCTACTCGCTGGGACTGCTGGCTATCGGCGCATCACGACTGCTGCAGAACACCTTCTACGCCTTGGGCGACGCCACTACCCCTGCCCAGATCGCCGTCGTCCGCTATGGCGTTTCGGCGTTGCTGGGCTTGGTGTTGATGCTGCAGTTCGACCGGCTGTTCGTGTACGACGGCGTGATAACGGGCTTCGACCAGTTGATGGCACCGTTCGAACCGCTGCCCCAAGCGATCAGATCGCGCGACGACCTGCCATTGCGCCTGGGGGCCGCCGGGCTTGCGCTCGGCGCGGCAGCCGGCGCCTGGTTCGAGTTGGTCGCCCTGCGAATACGACTTCTCGACCGTCTCGAACGATCATCGCTGACCAGGGGAAAGTGGCGGGCGCTGGTGTTCCCCGCGCTGTCGGCGACGCTGTGGATGCTGGTGTCGTTGCCTGTCACACAAACCTGGAACAGCTTGATTTCCGGCGTTGTCGTCGTGGGGCCCGCGGGGTTGATCTACGTGTTCACGGCGTCCACCACACGTGTCCCTGTCGCCAGGTCGATGATCGATCGACTGTCGAGAAGCTGAGCAACTAGCGTTCTCGTGGCGGTACCGTCGGTGCAGCCGCGTCGGCCACCCACTCACCCAACGAGGAACAATGCCCGTCAAAATCGTCACAGACAGCTCGTGTGATCTCCCAGACGACCTCCTCGAAGAACTGGATATTTCGATCGTTCCCCTGACGGTGCGGTTCGGCGATGAGGAGTTCGTCGACCGCGTCGAGTTGAAGACCGACGAGTTCTGGCGGCGGTCGAAGGCGTCGAGCGTGCTTCCCGAGACGGCCGCGCCGTCGCCGGGTGCCTTCGAGACCGCTTACCGCGGCGCCAAGGCCAACGGCTACGACGCTGTTGTGGTCATCAACCTGTCCGGCGAGCTGTCGGCGACCATCCAGGCTGCCGACGCTGCGGCCCGAGCCGTAGCCGACGACATAACGGTCGAGGTGGTGGACAGTCGTACGGTCAGCATGGGCTTGGGATCTCTGGTTCTTCGCGCCGCTCGGCTGGCCAAGGGCGGGGCCGATGCCTCCGACATCGCAGCACAGATCAGGGACGCGGCGGCGCGAACCCGCATGGTCGCCGCCCTGGACACCCTCGAGAACCTGAAGAAGGGTGGCCGCATCGGGGGCGCGGCCTCGATGCTGGGAAGCCTGCTGTCGATCAAGCCGATAATCGAGGTCATCGACGGCAAGGTCGAGTCGAACTCGAAGCAGCGCACCCGGGCCAAGGCTCTGCAGTTCCTGGTCGACTCGGTCGCCAAAGCCGGCGAGGTCGAGAACCTGGCGGTCATGCACGCCCAGTGCGACGATCTCGAAAGTTTCTTGTCGAAGCTGCGGGAGAGCTACGACGGCGAAATCGTGGTCGGTGAGATCGGCGCGGTCATCGGAGCCCACGCCGGTATTGGTGCGATCGGTTTCACCTACCAGGTACCGGCCTGAACGCATGCCCACTGGGTCTGATCGATCGCTGCTCGGCGACCGATACCGGCTCGATGCGAGAGTCGGCATCGGACGGCTCACCGAGTCTTGGAGTGGCTACGACACCCGGCTTGACCGCGACGTAACCATCCGAATCGTCAGACCAGATCTGAACTCTGACCGCGAGCTGGTGGCGCGACTGGCGTCTCGATTGCGCGAAGCCTCACGTCTGGAACTGGCGGGCCTGGCGCGCATCTACGACATGATCGACGGCGAGCTGGTGGCGGTGGTCACCGAACCTGCCGACGGGCCGGACCTGCGAAGCCGCATCGTGGCCGACGGCCCCGTCACGCCCGAGATCGCTGTGGGTTATGCCCGCGACCTGGCAGCAACACTGGAAGAGCTGCATTCACGCGGCGTGTCTCACGGTGGAATGACGTCCGCCGGTGTCGCATGGGGAGCCGACGGCCGCCTGATGATCACCGACCTCGGCACCGGGGGCGAGGCTGATGCGGTCGGAGACGAAACCGTCAACGGCGATGTGATCGCGCTTGCGTCGGTCGTGCACGAGATGGTCACTGGCAAAGCACCCCACCGCAGCGGCGGCCGTCTCGAGTGCGACCCCTCGGTACCCGTTGAACTTGCCGGCTGTTTGCACGATGCCCTGTCGGGCCCCGGGTTCGCCAGCCCGACGGCGTTGGCCGAAGCGCTTGGCACGGCAAAGAGCGACGATGCTCGGCCGGTCACACTTCGCACCACCGAGAGGCGGTGGCTGGTGCCTGCCATGATGATCGTTGGCATAGGCATTTTGTTGGCCACCGTGGGATCACTGCTGAGCCGCACCGAGGCCGGACGCAACATCATCGAAGGCGCACGCGACGTCGTCGGCCTGCCTGCGGCCACCACGACCACCCCCTCCACGACCTCGGATCTGCCGCTGATAACCACCACCACCCTTCCCCCAGCCGATGTCGCCATAGTGCAGGTCGTCGATTTCGATCCCGAAGGCGATGACAGACAAGAGAGCCCGCGGCGATTGGTGCTGATAAACGACGGAGATCCGTCGAGAGGTTGGCAGACCGAGCGCTACAACTCACCCGAGTTCGGCAATCTGAAGACAGGGGTAGGACTGATAGTCGACGTCGAGCCAGTGTTGAGGTTCGAGGAGATCGCAGTTCGAAGCCCATCGAGGGGATGGGCGATGGAGTTGTACATCTCCGACGAGCCTTCGGCGGTCGTAGACGACTGGGGTGAGCCGGTTGCGACGGCTACAAACATCACGGGCGACGTGGTCTTCGACGACCTAGAGCAGGGAGGACGTTCGTTGTTGATCTGGATCACTCGACTCGACGCCGAGCCCGAACACCGTGTCGTAGTGACAGACATCGAGGTTGCCGGCGTTCCGGTCGGCGCCTGAGATCGTGTTCTGCCAACAGGTGATCGCCAATCGAGCGACGTTGCTGCGCGCTGTACCCTGACGCCGATGGTCGACGACGAGGAGCTGGTGCGACAGGCGCGTGGTGGTGACCGCCGCGCCCTCGAGACCCTGCTTCGTCGACACCATGATCGGCTGTACGCAATCTGTCGGCGCATAGCCGGCAACGACGCAGATGCAGCCGATGCCACTCAGGATGCGCTCATAACCATCGTTCGTCGACTCGACTCGTTCGACGGCAGGTCGAAGTTCTCGACGTGGTCCTACCGGGTTGCGACAAACGCCTGCCTCGACGAGCTCAGGAGACGCAGGCGCCGCCCCGATCCGACCGAATTCGACGACCGCGACTCTCCTGCCATTGGCGATGACTTTGTTTCGCGCCATGCGATGTCCGACGAGATCGGCCGAGCCCTCGATTCGATTCCCGAAGACTTCCGTTTGCCGGTGGTGATGCGAGACATCGACGACCTCGACTACGCGGAGATCGCGGAACTGCTCGGCGTCCCTGTCGGAACCATCAAGTCACGGATTTCAAGAGGTCGGGCGATGTTGGCCAACAAGCTCGGAACCGCTGCACCCCCCACCGACGTCCAACCTGGTGATCATGGCTGAATTGCACGACGACGAGATTCTGAGCGCGGCGCTCGATGGCGAGCCCGACGCCCTGAGGGCGATCGAGAGTCGCTCAGATCTTCGCGCCCGTCTCGAAGACATGGACCAGGCCAGGCAGTTGGTGCGCGGACATCGGTTCGAGGTGCCAGACGAGGTTCGCGAAGCCAACGTCTCGGCGGCGCTCGCAGCCTTCGATGAGCAATTGGGCGTCACCTCTATAGAGGCCGGCTATCAGGGTGACGAGGCCGCAGCGGTGACTCCGATATCGCGTGCCCGAAGCGCCAAACGCACCAGCAGGGCTCCGTTCGCAATTGGCTCCGCCGCGGCGGTCGTGGTCGCTGCCGTTGTCGGATTCTCGATGCTGCGAGGTGGCGACGCTCTCGACACTGCCAGCGACTCCGCGACCGACGCCAGCACAACCGAGCTGTCAGATGCGGCATCCAGCGCACCCGCTGGGTCCGCCGATGACGCCCTGGCCCCAGAACAAGGCCTTGCTTTGGACGAGGCCGGCGCGGCCGGAGCCGATGCACAGATGGCTACGACCGCCGACGACACCGGCGAAGTCGCCAAGGTCGAGTCGGCCGATGGCGACTCCGAAGATGCGCCAGAGCGGGCGGGGGGCACCGCAACGACCGCGGCGCTGGTGCCGCTGGGCCCGGTCCCCGATCAGTTCGAGCGCTGCATCGAAGCCTTGGACATACCGGTGAGGCCGTGGATCGGTGGCGCCGTCGAACCCCGGGTCGACGGCACCGGCGCCGACTATGTGTTCGTGACGGTCGTCGATGACACGGGCGTGGCCTTTTCGGTCGGATTCGTCGCCGAGTCGTGTGAGTTGATCGAGCCGCCGGTATTCGTCGAGCCCCCCGGGTGATCCCAGGGTTGTGAGCTGGTTGCCGACTGGCGCAGGGTCAACATCGGGTGCTCGCGCTGGCTAGTCTGGCCTGCATGTCTAGCGAGACCACGTCCCGCACCTCCGAACTGAGCGTTCAGGCGACCGACAAGCTCGTCGATCTCGTCGACAAGGTCCGGGTCAACACCACCGGCAGACTCATCACCGTTGCGCGTGCAATCGTCTACGGACTCGTGATCTTGGTTGTCGCCATAGTGGCGCTGGTGCTCCTGGTTGTTGGCCTGGTGAGGCTGGTCGACGTGTTGGTGCCTGGCCAGGTTTGGTCGGCACACCTGCTGCTGGGGGTACTCTTCTGTATCGTCGGGATGGTGCTCTGGCGCATGCGGACCCCCTAGTTTGTCGCCAGCTCGCCACGCCGACCGGCACGCCCTAGGGCCACCTGTGGGCAGGAATAGTCCTCGCTGGTGTCGGGTTCACACATCCGGGACAGTTCGTGCCCGCATACAAGGAGCTACAGATGGCCGAATCCATCGTCAACCTCGACGACGCCACCTTCGACATGACTATTTCGGGGTCTGACAAGCCCGTATTGGTCGATTTTTGGGCCGAGTGGTGTGGTCCCTGCAAGATGATCGCGCCGATTCTCGAAGAGATCGCAGCCGAAAACGACGGCATAACGATCGCAAAGCTCAACGTCGACGAGAATCCCGATGTCGCGATGCGATTCCAGGTGATGAGCATCCCGACGATGATTCTGTTCTCCGAGGGCGAGGCCGCCAAGCGCCTTGTAGGTGCCCGCCCCAAGGGCGCCCTGTTGCAGGAGATCGGAGAATTTCTCTAGTCCGTGCTTTCGGAGTAGGTAGTCGCGGCGACCACGTTCGCGACCTTCAGCGTCGACTCGCGGGCCTGGGGTACTCCCCTGGGCCCGCCGATGGTGTTTTTGGCCTGGTCACCAAGCAGGCCGTCGAGGCGTTCCAGGCCGACAAGGGCCTCGACATAGACGGCATCTGTGGCCGCGACACGTGGAACTCGCTGGTCGACGCTGGTTATCGCCTCGGTGACCGCCTGATCTATCTCACATCTCCGATGCTTCGCGGCGACGATGTCGCCGAACTCCAAAGCCGGCTCGCACAGTTGGGATTCGACCCGGTGCGCATCGACGGCGTGATGGGTCCCGATACCACCGCTGCTTTGATGGACTTTCAGGCCAACGCCGGCCTGGCGAGCGACGGAATCTGCGGGCACGAGACGTTGAGGGTTTTTCAGCACCTCACGCCGCGTGCGGGCACGGCGGGATCGATCGTGTCCAGCATTCGCCAACGCGAAAGGGTCAGACTTGGCCCTCGGAGCCTCGCCGGGCGCAGCATCGTCGTCGGCGAGCCAGGCGGTCTCGACGCGGTCACCGCTGCAGTACGACGCGTGCTGATCGACCGCGGTGCCGCCGTGCTCACGACGCACCACCCCGATTGGTCCGCACAAGCCGACCAAGCCAATCGTCTCGATGCCGACGCCTTTGTCGGACTTGTGTCGAAGGGCGACGAACGCTCCGTGTGCTACTTCGGGTCGGCAGGAATCGAGTCTGCCGCCGGTCGCGAGTTGGCCGGACAAGTGGCATCGAGCCTCCAACCGGTGCTGGGGCCCATGGACCTCAGGGCAATGAGGCTGCCGATTCTTCGCGAGACGCGGATGCCGGCGGTCGTGTGCAGGCTGGGTCCCGTGGCCGAATTCGTGCCCCGTGGTGCGGCCGTGGCTCGAGCTGTGGTTGAGGGATTGGACACGTGGCTATCGCATCCCTCGGTGGTCGAGTAGGCCTAAGGCACCACACAGGGCGCGAGTCATGATGGATATCAACAGTTATCCACAGGCTAGTCCACAGATGTGGACTAGTGAAGCCGAACATGAGGGTTGCATACGGCGCGCGAGGGTCTAGTTGAGACTATGACCCCTGGACGATTCGGTAGATTCGTTCGAGGTCGTCGAGGTCGGCGAAGTCGATGGTGATGCGGCCCTTGCGGCTGCCGGTCTGTATCCGCACCTTGGTAGACAGGCGCTCGGCCATCAGTTCCTCGAGTTCGAGGAATGCGGCCGGTCGGGTGCTGCCCGGTGGCAGCGTTTCGTGGTCGTCTTCGCCTGAGCCATCGGACGACTCGTCCGCCTGACGAGCGGCCGCGTCGTTCATCTCACGTGCCAGGGCCTCGGTCGCACGGACGGACAGGTCTTCTTCGATGATGCGGCTGGCGAGCAACTCTTGAGCAGCGACACCTTCACAACCCAGGATCGCGCGCGCATGGCCCGCACTCAGCGATCCGGACGCGACGTGGCTCTGGACACTTGCGGGCAACTGAAGAAGGCGCAGGCTGTTGGTGATGGCAGCCCTGGACTTGCCCATACGAAGGCCGAGTTCTTCATGAGTCAGCCCGAAATCTTCGAGGAGTTGCTTGTAAGCAGCGGCCTCTTCCAACGGATGAAGATCGTGGCGATGGATGTTCTCGACTACCGCCTGGGCGAGCGAAGACAGGTCGTCGACCTCGCGGACGATCGCCGGGATGACATCGAGGCCCGCCCTCTGGGCCGCGCGCCAACGTCGCTCGCCGGCAATGAGCTCGTATCCGCCCTGTCGCTCGCGCACCAGGATCGGTTGCAGCACCCCGAGCTCGCGAACCGATGCGGTGAGGGCCTCGAGCGCATCCTCATCGAAGTGTTCGCGCGGCTGATACTGATTCGGAACTATGTTGCGGAGCGGGATCTCTCTGTACGCTCCTGCTGCCTCTGCCGTGGCCGAGACTACGTCTGCTCCGGGAATCAACGCACCGAGGCCCTTCCCCAGCCCTCCCTGCCTCACCATTGGCACAAACCTCCAGCTTCGACCGCGTTCACTCGACCATCACGGTGCTGCATCAACAACCTCCTTGGCGAGTTCGCGATATGCGATAGCGCCTCGGCTGACCGGGTCGAACACGGTGATTGGCTGCCCAAAGGACGGCGCCTCGGACAATCGCACGGTTCGGGGGACAACCGTTCTACACACCTTGTCGGCGAAGTGGTTCCTGACTTCAGTTGCCACCTGCTCGGCCAGCTTCGTGCGCGCGTCGTACATGACCAGAACGATCGCCGAAATGACCAGGTCGGGATTGAGACTTTGTTGTATGAGACTCACGTTGCCCAGCAACTGGCCCAGTCCTTCGAGCGCGTAGTACTCGCACTGGATTGGTATGAGGATCTCAGTTGCGGCGACCAAAGCGTTCACCGTTAGGAGGCCCAGTGACGGGGGGCAGTCGATGAACACAAAGTCGAATTCGTCTGCGGCCCCATCGATAGCCTGCTTGAGACGGAGCTCGCGAGAGAACATCGGCACCAGCTCGATCTCCGCGCCTGCGAGGTCAAGGGATGCGGGCGCGACGAACAGGTGACGAACCGACGTTCCTTCGATGCAGTCCTCCAAGTCGACCGAACCCATCAAGACCTCGTACATCGACCCGTCGAGTGTTCGAGGGTCTACGCCGACTCCCGTTGTGGCATTTCCCTGCGGATCGAGGTCGACCAGAAGTACCCGATACCCGATCTCGGCCAACGCCGCAGACAAGTTGACCGATGTGGTCGTCTTCCCGACGCCACCCTTCTGGTTGGCGATCGCGATGACGCGAGCTGCCATAAGGCGATTCCTTCCGGCGAACATTGGTGCACTGAAGATCAGCACCGTACCGACAAAGGGTGCCGAAGCGGCGGCGTCAGGTCAAGGAATCGAGTTGGCCGAGTTTCACGTGAAACATGCCAGGCCGGGCTCCCAGGCCCTCAAGTGAAAGTTTCACGTGAAACATCGTCGGTTCTGGCCGCCACCCGAGGAGCGGCACATCAGCTCCAGAGGGGCTTACGAGCCGGAACCCCGGCACGCCGAGGGAAGCGTTCGTCGGTGGGCGTGGTCTTCTCGAAGATCGAGAGTTTGGTATGACCATCGTGCTCGAGTTCCGACAGACCCAGCGCTGTGAGGCCGTCCTCGGGCCAGGACCGGCCGGTCGGAGGGTCCGACACGATCACAAGACCTCCCACGCGCACCAACGGCGCCGCACACTCGACAGTCGCTGCCGCAGGACCAAAGCTGCGGGCCACCACACAATCTGCCCGCTCGCGCAATTCATCACGTCTGGCCACTATCTCGGCCTCCCCCACCACCACGTCGACAAGATCGCCGACGCCGAGCTCGGCCACACAGGATCGCAGAAAGGCACATCTTCGTTGTGAACGGTCGACCAGCACAACACGAGTCCATGCCGGCTCGAGAAGAGCCAGCAGTCCCGGCACCCCACCACCAGAACCGAGATCCAGAACGGTCCCGCCCCCGACCCGCAGTGCTGCCCCCAGTAGTTCGAGAGCGTGTGCTGCGTGATCGCCGACGGGACCGTCTCCGAGAAACCCCAAGTGCCTAGAGCGCTCGAGTTGATCAAGAACCTCCCCGAGGGATGGTCTCACTTCGATCAGTCTGCAGGTACCAGGACCACCCGACGACGAGGCTCGTCGCCTTCGCTGGTGGATGAGACACCCTCGACGTCGATGATTGCATCGTGCACGATCTTGCGATCGGCGGAGCCCATGGGCTCGAGGACACGCGACTTGCCATCGCCCGCGACCGCAGCTGCCTGCTCGCGAGCGAATTGTCCGAGGGCTTCGCGCCTGAACTCGCGGTAGCCCGCGACGTCGACACGAACTCGCCCGCGACGGCCGTCGCCCACGTGGCGCTGCAGGGCCGTCTTGGCAACCTCAGCCAGAGCCGAAAGGGTGCGTCCCCCGGGACCGATGAGCAGGCCCAGATCGTCGCCCTCGATCGACACATCGATCCAGTCTTCGTCGACTGCGGTTATCGATGCCTTGCCGGTGAGGCCGAAAGACTCGACGACGCCGTCGAGAAACTCCACAACCAGACCGCCCTGTTCCTCGAGGCTGAGTTCTTCGCTCATGTCTTGATCCTTGTTCTTGGTGTTGTCGGTGTTGCCGCCCGGACGGCTGTCCGCGAGGCGACGGATACGTTTCGGCGATGACGCCGCAGGCGAGTCGCCTGGCGCTTCGGTAACCGGGGCCGAAGCATTGCCACTGCTCGGTGACTTGCGACCAACGTCCTCTGACGAAGACGGGCGCGAAGACGCTCCTCTGCGCCTGCGACGGCGTGTGCCCTGGCCGGCGTCGGCGGTTTGCGAGGCCGGAGCAGCAGCCGTCGGTTTGCCAGTGACCGGCTTGCCCCCAGTGGTCGATTTGGCAGTGCTCGATTTGGCAGTGGCCGGTTCGGCAGCGGGCTTGGACCCACCAGTGCGCGCAGGCGCGCCTGCGTCCCCGGCCGGTGTCTTGCCACCACCGCGCTTTGCCTGGCGAGAATCCTTCTGCCCACGACGCCCCGAGCGGCGCCGATCGTTGTCCCGCCTCGCCTCGCCGACCTTTGACGGTGGCTTGGTCGGTTTCACACGGGCACGAATACGGGCGTCGGTGCGCCTCAGCCCAAACAGGCTCGACGACGCCTCCTGAACAATCTCTAGTTCCAATTCAGAAGCTGTAACTCCGAGGCGATCCAGGGCGATCTCCCTGGCTTCATCTACCGAGGCGGCTGCAATCTCGACCCACTCCATAGGAATCAGCGCTTCCGCTTCTTCTTCGAGGGGCGATTCATGCCGTCGGCTCCGCCTGTGCGAGACGTCGGTCGCGGCCTGCTGCCGCCACTGGTTTGGGGACGCTGGCGCTGGCCACGCTTCGAAGAACCATCCGAGTCGCTCGGAGCCGCAGGCCTGCGCGTGCGAGGTCGAGGCTGGGGGCGCGGCCGCGACGGCTCACGTCCGGCGCGCTTGTCGGCAGGCCGAGGAGCACGTTTGGGGGCTTCTGCCGCGCTGTCTTCGCGGCGGGGCTTGTCCTTCTTGGTCGAGGTCTCTTCGACCTCGACGACGGCCGACGAAACGTCGAGCGGCGGCATCTTCTTGTGAATGTAGGCCTGCTGCCCAACCCGGTACAGGTTCGAGACAATGAAGTACACCACCAGGCCTGCGGGCATGAAAAACGAGAACACCGGAAGCATCCACGGCATGATCTTCATCAACATCTGCTGCTGGGCCGGGATCTCGCCGGTGCGGCGCGCGGCCATCTGGCGCTGCTGATACCAAGAGGTGACGGCCGTGATGGCGACCAGCACCAGGAAAGGAATCGACTTTGTGATGCTTTCCTGCACCACGTCGTTGGCGTGGCGGGCCAGGTCGATACCGAACGACAACATCTCGTCGGTGCGGTGCAGATCCTTGTAGAGCTCGGTGCCCTGATCCAGATAGTCGGGATCGAACAGCCCGTCGTCGCCGATAGTCGTCAAACCACGCAGCACACGGAACAAGATGAAGAAGATCGGAATCTGCACCAGCATCGGCAGGCAGCCACCCAGCGGGTTGACCCCCTCGGCCTGGTACAGCGCCATCATCTCGGTGTTGAGGGTCTGGCGATCGTCCTTGTGTTTGGCCTGCAATCGCTTGATCTCGGGCTGCAAGCGCTGCATCGCCATCATCGAGCGGGTGCTCTTCAAGGTCAGCGGCGTGAACGCCACCATGATGATCAAGGTGAACACCGCAATCGCCAGCGCGTAGTTGTGCGTGAACGAGTAGCAGGCAGCCAGCAGCGTGGCTATTCCCTTGAAGATGGGGTCGAAGATCACTCCCATCGGCTCACACGGCCTTTCCCTCGGCGCCTACGCCGAGTTTCTGTTGGGCTTCGGGGGGTTCGACAGAACCCCTCCTCGGGGGAACCGGATCCCAACCGGTCGGACCCCACGGGTGACACTTTCCGACGCGACGCAGCGCCAACCACGTACCCCGAAAGGCACCGTGCACCTCGATCGCCTCGACAGCAAAACTCGAGCAGGTCGGGTCGAAGCGACAAACCGGAGGACGCAGACGCGGCAGCTTCTGATACGCACGCACCATCCACACCAGTCCGCGTCCGACGGGGCTCACCGCGATTCATCCACGACGAGCAGGCGTTGACAACGCGCCGAACGTCTGATCGACGTCTTCGAGCAACTCGGGGAAATCGGGCTCCTGAGACCCCGAAGAACGCCATCCGATGAGGTAGATACCAGGCGCAATAGCGGCAGAGCGCGCCGAAAGCGCCGCCCGCAGACGGCGTCTGATTCGGTTGCGGGTGACGGCGTTTCCATTGCGACGACCGATGGCAAATGCGACACGCGGGGCGCGAAGCGACTCGTCGACGACGCCACGGACCCAGATGTAGCGGCCACTTCGGCGACGTCCCTCGGCATCGACACGACGAAAGTCGCTTCGATGCCGACACCGCTCGATCAAGCGCTCAGACGCTTGCGTCCCTTGCGGCGGCGGGCCTGGATGACGGCGCGACCGGCGCGATCCGACATCCGGTGACGAAAGCCGTGCCGGCGAGCACGCCGACGATTGTTGGGCTGGAACGTACGCTTCACGGAGAACCTCCAGGGCAGCCAAGGGGTGTTGGGCCGCCCGACGTGGGCACGGTCGGCGGAAAGGGCGCGACCGCGTTGTCGGCTCTCGACCGACGGCGCATCAGGGTAGAGCCCCAAACACGATTCGGCAATGCCAGGGTCACAACGCTTTGAATCCACAGACCCGCCCGGTTTCGAGCGGCTCGGCCAAGCCCTTGCGTTCAACCCACGCGCTGGTGATAGGTTGCCCGGTCTGGACAAGTCCGAATCGCCGCTCTGACGCCGCCAAAGCACACCACGGTGGGTCACCACCTCCGAATCGGACCGCCGAGTTCACGACGTCATCGAGCACCGGACCCACAAATTGGCCATACTCTTCCCACAGAGTTATCCACAACTGTGGAAACCGGGCCGTCGGAGGGTCGAGGGAACAACCGAATGAACACGCCCTCCCCCATCGATGACGAGCTCTGGTTCCGTGTGTCGGCCGCCCTTCGTTCACAGGTCTCCGAGGCGGTATGGCACTCGACCTTCGCCGAGGTCAAACCGCTGGGCTCCGAAGCCGGCGAGCTCTTGCTGGCAGTCACCAGCTCTTTGACCCGAGAGCGCATCGAGGATCGCTATCGCTCGATGGTCGAGGCCGCCGTTCGAGACGCAGGCAGCACCTCATCGGTTCGAATCGTCGTCGACGAACCCGACGCGAAGATTCCGTTCGCTCACGACATGGTCGATACCGAGACGCTGCTGGAAGAACAGGTTCATCGCGACCACAAGAACGCCATACGTCGTCCCACACCCGAACCCCAGCCTGCACCCGGTCACGGAGACAGCCTCAGCGAGCGCTACACCTTCGAGACCTTCGTAACCGGAACCTCCAATCGTTTCGCCCACGCCGCCGCGCTCGCGGTCGCCGAGACACCGGGCCGCAGCTACAACCCTCTGTTCATCCATGGCGGAGCCGGGCTGGGCAAAACCCACCTTCTTCAGGCGATCGTTCACTACATCCGACGCAACTATCCCGGCCACCGCGTCAGGTACGTCTCGACCGAGTCGTTCATGAACGAGTTCATCGAGGCCATCCGCACGACGGGCCAAGCCGCCTTCAAGCGTCGCTACCGAGACGTCGACGTGCTGCTCGTCGACGACATCCAGTTCATGGAGGGTAAGGAAGGGTTGCAGGAAGAGTTCTTCCACACCTTCAACAGCCTGCACGGCGCAGGTCGCCAAGTCGTGCTCTCGTCCGACCGGCCTCCCCGGTCTATCGCCACGCTGGAAGACCGTCTTCGCAGCCGCTTCGAGTGGGGCCTCATCACCGATATTCAGCCCCCCGACCTAGAGACCCGCCTGGCCATCCTTCGCAAGAAGACCGAGGCCGAAGGCAGTCGGGTGCCCGACGACGTTCTCGAGTTCATCGCCACCAACATCAAGAACAACATCCGCGAGCTCGAGGGGGCGCTGATCCGCGTCGCCGCGTTCGCATCGTTGACCCACGAACCACTCGACATCGAGCTGGCGACCAAGGTTCTGGCCGACATCGTCACCGACGGCGAGTCACGTCCCATCACCATCGATCGCATCATCGACGCGACCGTCATCATGTTCGGGTTCAACCGCGAAGAATTGTTGGGCAAGCGACGCCATCGGGCGCTGGTGACCGCCCGCCAGATCTGTATGTACGTCTGTCGAGAGCTCACCGACCTCAGCTATCCGTCGATAGCTCGTGAGTTCGGCAACCGTGACCACACCACCGTGATCCACGCCGTCGACAAGATCTCCAAACAGATGGCCGAGCGTCGCCAGATCTACGACCAGGTCACCGCACTCATCCAGGACATCAAGGCGGCATGACCGCTACGACCACGAACCGTGCCGCGGTTTTTACACAGCGCGCGAACAACCTGTGGAAAACACCCAGCACTCCTTCCGGATTGTCCTGTGGACACAAGCCATCAATCCACAGGCAAACCACGAGGGGCGTGTCAAACGTCCCACGGGTGTGGAAGGCTGGGGAAACAGGTCGGACAGCGAAACAGCCTCCGACCTGGGAAGACGACTGCTTGTCCACAATCCACACGCCTACTACCCCTACTGCCTGATTCAATCTCCAAACGAGGACTTGTTGTGAAATTCCGATGCGAACGAGACCTGCTGGTCGACGCCCTGTCGACCGCTGGACGTGCGGTCACCGGTCGCGGTGGCGCGCTACCCGTTCTTTCCGGTGTTCGGATCAACGCATCCGACGACCGCATCGAGGTGACGGGTAGCGACCTCGATCTGACCATCCGCTCATCGGTAACGGTCAATGTCTCAGAAGCGGGCACGGCCGTGCTTCCGTCTCGGCTGCTCAACGACATCGTTCGATCGCTCGATCACGGAGCTGTCGACGTCGAGATCGAGGGAGACGAGGCACGCATCTCGTCCGGTCGCAGCCAGTTCTCGGTCCGAACCCTTCCCGTGGACGACTTTCCTCATCTCGACGAGCCATCCGGTAATCAGGTCAGCGTTGCGGCCGATCAGCTTGCGTCGGGTCTCAAGCAGGTGGTTCTGGCAGCCAGTTCCGATGACGCCAGGCCCATCCTGACCGGTGTGTTGATGACAGCCGAGGAGGGAGGCCTGCGCCTGGTCGCCACCGACTCGTACCGTCTGGCGGTTCGTGACCTGCCCGACGCGACGGTGTTGGGTGAGGGTCAAAAGGTGTTGGTGCCGTCGCGCGCTCTCGGCGAACTCGTGCGCGTTCTCGGCCACGCCAAGGAGGTCAACGTGCGACTCGGAGAACGCGACGTGACCTTCTACGTTGAACCCGAAGATGGCGTCAGCATCGAGCTGACCACCCGTCTGATCGAGGGAGAGTTCCCCAACTACAGGCAGTTGATTCCAGCCTCGTACCCAAACGAGCTGCGCGTCGGCCGCGAACAACTGCTCGATGCCGTCAGGCGGGTGAAGCTGATGGCTCGCGAGGCCACTCCCCTGCGACTCACCCAGCGAGACGGTTCTCTCGAGCTCATGGCTGTCACCCAAGACGTCGGCCAGGCCCACGAAGAGGTCGATGCCACCTACAACGGCACAGAGCTGACCGTTGCATTCAACCCCGATTTCCTCATCGCGGGTGTAGAGGCGGCCACCGGAGACGAGGTCGTGTTGCAGACTCTCGACGCCTTGAAGCCTGCTGTGCTGCGTTCCACCGAGGGAGCCGACTACCTGTACCTGCTGATGCCTGTGCGGGTGTCCTGAATCGGCCTGACATGCATGAGGAAGAGCGCGCCGACGAGGTCGTGCTGCGCGAGATCAGTCTCGACAACTTCCGCAATCACCGCTCGACCAGGGTCACGTTCTCTCCAGGACTCACCGTCATCACAGGCGACAACGGTCAGGGAAAGACCAATCTGCTGGAAGCCATCGGCTGGATGGCCACACAGTCGAGCTTTCGTGGTGCCAGCACCGACACCCTCGTGGCGGTCGGAGCCGAGTCTGCCGTCATACGAATGACCGTCGAGGTCGGTCGGCGCGAACGGTTGATCGAAGCTGAGCTGAGCCGCCGCGGACGCAATCGGATACAGGTCAACAAGCAGCCCTTGCGCAGGGCCCGCGACATGTTCGGCACCATGAGGGTTGTTGTCTTCTCGCCCGACGACCTGGAAATCGTCAAAGCGGGTCCGTCCGAGCGGCGACGATTCCTCGACGAGTGTTTGGCGTCGACCCACCTGCGCGCGATGTCTGACCGCGCCGACCTCGACCGCATTCTCAAACAACGAAACACCGTGTTGAAGCAGGCCGGTCCCAGAGGAGGGTCAGACGTCGATGCCACCCTCGATGTCTGGGACACGAAGCTCGCCGAAACGGGAGAACGTGTCGCAACAGCCCGCGAACGCCTGGTCGAGATGCTGAACCCGTTGGTCGATGAGGTCTATCGAACGCTGGGGGGCTCGGGGTCGCGCGTCGAGATGTGTTATCAGCGGTCGTGGAGTGACGACCTGGCCGCAGCTCTGGCAGCTGCGCGAACCGACGACCTCAAGCGCAAGGTCACCACGGTCGGCCCTCACCGAGACGAACTCGAGATCTGGCTCGACGGGTTGTTGTCGCGGACCCACTCGTCGCAAGGCGAGCAACGAACCATCGCATTGGCCCTGCGGTTGGCATCACAACGGGTGATCGCGACCGCCGTCGGAACCGAGCCGATCGTGTTGCTCGACGATGTCTTCTCCGAGCTCGACGACCGGCGGACGAAGGCACTGATGAACCAACTGCCGGCTACGCAGACGATCCTGACCACGGCCACGGGAAGTGTTCCGTCGGGTGTGGCGGCCGCCCGGTCTTATTCGATCTCCGATGGGGTGGTGACCCTGCTCGCACCGGACCCGTCCACATGAGCGAGCCGCGGCCGCTGGGCTCTGCCCTAGACCGTCTGCTCGGTGGCCTCGGGCCCACCACCTCGAGTTTGGTAGACCTTCACGACCGCTGGCAGGAAATCGTCGGGGAGGCGGTTGCCAAACACTCCCACCCCGTCAGGTTCGTGGACGGACATCTGGTCGTCGAAGTCGACGATCCGCGTTGGGCCACCCAGATGAGATTCCTCGAATCGACTATCGTCTCCTCGGCCTCACAGACGCTCGGGGTTGGCATCCAAAAAGTCGAAGTGCGGGTGTCGAAACGCCAGTCGGGGCGCTGAAAGCCCCTCTGAGTGCATACAACGTCGACCAATACCCCCCTCCACACTGATACAATCAAACGGTCTTACAGGCTCTGAGCCTGGCGGCACCGAACCAGCGCAGAGCTGAACAGCGAGTCAAACCGATCGGGTCGATCCGCTGTCACACCCTGTTGCGACCATGGGTCGGTCCGTAACGATCTACAAGGGGCAAGCATCAGTGACCGACGTTGCATCAGCTAGCTACGAGGCGAGCAACATCCAGGTCCTCGAAGGACTCGAGGCGGTACGCAAACGCCCGGGCATGTACATCGGATCGACGGGCCCCACGGGTCTGCATCACATGGTGTACGAGGTCGTCGACAACTCGGTAGACGAGGCAATGGCCGGGCACTGCACCACCATCGAGGTCACGATCCTGCCCGACGGCAGATGCCGTGTTGTCGATGACGGGCGCGGCATACCGGTTGGCCCACACCCCAAGTACCCAGACAAGTCCGCGGCCGAGGTCGTTTTGACCGTGCTTCACGCCGGCGGCAAGTTCGGTGGTGGGGGGTACAAGGTCTCTGGCGGCCTGCACGGTGTTGGCGTTTCGGTGGTCAATGCACTGTCGAGTTCTGTAGTGCTCGAGGTCGATCGCGACGGCAAGAGGCATCGCCAGGAGTTCCGCGACGGAGGCGACCCCGTTGGGCCCATGGAGGTTGTGGGCGAAGCCCCGGGTGGGCGAACCGGCACCACCGTTACGTTCGCCCCAGACCCGACCATCTTCGAGACCGTCGAGTTTCGTGCCAAGACCCTCACCGATCGTTTCCAGATGATGGCGTTCCTGAATGCCGGTTTGAGGATCGAGTTCCGCGACGAGCGCGAGGGTCAGGAGTCGCAGATCTCGTACCAGTACGAGGGAGGCATTCGCGATTTCGTCCGCCACCTCAACGACTCCAAAGAAGCCCTGTTCGACGCTGTCGGCTGGTACTCGGGTTCAGAAGAAGGCGACGAGGTCGAGATCGCGTTCCAATGGAACACCGGCTACAACCTCGACGGCATCCACAGCTTCGCCAACGGCATCAACACCATCGAGGGTGGCATGCATGAAGAGGGCTTTCGCACAGCCCTGACCGCCACCGTCAACAAGTACGCGCGCGCCAAGAATCTGCTGAAGGAAAAGGACGAAAACCTCCAGGGCGACGACATACGCGAGGGTCTCACGGCCATCGTCAGCGTGCGTCTGCAAGAACCTCAGTTCGAGGGTCAGACCAAGGGCAAGCTCGGCAACACCTCCATGAGGTCGCTGGTTCAAAAGACCACCAACGAAGCTCTCGCCGACTGGCTCGAGGAGCATCCCGCAGAGGCCAAACGAATGGTCGGCAAGGCCACCGACGCTCGCCGAGCGCGCCTGGCGGCCCAGAAGGCCAAGAACACCATCCGCAAGTCCGCCCTGGACGGCGCCGGCCTACCCGGCAAGCTCACAGACTGTTCGTCTCGCGATCCCGAAGAGTCCGAGCTGTACATCGTCGAGGGCGACTCGGCCGGCGGGTCGGCCAAAGAAGCGCGAGATCCGCGCATCATGGCCATCCTTCCCATCCGCGGAAAGATCATCAACGTCGAGCGGGCCCGCATCGACCGGATGTTCAAGAACACCGAGGTCCAGGCACTCATCTCCGCCATCGGTGCCGGTGTCGGCGAGTACTTCGACGCGGACAAGATCCGGTATCACAAGGTCGTTCTGTTGTGCGACGCCGACGTCGACGGCAGCCACATCAGAACCCTGCTGCTCACGTTCTTCTTCCGTCAGATGCGCGAGATGATCGAACGTGGCTACGTCTACATCGCCCAGCCGCCTCTCTACTCGACCAAGGTCGGCAGTGAGACCGTCTACCTCAAAGACGATCCCGCAAAGAACGCCTTCCTGGTCGAGCGCCCCAACCACAAGAACGAGTTCCAGCGCCTGAAGGGCCTGGGCGAGATGAACGCCGACCAACTCTGGGACACCACGATGGACCCCGACACCCGCACCTTCTTGAGGGTCACCATGGAGCAAGCGGCCATCGCCGATGAGGTGTTCAGCACCCTCATGGGCGACGACGTCGAGCGGCGCAAGGAATTCATCCAGACCAACGCACGCGACGTGCGCTTCCTCGACATCTGAGCAGAACCGGAAACGATCCGAACGTGAGCGAAGAAAACAACCCGCCCGAAGACACGGTCGAGGAGACCGAAGAAGAGATCCGCATCTCGGTGAGCGACATCGAGATCCAGCAGGAGATGGAGCAATCCTTCCTCTCCTATGCGATGTCGGTGATCACATCACGCGCGCTTCCCGATGCGCGCGATGGCCTCAAGCCGGTGCACCGCAGGATCCTGTGGTCGATGTACGACTCGGGGCTGCGGCCCGAGCGGCCTCACAAGAAGAGCGCCACCGTGGTGGGCGACGTGATCGCCAACTATCACCCTCACGGCGATGGTGCCATCTACGACGCCCTGGTTCGAATGGCCCAGTCGTTCAGCCTGGGTCATCCGCTGATCAACGGCCAGGGCAACTTCGGCAGCCCCAGCGATCCACCTGCCGCATACCGCTACACCGAGTGCAAGCTCGAACAACTGGCCATGCACATGGTCGCCGACATCGACGAGGACACCGTCGACTTTGCGCCCAACTTCAACTCCGAACGCGACGAGCCCGAAGTTCTTCCGTCGCGTTTTCCGAACCTGCTGGTCAACGGCAGTCAGGGAATCGCGGTGGGCATGGCCACCAACATTCCCACCCACAACCTCGGCGAGGTCATCGACGCCACCACACACCTCATCGACAACCCCGATGCCACCGTTGCCGATCTGATGGAGTTCGTCCACGGGCCCGACTTCCCCACCGGCGGTCTGATCATGGGCCGCTCGGGCATCTACCACGCCTACACGACCGGCCGGGGTTCGGTTCGGATTCGCGCCAGGGCCGAAATTGTCGAGGTGCGCAACTCGTCGCAGATCGTTGTGACCGAGATTCCCTACCAGCAGTCGGTCGAGAACATCGAGACCAAGATCGCCGAGGCGGTCGACCGCAAGATCATCGACGGCATTCGGGCGCTTCGAAACGAATCAGCCAAGGGCAAGACACGTTTCGTGATCGAGCTGAAGCGCGATGCCCCGGCCCTGGTGGTTCTCAACAACCTCTACAAGCACACGCCACTGCAGAGCAGCTTCGCCGTCAACATGGTGGCCCTCGTCGATGGTGTCCCCCGAACCCTGAACCTGCGATCGGCGTTGGTCGCTTATGTGAACCACCAGATCGAGGTGGTTACACGCCGCACCGAGTACCGGCTCAGGCAGGCCAGGGATCGTGCCCACATTGTCGAAGGCCTCTTGAAGGCGCTCGACCTGATCGACGAGATCATCGCCACAATCCGCGCCAGCGACGATCGTTCGTCAGCCCTAGCGGCGCTGCAGGTGGAGCCCTTCGAGTTCAGCGAACGTCAGGCCAACCACATCCTCGACATGCAGTTGGGGCGTCTGACCAGGCTCGGTCGGTCGCAGCTCGAGGAAGAGCTCGAGAAGCTCACCACCAAGATCGCCGAACTGGAGGCGATCTTGGGTGACGACCAGCTGCTGCGGACCGTCATCAAGGACGAACTCCAGGCGGTCAAGCAGGCTCACGCCATCGCTCGCCGTTCGGAGATCACGTTCGACCCGGGCGACATGGAGGACGAGGATCTCATCGACGACGAGCCTTTGGTCGTGACGATGTCAGACCGCGGCTACATCAAAACGGTCTCGATCGATGCCTTCCGCACCCAGGCCCGGGGGGGACGTGGTGTCCAAAGCGCAAGGCTGAAGGACGAAGATGTCTTGACCCACGTGGTCGCCACCACCGCCCACGCCTACTTGTTGTTCTTCTCGAACAAGGGCAAGGTCTATCGCCTCAAGGCCCATCAGATCCCGATGATGGACCGCACCGCTCGTGGCACTGCTGTGGTGAACCTGCTGCAACTGGACCCCGACGAGCGTGTTCAAGCCATCATCGACACCCGCGATTACGAAACCCACAAGCACCTGTTGTTTGCCACCCGGGACGGTGTCGTCAAGAAGACACTCCTCACCGAGTACGACAAGTCGCGTGCCGATGGCCTGATAGCGGTGAATCTGCGCGACGGAGACGAGTTGGTCAGCGTGGTGCGCACCACAGGCGACGATGATGTCTTCATGGTCGCGAGCACGGGCCAGACCATCCGCTTCGACGAGAACGAGGTCAGGGCCATGGGTCGGGCCGCCGCAGGTGTTCGAGGAATGCGATTGCGTGGCGACGACTACGTCGTGGCCTGCGACGTCGCTCGCCCCGATACATCGTTGTTGATCATCAGCGACGACGGCTTGGGCAAGCGGACACCTCTCGATCGCTACCCCCGCAAGGGACGCGGCACCATGGGCGTCATCGGTATCCGCCTTCGCAATGACGGCGCGCGCGTGGTTGGTGCGCACATGGTGGCCGAGGACGACGAGGTGGTTCTCGTCGCATCCGGCGGCACATTGATCAAGACCCGCGTCGGCGACATCTCGGTTCAAGGTCGAGACGCCTCTGGTGTCAGGGTCATGAACGTGCCAGCTGGTGAAGTGGTCGCAGCGGTGGCCCCAACCCCGGCTCCCGAACCAGATGTCGACGAACCGCCTGCAGAGCAGCCCATCGCCGAGGGTGCCGATCAGCCCGGCGTCGGGGGTGCCGATCAGCCCGGCGCTGAAAGCGCCGATCAGTAGAGCTCAGCCACTTCCCCCGTAACAGAAAGTCACAACTCCTGTTAGGGGGAGCTCATGTACACGCGGCCCGAAACGGGCTCGGCGCCTTTGACGATCATGATCGTGCTGGGTGCGGCCTCGATTGTGTTGGCGGCAATGGCCACTTTGGGCCGGCAAGCGCTCGACGCTGCCCAGGCGCGCACTGCGGCCGACGCTGCCGCTTTGGCGGCTGCGCTCGATGGGCAATCTGGCGCTTCCGCCTTGGCCCGCACCAACGCTGCGACGCTTGGGTCGTTGGCGGTGGGCGGCACAGATCACACGGCTTCTGTGGTGGTTCAGGGACAGGTTGCAAGGGCCACGGCCAGGCGCGTGTCCTATGGAGATGGTGCGCGTTCGGGGTTGTCCCCAGCGATGCTGGCCGCTCTGTCCCGGGCCGAGGAGCTGATCGGCTCGCCGGTTCCGATCGTGTCGGGCTATCGAAGCCCGGCCGACCAGCAGCGGCTTTGGGACAACCGCGACACCAATCCCTACCCGGTCGCGCGGCCAGGTACCAGTCGCCACGAGCTTGGCCTGGCCATCGATGTGCCGTTGTCGTTTGTACCCACTCTTGCTGCGGTCGCGAGCGCCTCGGGCTTGTGCCACCCACTCCCAGTGGATGATCCCGTACACTTCATCGTGTGCCCGAATCCCCGGTGAACACAGATAGCGCCCACACCGCCACTCAGGCGGCTCACGGTGGCGCCTCTAACTCCCCCGGTGGCGACGACGCGAAGTTCGCCGCGGCCATCGGATTATCGACGCCCGACGGTGATGGCGGCTCGAAGTGGTCGCTGCGCCGAAAGCCTCGGCCCGACACCACCGGACGTCCGCTGGTCACTGCCGAAACCGCTGACGCCGCGGCCGCGGCGATCGGCAGCGGAGCGGCTTTTGACGCCGGTGTTTCTGCCACCGCTGCCACCCAGGTCGGCGCCAGCTCGGCGCGCGTCGACGAGGCCACCGGTCCGATACCGACGATCACTCCTCAACACACGGGCCCCACTCCCGCACAAGCGCCGGCTCGTTCACCCCAGGTTGCCGCTCCGACCCAACGGCCCATCGTGGGTGTCAGCCCGGCGCCTACCAACGAATCGAGTCCCTTGGCCTGGTGGCGGCGCCGTCGGATGCGGGTGCGTCGGGTCCGGCGAACCATTCGTCACATCGATCCCTGGTCGGTGTTCAAGGTCTCGCTGATCTTGTTTGCGTGCGTCTATGTGGCGGCGATGGCCGCCGGCGTATTGCTTTGGAACGCCGCGGTCGACTCGGGCATCATCGAACGGTTCCAGTCCTTCGTCGAGGACGTGGGCGTGTTCGAGACCTTCGTCATCGAGGGCGACACACTGTTTCGTGCTGCATCCATAATCGGTGTCGTCATGGTGGCCGCCGGCGCTGCGCTCAGCGTGGTCCTGACGATCCTGTTCAACCTCATAAGCGACCTCACCGGCGGAGTGCGGGTGACGATTCTCGAGGAAGATCTGGGGCGTCCCGCTCGTCGTTGACGCTTGCGCCCGGGTGCCGCTCGGCTCCAAAAGACGCGGATTCGGGGTTTCACTCGTCCGGTGCGGCGAGTACCATCTTCGCTTCTGCGGGGCTATAGCTCAGTCGGTTAGAGCGCACCCCTGATAAGGGTGAGGTCGCTGGTTCGATTCCAGCTAGCCCCACGTTCCGCAGAATCGCGAGTCCTGCCGCAGCCGGATTCGCCGACAGGAGTGGTAACGGTGATCAGACTCGTTCGCAGAGCGCTGCTCGCGATGGGTGTCGGATCTATCGTGGCAGCGATCCTGCGCCTTCGCGGAAGTGGCGGCGTGCCTCCTCGTCAGGGCGCTTGGCGCGAGCTCAAGCCCTCGGATTCGGACTGAAGGCGTGCAGGTAGCCATCATCGGCGTCGGCAACGTCGGCACCCGCATCGCCCGGCAGTTGTCGTCCAACGACGCCATCGACCAGATCTTGATCTCAGATACCCGAGCAGGCCGCGCCTCCGAGGTGGCTGACGCGATCGGCGAGCCGGTAACGCCAGGCTCGCCCGATGATGCCGACCTCGTAGTGATCGCATCGGCTCCCGGAGACCATCTTCAGGTGGCCAGGCGGGCCCTCGACTTCGGGGCCGACGTGGTGTCGGTTTGTGATTCGGTTGGCGACGCCCGAGGTTTGCGGGGACTAGACGCCGAGGCGCGCGAACTGGGCCGCCACGTGGTGGTCGGGGCCGGAATGGCTCCTGGCTTCTCGGACCTGCTTGCCAAGTATGCGGCGTCGGGGTTCGACCATGTCGACGAGATCCACGTCGCCAAGGCCGGAACCGGCGGACCAGCCTGTGCCCGGCAGCATCACAAGGCGCTCAGCGGTGATGCGGTCGACTGGCGCGACGGAGTATTCGTCGACAGGCGGGGCCGCAGCGGCCGCGAGTTGGTGTTCTTCCCCGAGCCGATCGGCGGGCGCGACTGCTATCGGGCCGCCCTGCCCGATGCTCTGTTGATCGCACCCGAGTTCTCCGGAGTGTCACGGGTTACCGGGCGTATGTCTGCAACTCGCCGAGATCGCCTGACCGCACTGCTGCCGATGATGCGAAGGCCGCACCCCGATGGTGGCCCTGGCGCCATTCGTGTCGAGCTTCGTGGCCGCAGAGACGACCAGTACGCCGTCGAGGTGTTGGGCGCGGTCGACCATCCTTCTGTTGCTGCTGCAATCGTGGCTGCAGTGGCCGTCGACCATGTCGTCGCAGGCACCTGGGGCCGTCCCGGGGCCCGCGGCTTGGCCTCGGTCGACGAGCCCAAGGTTTGGCTCGACGAGCTGTATCGCCGCGGGGTTCGCGCCGCCACGTTCAGCGGGCTCGCCTGACCCGCGATTTATCTCCCTCTGTATCAACACAAAAGGTAAAGACAACACCCGCGCGTGCCGATGGTGTCGTGCGGGCCTGTTCGGCCCGTGACATACAGAAACAGAGGGAGCTGTTGCTGAATGGGCGAGGACAAGGATGTCGTGGCCCGGATAGAGGCGAACCTGCAACTTGTGAAGCACGTTGTGTTTCAAGTGGCGGTGCACTTTCCCCGGCATGTAGAACGCGAAGAGCTCGCTCGTGCGGGCGCACTGGGACTGGTCGAGGCGGCTCAACGCTACGACGCGTCCCGGGGTGTGCCCTTCGAGCGGTTTGCAGCTCAGCGAATCAGAGGAGCCATCCTCGATTCGGTGCGTGCAGCCGACTGGGCGCCTCGTTCGGTACGAAATCTGGCCCGAAAGCTGGAACTTGCTGAACAGCGAATGGCCAACAGGTTGGGTCGACTACCCAACGCAGATGAGTTGGCCGAAGAGCTGGACATGGATCGAGAGAGGCTCGATCGGCTACAGGACCGTGTTCATCGGTCTGTTGTTCTGGCGTTGGACCACTATGTCGCTCCGGACGACGACGAAGAGTTGACTCTCGTCGACGTGTTGGCCGACTCGGTGACCCTGGAGCCAGATGCAGATGTCGAGCTGAGAGAGATGCGCGGGTATCTGCGCGATGCGGTGAAGTTGCTGCCAGAGCGTCACAGGGCGGTGATCGTCGGATACTTCCTGGAAGGTGCGACGTCGCTCGAGTTGGCTCGCTATCTGGGCGTGACCGAGAGCCGGATCAGTCAGTTGAGATCCGAGGCCTTGATCATGTTGCGTGAAGGCATCGAGGCCCAGTACGACGGGACGGTGCAGTCACCCGACGAGGTCAAGGGTCGGGTTGCACGCCGAAAGGCCAAATACGCGACTGCGATCAGCGAGGCCAGCAGTTGGAAGGATCGAGTGGTCGATCTTCCGAGCCACGAGACGCTAGAAGTCGACGTCAGAAGCTGAAGGCCCTGGCCCAGTCGTCGAGTTGTTCGGTGTCACCGAATATCTCGATGTCGGGCTGAATGGGCCTGTTCCAGACGAATAGAACCAGTGATGAAGCACCACCGCGAACAGCGGTGGTGCTTTTCGCGTGTGCCTTCTCGATGTCGATGTGGTCGGGGTGACGCGTGATGACCCATTCGCCGTCGGCGTCGTTGGCGTGAAGGTGAAGCGTGCGACCGCGCTCGTCGGCGAAGGCTTCGGGCGGCTTGCGGGGAACATACACATCGAAGAACTCGTCGATCATGTCGACGGCGTGCTGGGGATCGAAGCCGGCGGCCACACCGATGGCGTTCTCGGCATCCCAGCGGTGCACGGCTGTTTCGGCCGCCATGCGTCTGGGCCAAAAGCGAGCCGGCCGCGGCCCTGCGAAGGTCCAGGTCTGGGCTTGGGGGTCGGTTTGGGCGATTGCGCTGCGAAGTTCGTCGAGACCAGAGCGGACGTAGTCGGCGAGGCTTTGCGAAGCGGGGTCGAAGCTGTGGGTCTGGGGAGATCCGTTGACTAGTTCGTCGCCTCGAAGAGCCGCAGCCGCCATGCGATGAACGCGCGAGGTGTGCGAGATAAGGTCCGAAAGAGACCAGCTACCGCAGGTCGCAACGTTGGCGTCGAGCGGAGCTGTCTGTGCCAGATCGACCAGCCTTGCGGTCTCGGATTCGATGATCGTTGGATAGTCGACGGTCATGGGATCACCTTGTTCGGAACGGACGCGGGTCTACACGGTGGGCTATCAACAAGACCAACACAGCTCCGACGCTCGATGCAACGAGCATCGTCAGCCAATGGATGGCGGGCGGGGCGTCGAGTTCGAAGAACGTGTTGAGCGGCCCGATCGCACTGATGAGGGTGTAGGCGGCGGCCATCGACGAGACCAGCAGGGCGCGACGCTTGTTGATGGGCCTGGCTGCCGCGGCCAGAATCGCTAGACCCACCGACAGCAACACCACGGTGGCGGCGGTACGGGCCTCGGTCAGTGTCGCGTCGCTGCGCCGCACGATTTCGTATGCAGTGAAAGTTGCCACTGCGGCCACGGCACCGGTCGGAACAGCAACCGAGACGATGCGCTTGATGAACCCGGATCGGGCGCGGGTGTCGTTGGGAGCCAACGCCAGAAAGAAACCGGGCACACCGATCGAGAACGTGCCTATCAGGGTCAGATGACGCGGCAGGAACGGAAACGGTGAACCGAACAGGCCCGAGCCCAGCGCCAGCAAGACCGCGTACGCGGCCTTGGCTACGAACAGGGTCGCAACCCGCTCGATGTTGTTGATCACCTTGCGGCCCTCGGACAACACCAGCGGCAGCGTAGAGAACCGATTGTCCAGCAGGGTCAACTGGGCGACCGACCGACTGGCTGCCGAGCCCGAGCCCATGGCGATGCCCATGTCGGCGTCTTTCAGGGCCAATACGTCGTTGACGCCGTCGCCGGTCATGGCAACCACGTGTCCCTGACTTTGCAGCGCCTTGACCATGGCTCGCTTCTGGTGAGGGGTTACGCGACCAAATACTGCGGACGTGGTCAGGATCGTTGCCAGCTGGTCTTCGTCGTCTGGCAGGTCGCGGGCGTCGAAACCGGACTCGGTCTGGGGAACTCCGGCTCGAGCCGCAACGGCTGCGACCGTGGCGGGATGGTCTCCGGATATGACCCGAAGAGAGATTCCTTGCTCGACGAGGAACCTCAGGATCTCGGGCGCATCGGGCCTGACCTCGTCTTCGAGCAGGACGAGAGCGCGTGCGGTCAGGTCGGATGGGAGCTCGGGTGCGTCGGGGTCGAGAGGCTGGGCGCTGGACGCCAGCATCACCACCCGGCGGCCCGCTTGCGTGTGCTGGGCCAGACGATCTTCGTCGAAGGTCGTCATGACCATCTCAGGAGCGCCGAGCACCCAGGTGCCGTGGGTTCCGAACGAGGTTGCAGCCCACTTGCGGGCCGAGCTGAACGGAACGACGGCAGTGGCGTCCCAGGTCGGCGCGTCGGGATGCGCCCTGGCTATGGCGGCCAGCGTTGCGTTGGGGTTTGGGTCGGCCGCCGCC